>NZ_CALEMX010000057.1 GCF_937910335.1 uncultured Gimesia sp. | reverse complement strand
GTCTGATTCTCACTGAAAACTCGCAAGATTTTGAAATTAGTTGCCAAATCTGCAATCATTTTTGTGAACGGTCAACTCCAGAGCCAGGAGTGTTTGGCGGCACCACTTTGCGTATCTCTATAAAGACAATTATACTATCTTTTTGGGGCTGGTTAATATTTTCTCAGATTGGGGTTCGACTTGCCCTGAATTCACTTTCCGTTGTCTGGTGAATACATGAATTTTCTAAAACGCTTCTTTTCAAAAGAATCCCAAACACCGCACGTTAATATTAAACAACGTTTCGAACTCATTGGACGTGTCGGGCAGGGAAGTATGTCCAAAGTCTGGCGCGCGAATGACTACGTCTCTGGAAAAATGGTCGCCCTCAAAGTATTACACAAACAGAAAACTTTAGAACTCGAATCCCGTTTTATCGGACTCAATAAACCAATCGAAGGTGAAATCGCAATTCAGTTAAACCATCCCAATATTGTCAAAACATTAGAGCATGGGACCACAACTGAAAACGAACAATTTCTGGTTATGGAATTCGTTGAAGGATATAGTCTCAGTTTTTTGGTAGAATCTCAAAACCAGGACATGCGAGCCAATTGTCTGAATTACATTATTCAATTAGGTGAAGCGATCCAATATTTCCATGAGGAAAATTGGATTCACCGGGATATTTGCCCACGTAACATTATTGTAAATAATGAGCATGAGTTGAAATTGATTGACTTTGGTCTGGTGGTTCCCAATACAGCTCCCTTTCAACAGCCCGGAAATCGTACGGGAACAGCAGCCTACATGGCTCCTGAACTTATCAAACGGCAAAAGACCAGTCAAAAAATCGATATCTTTTCTTATTCAGTGACTTGTTACGAAATGTTGACGAAAAGATTACCCTGGGATGCAGCAGAGACGTTGGATGCAGTCTTGCAACATATCAATACCCCACCGGAAGACATACAGAACTTCCTACCTGACATCAATACTCAATTAGCAGAAACGATCATGAGAGGGTTGGAACTCTATCCTCAAGATCGCTGGCAAACGATGGCTGATATGCTGCAACCACTCAAGGAAGCTTTTCACACAGAGCAACAAAAGAAAGAAGCATTACCAGAGAAAATTGTTAAGCCGCCAGCCTCACCTCAAACTACATCCACGCATAAAACATCTCAAACAAAAAGAAAAAAAACACGTTCTGAGAAAAACCCGCAGCACAAAAAGCAGCCTCAAAAGCCTGGTAAGTCAACCAAAAACCAAGACACCTATCGGCTACAACCAGATCAGACTTCACCGGAATTAAAATCATCCACAGATTCGACCTCTCAAGAAAAACCACCGCTAGAAAAACCACCGCAGGAGACACCATCAAAAACAGATCACCTGATAAAGAAAAAACCCTCGTCAAAAAACAATCCAAAGAATTCTGATGAGAGCCCCTGATTCCACTCACCTGCTATTGAGATTCTCTCGATGACATTGACTACTTCTATTCTTTATTTTTGACTACTGATTAAGTTCATGCCCCTCTCAACCAGACCGAATCATTCGAGCCATCTGTCATCTCTCAACCCTGCGCAACGTGAGGCAGCCACAACTCTGTCAGGGCCACTTCTGGTTTTAGCCGGAGCAGGTACAGGAAAAACCAGAGTGATTACTTATCGGATGATCGAGCTCATTCGAAATGGTGTTGCTCCAGATAAAATCTTATCGGTCACATTCACCAACAAGGCATCGCGAGAGATGCAAGAGCGAATGAAATCACTGCTGGGAAAAAAACTTCCCGCGAAACCATTCATCTCTACATTTCATTCCCTGTGTGTACGAATTCTCAGAGAAGAAATTTCTTTGCTGGGTTATCCAAATAAATTTATCATTTATGATCGAGGAGATCAGGAATCAGCAGCCCGTTCTGCACTACGTGACATTCGAGTGAATGATAAAAGCCTGCGTCCAGGAGACCTGCTCAATCGCATCAGTGGCTGGAAAATGGCAGGCATCTCACCAGAAGAGGCCACAAATTTTACCGAGAATGATTTTGACTTTCTCGCGGCAATGGCATATCGAAAATACCAGACTAAATTGCGATCTAGCGGAGCAGTGGACTTCGACGACTTATTGATGTTGACCAATGAGCTATTTTCAAAGTTCCCCGAGGCACTCAAGAAAACTCAAAACAAGTTTGAGTATGTCCAAATTGACGAGTATCAAGACACCAACCTTTCACAATTCAACCTGATCCGCTCTCTGATAGAACCGCATCAGAACCTCTGCGTGGTCGGTGATGATGATCAATCGATTTATGGATGGCGCGGGGCAGAAGTGCGTCACATTCTTGGTTTTCAAAACCAGTTCCCAGGTGCAAAAGTCGTTCGACTTGAGAACAATTATCGCTGTACTGATAAAATCATTGAGATTGCCAATCGCCTGGTAGCACACAATCGTGATCGACACAAAAAACAGCTTATCGCACACAAAAAAATGGGACCACCTGTACGTTTTCTTGATTTTCCAGACGAACAAACTGAAGCAGAAAAGATCGTTGGGGAAATCCGATATCTGCACGAAGCTCAGGAGACTCCTTTACGTGATTTTGCAATTCTCTTTCGCACGAATGAACAACCCAGAGTTTTTGAAACAGAATTACGTCGCACTAATGTCCGCTATCAACTGATTGGTAGCCAATCTTTTTTTGATCGTCGTGAAATTCGTGATTTATTAGCTTACCTGAAAACACTTGCTTTCCCCAATGATGAACTTTCCATGCTGCGAATCATTAATACGCCAACGCGAGGCATTGGAAACGGTACTATTGAAAAATTAGTGAATCAATCAGTGAAAGAGGGCAATCAATTCTGGGACACTGTTGCCTCTGCAGCAAAATCAAATGCACTGAATGCTCGTGCCAGTACTGGCTTAGATAGATTTCATGATCTGCTAAAGCGTTATCGCACACGCCTCAATCAATCTCCTCGTGATCTTGCTGTAATCATGCAAGACTTAATTAAAGAGATCGATTATGAATCAGAAATCAAGAAACAGTATAAAACTTCCGAACAGCAACAAGCCAGAATCGTTATTCTGGAACAATTCATAGAATCCATCAAAGAATACTGCCAGCGATCTAATGAGCCAACACCCATTGGTTTTCTGGAGGAAATCGCACTGGGGGACCGAGACAATTTGGATGAAAAAGAAGATCAACTTGCACAAGATGCCGTCAAGCTTATGACCTTGCACAGTGCTAAAGGACTGGAATTCCCGCGTGTATATTTAGTAGGAATGGAAGAAGGACTTTTGCCGCATAAACGTTCGGTAGAAGGAACAGACTCAGAAATTGCAGAAGAAAGACGTATCGCTTATGTTGGTATTACAAGAGCACAAGACTATTTGACATTGAGTCGTGCTACCACCCGAACCAAATGGGGAAAAAAACAGCCCACACTTCCTTCACGGTTTCTATTTGAAATGCGAAACAGTGACGAAGAGTGACTGATTATTGAATCGAACTCATTCACCACTATCTTCACCGACTCTCTTACATTTCATTAACTGCTGATTATAATACCCAATGGTCTCTTTACGATTCAGCATGCCCAGCAAAACCCCTGGATCATTTTCATCGACAACTGGTAAAGATTCGACATTGATCGCAGTAAATCGTTGCATCACAGTATTCAAATCATCTCCCGGACTGATTTTCACGAATTCAGACTGCATAATATCTCGTGCCACAGCCAGCTTCCAGAGCGTTTCATCATACAAATATGCTCGAACGTCGTCTTCTGAAAAAATACCAACAATTTTTCCCGCATCATCAACCACTGGAAAATAATGCTGCTGAGTTCCTGCAAGCGAATGCACAATCTCATCCAATGATTTTGATTCCGGAATCAGTTGAATCTTTCTTTCAGGATCAAATACGTCGGAAACATGACTTCCCTCCAGAACATCAATCAAAAAGTCGCCACGATGTGCAGGCGAGTCCAGAAGACTCGGATACTGTTTCTGATAGAGATGAACTCTTTGACAAAGTACAAAACAGAGCGTTGATGCCAGCATGGTTGGCAGGAGCAATGAATAATTTCCTGTTATTTCCGAAACCATAATGATGGTAGAAATAGGTGCGTGTGCAGCCCCGGCAAAAAAACCTGCCATGCCAACCAACCCGTACGCTTCTGGTTGTGTAACCAGGCCAGGCCACAGTCGCTGCAAAAACAGTCCTGTTGCAGCACCGACGCTGCCGCCAATTACCATTGAGGGTCCAAACACTCCTCCGGATCCCCCGGAACCAATCGTCAATGAAGTTGTAAAGACTTTCACAAATGCGATCGTCAGCAAAAGTGGTATCCCCAGATCGACTGCTGAAGTTAACGCATCTTGCAGAAAACCGTAACCCGTTGACAAGACTGATAAAGTTCGCATATCTTTTTGAAAAAGATAATAAAGCCCGACTCCTACTAACCCTGTCAAAAATGCACCGATGGCTGGTTTGAACATCGGTTTCACAGGCAGTGCTTTAAACAAACGATTCGTACCGTAAAATGCCTTCACATAAAACATGGCAGACAAACTCAGAACAACAGACAAAATCGCATAGGGAATTAATTCTGCATGCGAATCTACCGTATGATGTAATTCATTACCAAACAGTGGCATGAAACGCAAATTCTGGGGTAAAGACAGGCAATAAACAGAATAAGAAATAATCGAAGACATCGCAGCGGGTACAATCACATCAGATTCGAAATCAGCATTGCTATACAAAATCTCTGCTGCAAATAATGCTCCTGCAAGCGGAGCACGAAAGATAGCACCAATACCTGCACCCACGCCGGCCGCAAGCATAATCCTTCGATCACGTGCGGAAAGTTTTAACGTCGTCCCAACCCAGGAACCAAAACCGGCGCCAATTTGCGCAATGGGGCCCTCACGCCCAGCGGAACCTCCGGTCCCCAGCGTAAGGGCAGAAGCGATTGTTTTCACGAAGGGAACTCGCAACTTAATGAGCCCACGTTTTGTATGGAATGCATCGATTGCAGCATCAGTTCCGTGGCCTTCTGCTTCAGGAGCAAAATTATAGACAATCAGTCCGGATGCCAGGCCTCCCAAAGTAATAACCACTAATAACAACCAGGGAGAAAAACTGACTTTATTCACTTCTAATTCATTTTTATTCTCTTCTGATTCATATATGGAATGTTCTCCCACAGTTTGTGGATGCTCAAAACCGGCAATCGAACCGAGTGAATGATGTTGGACAACCTGTGTCAGAGCATCAAAGACGATGGCCCCCAATCCAGCGACAATTCCAATCAAGCAGGACAAAACGAACCATTTGCTACTCGTTTTCAGATCGAAAGACGTCAGAAACTCACCAAATTTTTTAAGAAAAAACATGTTTCAATAGCAATATTCTGGATGAGGTTAGAAAAAATAATCCACCAGGAAAACCAAAAAAAACGGTCTTTGAAGGATCAGGTATTCAAGTGCTGATATCGGTTTGCTATACAGTCACTTGGAAAATCCGGTTGAAAGACTTGGATCAAAGACCGCAGTCTGTCATACTCTACAGGGTTTTAATCGATTTGTATCTTGTCTTTGATGTTTTTATTTGAGTCCGCGTGGAAAACTCTCTGTATTACCTAGGTGTTGAGACTTCAGGTCGCTGTGGATCAATCGCGATCTATCACGCTCAACAGAAAATTGCGCAAACCGAGCTGCAACAGCAGGGAAGAAAACATGCACAAACACTAGTATCGGAAGTAAAAAAGCTACTGTTTCAACTGAAATTAACGCCCGATCAAATTACAGGAGTTGGCGTGAGCCAGGGACCTGGCAGCTTTACGGGTTTGAGAATCGGCATCACTTTCGCCAAAACATTCGGATATGTCACTGGATGTCCCATACTGGGAATTGATACTTTTGAAGCCATTGCCCTCAATTGTCCACCTGAAGTCAGCGAAACGTATGTTATTTCCAATGCACAGCGGGGAGACTTGTTTGTTGGCAAATATGTTAAAATTGCAGAGAATCAATGGCAAAAATCTGATGAAATCCGCATATGGGCAATCACTGATTTTTCTCATTCTCTTGAAACCGGCAGCACAATCAATGGGCCTGGAATTGAGTTACTTGAGCCTCTCGCTCTGCCGAAATGCAGACTACTAGATCCAGAATTCCGCCAGCCTGATGCTGCGAAAGTCTCAATAATTACCGCTAATCTCCTGAAAAAATGCCAAACTGCTGATTACCGTTCCGTGACTGAAACATGGGATCTAACCCCTTATTATCTCAGGAAAAGTTCAGCGGAAGAAAAATGGGACGCGCGCCAGCAGCTGAATACTGATTAAAATAGTAAAAATGCCAGCCCTTACGCATCGGCAGGGAGCGCCAAGCGAAAATCGAGTCACTTTTCTGGATTTCTTTTTTTCTGTAAACAATTTCAAGAAGACACTCTCCCCCTGAATCCCCCTTGGCTATAATATGGCACAAGGAATTGTTCGATTTCTGACATCAGAGTTGATATCCTGCTAAGATAAATTCGAAAGAGTCCTATTATTCCTCATTGTTCGTTAGATTCTTACTTTTTCCATTCTTCAGACTGGAGTTGAATTATGGCTCTTTATGAGATTGAAACAAACGCACACATCATGGTGGGTTGGGCAAATACTCAAGAGGAAGCGGAAAATGCTGCTCAGGAAAATTATCCTGAAGATGAAATCCTGCGTGTCACGCGACGTCCTCGTGATATGTGGGTGATTTCAAAGCGTCTACTTGGCATTGAAGGCCATACAGAACCCTGCGATATGGCACGTGAGTGTCTCTTCCGTGCTTCCGGAGACAAAGTACACGCAATCAGACTTTATATGCGTGATACCGGATCTGATCTGCATGAGGCTCAACTGGCAATAGAAACAAATATGTCAGTTGGTTGGTAGCCTTTTAGAACGATGCTCAGCACACTGTTAAAACAGTAGAAACGGAATGACTTCAATTCGATGATCATACAGGGAAGTCTTGTTAATTCTTCAGGTACATTGAACAGCCAGATTCGCATCGAAGGCGATCGAATTATTGAAGTAGGCTCAAACCTGGGTGAGGCAGATGTCTCTTTTTCTGATGATTGCTTGATCTTTGCCGGCATGGGTGATATCCACATCCACGCCCGAGACGACATCGGCGAATCTCAAATTTACAAAGAAGATTTTTGTACCGCCGGCGCCGCTGCACTAAATGGTGGCGTGGTACATGTTGCCGACATGCCTAATAACCCGGTTCCGCCGATTACTGATGAAAGCTACCACGAAAAAAGTCGACATCTGCAAAAACGAAACCCTGCGATTCACTTTACGCTGTATGCAGGTATTGGCCCGGGAACCAGACCTCTATCATTTGCAGTACCCTACAAAGCTTATATGGGCCCCAGCGTAGGAGATCTTTTTTTCAAAACCCTTGAGCAACTTGACGAAACGCTCTCATTGTATCGTGGTTGCGATGTGAGCTTTCACTGTGAAGATCCCGTTTTACTTGAGCAACATGCTCATGCAAAAAACCATGAAGATCAAAGACCCGCAGAATGTGAAATCTCTGCAACACGCTTTGCCCTCCAGATGATCGAAAAATATGATCTCAAAGGGAAATTGTGTCATTATTCCGTTGGGGAAGGGCTACCACTGATTCGGGAAGCCAGAAGCCGTGGCGTGCAGGTTACTTGCGAAGTGACGCCGCACCATCTCTATTTTGATCAGTCTGATCTGACAGATCAAAACCGTGGAAAAATGCAGATGAACCCGCCTTTACGCACCATCGCGGATCGTCAGGCAATGCTGGATGCACTACGCGAGGGCACATTAGATTACCTTGCCACAGATCATGCCCCCCATACTTTGGAAGAAAATGAGCAGGGGATTTCGGGACAACCGCACCTCGATACTTACGGCGCTTTTGTCACCTGGCTGATTCGGGAGCAGAATTTTGCCCCCGAACAGGCTGCCCTCTTTTGCTCTGAAAATCCTGGTGATTTTGTAAACCCGTATATCTCTCCCAAGAAGTTCGGTAAAATTGAACCCGGCTATACAGCCAGTCTAACCGTACTCAACCTGCAACAACCAGTCACAATCAAGCGAGAAGACCTGAAAACCAAATGTGGCTGGTCTCCGTTTGAAGGAATCACATTCCCGGGATCTGTAGAAGCCGTTTTCATTGAAGGCCGAAAAGTTCGCTGAAGTTGCAACCCTTCCTCTGAAATCATCGCATCTGTTTCATCACCCCAATGGCTTGAAATATCGTTCGATAGATCAGGCATGGTATTAAAAAAAGAGGACCGATCTTACGATCAGTCCTCTGAAATTTGATTCTGTTTGAATCCGTCAGTCTTTTGTACTCAACCCAGGTTAATTACTACTGACACGGGCTTGTTTTTCACTTTGCTGAGTAGCACGTGCGGTCGCACTTCCAGGACGATTCATCAGCCAGAGTAAAACGGGGCTGGCAATAAAGATCGAACTGTAAGTACCGACAATCACTCCCAGAACCAGGCAGTATGCAAAACCGTGAATTCCTTCACCACCAATGGTATAGAGGATGAGAACAACAATCAGAGTCGTGATTGATGTCAGCAAGGTTCGTGAGAGCGTTTGATTCAAACTCTCATTGACCATTGTTTTGGTCAGAGCAGGGTTCTTGCCACGTACTTCTCGAATACGGTCGAACACCACAATGGTATCATTCAACGAATAACCAACAATGGTCAGAAATGCGGCGATCATGGGCAGATTGATTTTAAAATCATTCAGACCTAATACAGGCCCCAAGGCGGTATCACTTAGATAAGCACCTAATGCAACCATCCCCAGCACGACCAGTACGTCATGCACTAACGCCGCAACAGCTGCCAGACCAAAAGTGATTCTCTGGAACCGAAACCAGACATATGCCACAATCGCAATCAAACTGATCAACATAGCCAGCAAAGCAGACTCCTGCATTTCGCCAGCAACAGAGCTGTCAAAACTATTGACTTCATCTAAAATTGCGGTTGTCTCCATCACAGTCTGCATCTCATTTAACGCAGTTTTTAGATCAGCAACCAGCAGGTCAGGCCCGACTTGTGCATTCATTTTCTTAAAGCGAGTCGCTTCGTCAGCTGCATCATCTTTACTTTCAGCAGAAATCCCCTTCAGTTGAAGCTCAGGAACACGCTCGTATTTAGCTGATTTATCGGCATTCTTTATTGAGGCAATGGCCTCTTGCAGATAATTATCAACTGTCGATGGTTTCAAGTCACCACTAAATGTCAGTTCCACTTCAGCCCCTGCAGGAGAATTCTCACTTCCCTCGAGTTTCTTGATTTCACCAAAACTCATCGTTACTTTTCGCAACTTTTGAGCGCTGTCTTTAAATGTCTTATTTAATTTATCTCTGATCGAATCCGTTGCTTTGACGTCTTCTTCACCTTTATCCGCATCATTCAACGTAGTACGCAGACGGAAATAACGTCCATCAGAGCCAGGATCATTTGAAAGCTGTAGTTGTTCCAGTGTCAAACTATTACCAAACTCTTTTTGTAATAAGCCTCGAATTGCATCTATATCCTGTTTGTCTTCGAACTCGAATGTCACCATCGTACCGCCAGTAAAATCAATATCGAGATTTTCTTCAGCACGCGTAATAACCACTCCCATTCCGATCACAATCAATGCGATTGAGAACATCGCAGCAACCATTTTCTTACCGATGAAATCGATGCTGGTATGCCCTACGATACTCATCATCTTCAGATCACTGATCCAGCGTTTTCGTTCAAAAATATCAAAAATGATGCGTCCGACATATAACGCGGTAAACATACTCATCACAATCCCGATGAATAACGTCACAGCAAAACCGCGAACCTGATCCGTTCCAATAATATAGAGAACCACTGCCACAATCAGAGTCGTCAAATTCGCATCAATGATGGTCGTAAAGGCACGCGCAAAGCCATTATTAATTGCCATCCTCAAACTGGAACCACGTGCTTTCTCTTCCCGAATTCGTTCGAAAATAAGCACGTTGGCATCGACGGCCATACCGATCGTTAACACCAGACCTGCCAAACCTGGCAGAGTAAAGGTGGCATTGATAAATGACATCGTCCCCATGACCAGCAACAAGTTCAAAGTTAAGCAGATATTTGCTACCAGACCTGCAAAACGATAGTAAATCAGCATGAAGAAAATAACGGCAATTGCCGCAATCAGAATCGCCTGTTTTCCCTTCTCTTGAACATCACTTCCCAAAAGAGGGCTGATTGAAAATTCAGAGACGGGTTCAGGTTTTAATGGAACTTCCAAGGCCCCTGCATTTAACACATTGAGCAGATCTGAAATCTCTTTCTGAGTAAACCGACCGGTAATTTGTCCTTCAGCACCAATGGTTGTAATGAGACGAGGCGCAGATTGAACTTTCCCATCAAGTAACACGGCCAGATGGCGATGAAACCCATCCTTACTGGGACGATTTTTCGAGGTTAACTGACTAAAAAGATTACCGCCACGGGCATTAAATGTAAAAGAGACCGCCGGGGTACCATTCTGGTCTGTTGACTGTCGTGCACGAACCAGGTATTTCCCTGTCACACGGCGATCCTCATTTGGCTCAATGATCACCAATACTTCTTCACCGGGAGTTCCATCTTTGCGTGTAATAGGTCGCACAACCATCTGGTCATCCTGACTAAACGGTTCATCGTTATTTACTTCGCGCCAACTGGCAATGACTCGGCCCTCGCCATCCCGAATATCTTTACCAGGAGCTTCCAACGCACGCGAAACAAGAGTCGCATGATCGCGCCGATTCGCTACGATATCGAATTCCAGACTTCCCAACCGGGTAATGAGCGATTTGATCCGTTGAACGTCATCACTGTCAGCTCCAGGAACAATGACTTCAATCCGGTTTTGTCCTACTTTACGAACGGTTACTTCTTCCGTTCCCGAAGGATTGATACGACGACCAATGGCTCCCACCATTTGATCCATCACTTCGTTGGAAAGCTCTTTTTCACTCTTGCCTTCGTCAACCTCAAAGACCATATTCGACCCGCCTGCCAGGTCGATTCCCAACCGAATGGCATCTCGCCAGTCGTGACCGCTGGCAATCTGCCAGACGAAAGGTGTCGAGGCAATGACGGCGGTAAATAATACCAGACCGATTTTGCGTGAAAAATCTTTCATCTTAAGAGCATTTGCTATCAGTGCCCCCAAAATGAAGGGTAGAACGAATACGACAACAAGAATGGCTATGATAAACCACCCTGATACTTGTGATGTCGCCTTTTCAGTCACTTCTTCAGCTAAAAGAGCTGTTGAGTGGAAATCAATCCCTGTCATTCAATTAGTCCCAAAACTATCTGATAATATGGGCCGATTTGATCGGCAATGAAGGTTTAAACTGACAACACAGTGCCAGATACTTATTCTCTAAGAGTACATTTCGAAACCAGCTATTTCGTTTCTTTCGAATCTTCCTGATAGAGCCCCTGAATTGCACTTCGGCGAAATTTCATTCGGGTGTTCTCATCAATTTTTAATGTGACTTCTTGTTCCTTCTCTGAGATGCTGGCAATCGTACCGATAATCCCGCCGATACTTACAACGCGATCATTTTTCTTCAACTCACCGAGGGCCTGCTCACGACGTTTCCGTTCTTTTTGTTGTGGACGGAACATTATAAAATAAAAGAAAATGACGATCGCAATCAGTGGCAGAAATTGAAAAATAGGAGAAGGAGCAGGGCCCTCTTTTCCGGGCGCTTCTTCAGCGAAAAAATATAATGTTGTGAGTAAAATGTTCATTCAAATGTCTTCCAAGGCCTATGGAGCAATTCCACTAAAGCAATATTCATCAAGAACTTAGGGATACAACTATCCCGTAATCGTAGATTAAATTTTCATGTATGGATGAATCATTGTCTGGTCTGAATCGGCCCAAACCTAAACAATTTCAGGAGTTATCTAATAATTAAGTAAGCTGTATCTTAGAAAGATGCGTTCCAGCGGGCAAGGTGAACCGCCCTAAACTCCTCAACTTGTTCATTGAGTATTGCCTGACGCAAATCTCGCAACAATTTTTGGTAAAAGGCGATATTGTGCAGGGAGACTAATATTGGGCCCAGCATCTCTCTGGAGATAAATAAATGGCGTAAATAGGACCGACTATAGTCCCTTGAACCAGGTGAATCGCATTCAGGATCGAGAGGATTGGGATCTCTAGCATGCTTTTGATTACGTAAATTCACTCGCCCCTGACTGGTAAATGCCATTCCATTTCTCCCATTTCTGGTAGGCATAACACAGTCAAACAAATCGACTCCCCTTATGATCGCCTCTATCAGATCGGAAGGGCGGCCCACCCCCATCAAATAACGGGGCTTCTCAACCGGCAACATCGGAGTCGTAAAATCAAGCGTAGAGTACATATCCTCAGGCTTTTCACCTACACTTAAGCCACCAATCGCATACCCGGGAAACTCCAGAGGAAGTAGCCCCTCAGCGGAACGTTCGCGCATTTTCTGATCAGTGCCTCCTTGAACAATACCGAAGAGAGCCTGATCATCACGCTTCTGGGCATCTCGACATCGTGCTGCCCATTTTGTCGTCCGATCAACTGCATCCTGCATTTTTTCCGATGGCACATCATGTGGCGGGCATTCATCCAGACACATAATAGAATCCGCACCCAACTGTTCCTGTATTTTGACCGCCTTTTCTGGTGATAATTCAAATAAGCTACCATCAATATGCGAGCGAAAAACAACCTGCTCATCATCCATTTTCGTGAGTTTTGCCAGACTGAAGACTTGAAAACCACCGCTGTCTGTAAGAATGGGACCATCCCAATTCATAAATTGATGCAATCCTCCCATTTCCTGTACGATCTCTGCTCCGGGCCGCAGTGCCAAATGATAGGTATTGGCTAAAACCTGCTGAGTTCCCACCTGTTTCAGTTGTTCGGGCAGTAAACCTTTCACCGAAGCCAGAGTTCCCACAGGCATAAATGCCGGTGTGTCTACAATTCCATGAGGGGTATGCCAGCGTCCAGCACGTGCGCCGGTTTTTGAATCCGTATGGATCAGTTCAAATTGAAAGTGAGACACTTCTACTAACTCTTAAGAAGAGACTGGGAAAGTAAATAAAACTGATGATGCCGTGCTCAGACCTTCAGACTTGTTTTAAGGCATCATTGATTATTCCCAGATACCAAAAAGCGATCCGGAAAACAACGAAGATGATAAAAGCGGCAACCAGCGCCCAGATTAGCCAGCCCAGGACCGCGGCTAAAGTCGCCAGACTGCGCTGTGCATCTTCCTGAAATCGAGGACTCAATCGTTGCAGAGTTTCAGGAACGGTTCCTGAAGTCTCTCCCACATCGACCATATGGATGTATTCCTCTGTAAATAAGCCTGTATCAGCTAAGGCATTCGTAAGGTGTTCGCCATCATTAATCACGCCATTCACACGCGGAATTTCAGCAATGAAAGCTCCGTTTCCGGTTGCTTTCAAACTGGCATCGAGCGAGTCCAGAATATTCATTCCCGCTTGCTGTGTAAGTGCAAACGCCCAGGAAAAGCGTGCCATAGCGAACGACCGCATGCACCCACCCAAAACTGGAATTTTGAGAAACATACGGTGAAAATAGCGTTTCCCCCCGAACATTCGATCCAATATCTGATAGGCCACAAACAGGACAATTATCGAACCGAACGTACACGTCAGCCAGATCATGGCGCCACTGGGACCTGACAAACCGAGACCCATTACATCAATTGCCTGTCCTCCCTGGGCACTCGCGATGAGTCCCAGCACGAGAATCATCAAAGCAATTACCAGAATGGCTATAACAAACTGAAACACAGGCCAGGCAATGAGTCGAAAAAAGTTTTTCCGCATATTCAGCAAATGGTCATAATGTTCAGCCAAGGCTTTCAATACTTCAGGCAAACCTCCGCTTTGCTCAGCTACACTGACCATATTCACTAATAATTCAGGAAAAAAAGTTCCCTGTTTCCGCATGGCTGATGTCACATCATTGCCCGATTTCAACTCGACAATGATCTCTCGAAGGGTCTGCTGTAGTCGATGATCTCCCATTTTTTTTGCTGCTAGTTCGAATGATTTTGTGATCGAAACTCCGGACTCCAGCATGGTGCTTAACGATCGACAGAGAATAGCTAACGATTTCAGTGATGCACGTGCCTGGAACATAAATACAACTTTCCGGGAGCAGTTGAGAAATTGACGGGTTTTAAAAGAAGCGTTGTGATACTTTTCATTATTGCGAATTACCACTTATCTAAGAGTCACAATCTATTCCACATTGCGAAAAAAAGGAAAATTTGTCAGAGTGATCCGTTCGAACACCGGTTTTGTTTATTTTAATCTATCTCGGAAAGCTGTTTGATGGATTTTTTGAAGTTAGCTGGAAAGCGGATTCTGGTTTTTGGGGTCGCAAACCGCAAAAGTGTCGCCTATCAGACCGGCAAAGTCCTGGAAGAAGCAGGCGCGGAAGTAATTTATGTCGTGCGGTCTGCGGAGCGTAAAGAATCCTTATCAAAGATATTGAAACAGTCGCCCATCTATATCTGTGACGTCGAACATCAATCGGAAATTGATCAGCTACAATCGGAAATCAGTCAGAAGTACGATGTGATTCATGGACTGGTCCATTCAATCGCCTTTGCTGACTATTCAGCGGGCTGGCTCCCCTTTCATCAAACTCCCCGCGCCGCTTTTTTACAGGCAGTGGACATATCCTGTTTTTCTTTGATCGCGATCTCCAATGCATTCAGCCAATTAATCGATCCAGAGCAGGGTAGTGTTGTCACTATCTCCATCTCAACAACGCGCATGGCTGCTGAGAATTATGGCTATATGGGTCCTGTGAAAGCAGCATTGGACTCTTCGATTTGCTTTCTTGCCAAATCGTTTTCCAACTTTTCAAAAGTTCGTTTTAACGCAGTCTGTCCCGGCTTGCTGAAAACATCTGCCTCTGCAGGCATCCCCGGTTATGTCGACAGTTACCTGTTTGCGGAAAAAGCAACTCTTAGAAAAGAAGCCGTCCAGACCAGAGAAGTCGCTGACGCGACCGCGTTTTTAATCAGCCCCCGTTCATCCGGGATCAATTCGCAGGGAATTGTAATTGATGCGGGAATGGGGACGAATTATTTCGACAAAGAAATTATTTCAGACCAGACATGATTTTCAATGCCATGATTTTCGGTAATAAAAAAAGCCGACTGAAACGAATTCAGTCGGCTTATTTTGTTCACATCACTGGCCGACCTGTAGAGCCAAGCGATGTTCTTAGTTGCCCGCTACACTCTCATGCTTTCTTACCTTTTCCCTTATCCCCTTTTTGACCCGATCCTTTAGGTCCCTTACCAGCGCCTTTTTGGGTTCGATTTTTCATCATTTCTGCTTTGGCGGCCTTACGTTCAACTTCACTTAGTTTTCCATCGCCGTCTTTGTCAAATTTCTTAAGCATTTGCTCCCGACTCATTCTCGTTCGCCCTGAGCGTGCTCCCAAAGACTTACGAGCTGCCGCGCGCTCGGTTTCACCCAACTTACCGTCGCCATCTTTATCAAACTTTTTGATCATCTCTTCTTTACTCATGCGAGGGCCTTTTTGACCTGATTTTCCTCGCGCTGCAAAAGCTGCTTTACGTTCGGTTTCATCCAATTTCCCATCGCCATTTTTATCAAATTTTTTGAGCATTTCTTCCCAGTTAAAGCCTTTACCACCTTTTCCTTGCTTCCCTTTGCCTTTGCCACCAGGTCCTTGAGTCCCTTTTCCTTTCGAGCGTGCCTCTCGAGCCGCTGAGCGTTCTGCTTCACTCAATTTTCCATCACCATCTTTATCAAACTTCTTCAATATTTGCTCACGATTGGGTCGTTCCCCCTTTTTCCCTTGCTCAGCCTGCATGACTGAATTACCAGCGAAAACAGTAATCCCAAAAACAAACGTTGATACCAATAACAGGCTAACTTTCATCAAGACAACTCCTCATGCTCAAAAATGGGACAGGAAATCGATTCCTGCTTCAGGTTTACTTCACTTAAAATCAAACTCGCCTGGGAAAGTTTGGTTTCGCAGTTTCTCAAAAAAAATATAATATATTGGAAACATATTCATCTAATCAGGATCAATAATGGGGGCTTTTACTCTTAAAATATGCATTTAAAAAGCTGATCTTGCCCCAATTGAGCTTCTCCTATTATGATGCCCTGCCGCTTAACTTCTCCTGTTCAAATAATCCCCAAATCGACAGCGATAAAACAGATACGATGAGTTCGCACCATTCCCTATCTCAACTGGATCAGATTGATTCCAAGCGAATCTGTATCATCAAACCTAGTGCGCTGGGTGATGTCGTGCAGACTCTTCCCATCCTGCCGGTACTTCACGAACGGTTTCCGGATGCTACTATTTCATGGGTCATTCGTGACAGTTTTGCGAATCTGCTCGAAGGGCATCCATACATCAATGAAATTATTCCTTTCAGTCGTCGAAGTTCCGCCCGCTATTGGTGGCGTTTTTTGAAAGACTTGAAACAACGTCAATTTGACCTGGTACTTGACCTTCAGGGATTATTAAGAACGGGAATCATGACAGCTGCCACCCGAGCACGCTGGCGCGTCGGGATTGAAGCAGCGCGTGAGGGTTCCCATTTCGCTTATAATCTGACTATCCCAGATACCGGAAGAATGGTTCCAGCTTATTTAAAATATTGGCGAGTATCTGACGCATTGGGACTTGGTGAAACTCAAAGACAAACTGACATCTCGCTCAGTAACACAGATACATTTTGGGCAAAAAGTAAACTCGATAGACAGAACTACCCCGCTCCCACTCTTGCCATTCATGCTGGTGCGCAATGGATCACAAAACGTTGGCCTCCGGAAAAATTTGCGGCCGTTGGTGCAAAGGCAATCCGACACTTTCGTTGTAATGTCGTTCTGGTTGGCACCTCAGAGGAACGCCCTTTGACAAATCATATCGAAAGTTTATTACACAAATTTGTACCGACGGGCCGTGTTCTCAATCTCGCAGGCGAAACAACTCTCAAACAATTGGCGGCGGTTCTGATCGAGTCCGATTTTCTATTGACCAATGATTCGGGTCCCATGCATCTTGCTGCGGGACTCGGGACTCCCGTCACCGGAATCTTTACATGTACCAGTTCACTTCGGTCCGGGCCTCCCGGTGATCAGCATGAGCTTGTTTCCACCAACGTTGCTTGTGCGGGCAGTTATCATAAAAAATGCCCGAAACGCGGACCTCATAATTTATGCTGCATGGAAGAGCTTGAAACCGGACGAGTCTGGCAAGCACTTTCCCGTCAGATTTCTCATCATGTTTCGCAGGGTAATGCGAAAGTAGCATAACGACTTCGCTCTGGTTATCTCTACGGGCGACGCAGTTCATAGTAGCGGCTCAGCACTCGGACGCGAAAAATCTGATAGGCTGTAATCATTCCAAGTATCGCCAGGACCATGCCATAGATCACGGGATATTGCCACAACTCCACTAACTCCGGTCGAAGCATGATCAGAATTGAAAATGCAAGCATCGAAAGGACCGTCGTGAAAAATACGAGTCTTACATAAAAAAACAGACCGGAAGCAACAATCAGCATCGGATAACCAATCAACAGGATTCCGATAGGAGATTCTGCTAAGACCAGCAACCCGGTCAAAAGTGAAACATCGGCCGCTGACCAGCAAAACCGCACTTTTCCCTTATTTTTCAAGTGATCTAATCCCCATTGAAAAAACAGAGACAAGATTGACCACAGGCAGAAAATCGTCATGATCTTAAGGTGATAATTAAGATCTACGCCTTGCGTTGAGTAAACCGTCTGGATAATTCCCGTCGAGAGAAAAATTGCTGATAAGCGAGAGGCTAAAGCGGGCTGCCTGCGAAACCAGCGTTGAAATTTCTGCCGAAATCCTGCCGGTTGCGCCTGAACAGCTTCTCCTGCAATAAATCGTTCCAGGTCATTAGCCAGTTCACTTGCAGTCTGGTAGCGTAAATCAGGATCTTTCTCCAGGCACTTCAGACAGATTAGCTCCAGTTGAGAAGGAATGCTGGCATCGAGCGTATGAGGAAGGGGAGGTTCTCCTTCAATAACATAAACCAGAGAATCGAGCGGGCTGTTCTGTTTGAACGGAGAAATCCCTGTCATTAATTCATAAAGAATCGTACCCAGACTAAAGATATCGCTGCGTGCAGAAATATCAGCAAGCTGTCCTGCTGCCTGCTCTGGTGACATATAACCGGGAGTTCCCACAATCATTCCACTCTGAGTATGTACGTCATCTTCCAGATTCGTATGTCGAACATCAAATATTTTTGCGAGACCAAAGTCAGTGACATAAGCTAACCCGTTTTCATCAATTAAAATATTCGACGGTTTTAAATCTCGATGAATAATGCCCCTGGAGTGAAGGTATTCAACGGCTTGCGAGACCTTTTGCATCAGGGAGGCAATCTGATAGAAATCAACCGGAGCTGTTCCCGAGTTTGTTCGTTTTTTTGCATTCGCTAATGAACTACCCGAAATATAGTCCATCGTGAAATAATGCTGTCCCAGATACTGTCCGACTTCATGAATGGAAACAATATTGGAATGCTGCAATCGTCCAGCTGCCTGGGCTTTAAGATAAAATCGACGTACTTCTTCTTCAGAAGCAAACTGATTACTTAAAATAGTTTTCAAGGCGACTATCCGGTTGAGGTCTTTCTGGCGTGCCCTGTAAACTACCCCCATTCCGCCACGTCCGATTTCTTCCAGCAATTCATAATTCCCGAAATCAATCTTCTGATGAGAGAGTGGCTGCCTTGAAGCACTACTACTCGATAAGATTTGAGTCGGATCTTCCGGCCCCAGGGAATGCACCAGATCAGAATGATCGATTTCTGGAGCTAAACGTTCGAGGGAATCCAGATACGTCATTATTTTTTTTAATTCAGGATTGACCATCTGTAATTCATGGCAGCTTTCCTGATCATTGGCTTGCAAGTAATTTAAGTATTTATTCAACACTTCAATTGCGAACTCGGATTGATCGTTTTCCTCAATCGACACTAGGCTCAATACTTTCTTTTATCAACGTGCCTCTGCACCAGATCATTCGTAACGACTTGCAATACGACTTAAACACTTTCAAGGAATTCTTGTAATCGATTCAGAGCCCTCAGCCAGAGCATTTGCGCTGCACCTGGACTTCGATTCATTCTTTCAGCGACTTCTTTGAACGAAAGCCGTTGTAAGTTTCGCAACATAATGACTTCCTGATAATCAGCAGGAAGTTGCGCAACTGCTTCAGCCATGAGAATTTCCTGTTCTCGATTTAACAAAATACGACTGGGAGTCTCTGTCTGGTCTTTCAATTCCCATTGCCGCTGGCCAGAATTCCCAGAAATGCATCCCCCTTGATCGATTGAAAACTCTCTGCTCACGTCTCGTTTGGCAGCGCCTTGATATCTACGGGCAAAATCCAGAGTATTGTGGTTTAAAATCCCTCGTAACCAACCCAACCATTCTGCTTCTGTCTCGCCTTTAAAGTTATCGATTCCCTGATGTGCTTCCAATAATGTCTGTTGGACTAAATCAGAGGCGTCGAACTTGGTGCGCATCCAGCCCTCAATTTGAGCGCGTGCAATTAAAGAGATATAAGCCCGGCACTTTTGCAATAATTCATTTTCTGCAGTGCGATCTCCCGATCGGGCTAGATGAATCAGCTCTTCAAAATGTGATTGAGACATGTTTGATTCCTGGAGCCACTCAATTCTGCAGTCGAGTACTTTCAATCCTTGTAAAGGGAGATGGTCTACTCACTTAGATTACCGTTTTTTGTATTTAGTGCTGGCCTCTTTGAGTAATGCTCGCTCCTGATCGGTCAAACTTGCTTCACCTTCGCGGCTAATTTTTTCCAGAATCGTATCTACTTTTTCGTCGAGCCCCGCCTTTGAGAGTTTCGAATCAGGTTCCGAATAGACACGCAAGTTTTTCTTTCTGGCTTTGCTTTGTAATTTGAATGAATTCCATTTGCCATTGAAACCTGCAGTCAAATTCCAGCCAAAGTACTTATAGGCCACACCAAACGCGGCACCTCCCAGATGTGCTACATGCGCAACATTATCAGCGCCGGGATTTAAGACACCAAACACATCTACAAGAGCATATAACACAGCCAGCCAGCGCAGCTCAATCGGTAAGATAAACATTAAAAGCACGGTCATGCGTGGAAAGTACATGGCTGTCAAGAAGACCACAGCCATGACACCACCAGAAGCACCAATCACAGGAGCACCGCTGATGGCAATATGACAGATCCCACTAATCACAATGCCCATCAGATAAAATACTAAAAACTCTCGTGAGCCCAGAATCGGTTCAACCGAACGACCAAACATCCAGAGCACGAACATATTGAAGAAAATGTGCCCTAAAGAGGACGTCGAATGGCAGAAACCATAGGTCACAAACCGCCAGATTTGGAATGAAGGAAAGACGGCATCGCGCTGTAACGCGAAAGCATTCAGAATGGAAGGAGAAGTATTTTGAAGCACAAACACAATAATGTTTGCAATGATCAAATATTTAATGGCCCAGCCACCGGAAGTCGTTTTGAAAGAATTGTAGTTTCCTCCGCCACTTTCATGCCGCAGGTAATCCCGGCTCTCAATCCCCATCGCCCAACCTATCCTTGCTTGTTATTTCGTAACTACGGACGTCCTGAGAGCCAGCGTCCACCATCCATGCCTTTTGCAGTCATTTTTCAAAAAAACTGAATGACTATTCTTTTTCTTTAGGCAATTTTTTAGTCAGATTGCTGACTTCATCGATCAGTGCCCGTTGTTTTTGATAGACGTTTAACAGATCACGTCGCAATCGGTCCGTAACTTGAAACTCCTGATTTCGTATCTGCTCTTCTTCTTCCAGACCCGCTACCAATCCTTTTCTCAACTCGACAGGCAGGATCTCATCCTGAGGCGCCTTATCAGAACCGATCAGTTCATTCACCCTTGCATCCAGTCGCTGTTTTGCAGAAGCCATCAATCGATTCAAATCTTGAATCCGGTCTTCCTTTCTCTTAATTTGCTGATTGCGTTCTACCAGATCGTCACGCAGAGTCCTCAAAGCAGAGATAAACTGGGAAGGCACAAGTGCCCTTAAACGCCAGGTACCATTTTTCCAAGTCGCAACTTCTCCTGGTTGGGGAGGAGTAACGGGGATCAATAACGCAACGTTTGGTTCCAGTGCGTTGACACGAAACGCGCCTACATAACTGACCTTGGCAGGGCTGTTTGGATCTGGTTGAAAAGCAAAAATCACAGCCTGAGCAACTTGCTCATCGCCTTCCTGAGCACTCCCCAGTCCCTGATTTCCACCAATACCAAGTTGAATTTCACCCGTTTGTTGATTCACTGTGACTTTTGCATCCCAGTAACGATTCCATCCCAGCATCAGACGTGTCAGCTGACTGCGTAGTTCCTTATTTTCAGCCTCTTTGGATTCAAGTTCCGTATCATTCTTCTCAATTTGTGCCTTGTTTTTTTCAACGGCTCTCAGCCAGC
The DNA here is from genome assembly GCF_937910335.1 of uncultured Gimesia sp. Classification (GTDB taxonomy): domain Bacteria; phylum Planctomycetota; class Planctomycetia; order Planctomycetales; family Planctomycetaceae; genus Gimesia. Next base: position 6,091 of record NZ_CALEMX010000057.1, on the reverse strand, counting down.
TACCACGAACATCAAGCATCTTTGATGTCAACATGACAGCCCCGACAGCAGTGAGAGCGACAAACCAAACCAGGACAACTCCAGATTTATGCATCTTTTTTAACCTTGATGAAATCGAACGAGCACATTGACTCGTTATTCTATTTCGAATTATGACAACTTATTAATATCGGTATATTCTACGAGTTTTTCGGAATTGACTTTTTAAAATGGTAAGGAGCTTGAATTACTATTACCATCCTGTCCATTACATCGTCATCCAATGAGTGTGAAAACGAAAATAAATCCTGTGGGATCAATTATTCAAGCGTATCCTAAATCAGATAAGGTAACGAGCCAATGAATCGTTAAGAAAGTCAAGCAGGTAGATAGCTTAATGATAAGTCCCTCGGTAAATCAGGGTCAAGCAGAAACCGCATTTATCGACCTGATCCTGACTGGATAATCGCTAAAACCGACAAATGTGAATCATATAACGGCTCGAATCGATCTCAGAAACAGAGGCTCATCAATACAAGACCAGAAAAACAGTCTCTTTTCTCCTTGAAAACCCAAACTTTCTATCCTCTGATTCCGTGCATTTTCCGGTAAGATGACATATAAAACATCCTGATTCTTCACTGATTCTTAGAGAATCAAGGTTTAGTTCATGCTTCGAATCTTCTTAGTATGTCTGATCAGACGCGTGTCGAAATTTTGATTGATCCCAGGAACATGAAACTTTGTCATCATTATTACCAATTCATCAAAGGAAACGACAATGTCAGCGGTCACTGTAAAACGATCTGAACTCAAACCCGGGGAAGTTTTATGCAGCTATTGTACAGCGCGTTGTTGTCGCTACTTTGCTTTGCCAATTGAAACTCCCGAAGACTGGGAAGATTTTGATCACATGCGCTGGTACGTTATGCATGGCCATTGTTCGATTTTTGTCGATGAAGACACATGGTTTTTAATGGTATTTGGAGATTGCAAATACCTTCTGCCAGACTATCGATGCGGAAATTATGAAGACCGTCCTAAGATTTGTCGTTCCTACACAACCGATGATTGTGAATACGATAACGATGGAACTTACGATCGATTATTCGAAACTCCAGAACAAATTTGGGAATATGCCCATGCTGTTCTGCCTCCGGTTAAAAAGAAACGAAAAAAATCTCAAACAGGTACACATACTCAAAAACTTCCCGTCGTTCAGGTCTAGCGTTCATATTGATGATTTTATTGATTCGTTAAATCATACTCCCAGCTCTCATACATACGATCGCAATGAGATCCCTAATGATCAAAGTCGGTAGAAAACTGTGAAAAAAACATTAATTGCCCCGCGTACACTCAAAGGGTTTCGGGACTATCTTCCAGCAGCCATGATTCCCCGGGAACAACTGATAGAAACAGCTAAGTCAGTGTATCGTAGTTATGGTTTCAGTCCGATCGATACACCCGCCCTGGAATATACTGAGATTCTCACAGGAAAAGGGGGAGCAGAATCAGACAAGCAAATGTTTCGATTTGAACAGGGAGGACGCGATGTTGCCATGCGATTCGACCTGACAGTTCCCTTTGCCCGATTTGCTGCACAGAATATTAATGAGCTGGGAATCCCGTTTAAACGATATCATGTCGGTACAGTCTGGCGCGGCGAGCGACCTCAAAAAGGGCGATACCGCGAATTTGTTCAATGTGATTTCGACACCATAGGCACTACTTCCAATTCAGCCGACATTGAGACACTTTTTGTTATCCATGATTTAATGGTCAAAATTGGGTTTTCAGAGTTTAAAATCCATATCAACAATCGCATGATTCTCAATGGACTCCTGGAAACACTGGGACTGCTCAATCAATCAGCAGAGGTCTTAAGAGCGCTCGATAAGCTTCCTAAAAGTACTCCCGAGGCAGTCATTCTCGAAATGAAAGAGCAGGGCAGTCTCACTCAAGAACAGGCAGAAAAGGTGATTTCACTGACGACCGCTAAGGGATCATCTGAAGAAATCCTGAATGAACTTGAGCAGCAACTATCCGGAAATTCCAGTGGAGAGCTTGGAATAAAAAACCTGCGGGAATTATTTCAATCTGTAGAAAAAGCCGGCATTCCATGTGAACGTATTGTACTGGATCCCTCTATCGCACGAGGCCTCGATTATTACACTGGTACCATTTTTGAAACATTTCTGAATGACTTGCCGAACATTGGAAGCGTGTGCTCAGGAGGACGCTACGATAATCTGGCCGAACTGTTCACAACTCAATCATTGCCGGGCGTCGGAGCAAGCCTGGGTCTGGATCGCCTGTTGGCAGCGATGCAGGAACTGAACATGTTAAAGGAAGTTTCGACTCCTGCCTCGATTCTGGTTACCCAGATGGATGAACTTTATACTCCCGAGTATCTCAGACTATCACGTAATCTGCGCCTGAAAGGATTGAACGTTGAAGTTTATCCTGACACCAAAGCTATCAAAAAACAGTTCAAATATGCCAACCGTCATGGATTCAAAATCGTCATTGTTGCGGGAGTTGACGATTTTAAGAACCAGGAATGGCAAGTCAAAGAGTTGCAGACCGGAACTCAAACAGCGGTGAAAGAATCAAATTTATTCGAATTCATTTCTCATATTCTGACGGCTGAACAGGACAGTTAACCTGCCCAATTTCGATTTGGTCAAAAGCCAAATCAGCGCAATACTATAGACTTCCAGAGAACACTTCGATACCATAGCCAAACGATCAGTTCTATAGTTTAGTTTGCAGATTTGAGGAGATTGCTGGCTATGGTCCTTCGCAGAAACCATTACGATGCCGCTTTTGAGAGCTACCTTCGCACTTCAAGAATCCCCTATGTGGCGGTAGATGAAAAACGAAGGGCATTAGCACAAAATACATCGATCAAATCATTGGACTTTATTGTGTATGCGAAGCAAGGTCCCAACCTGCTGATTGATGTCAAAGGGCGAACAGAAATTTTTCCGGATCAAAGAAATAAACGCCGCTGGGAAAACTGGGCTACGGTTGAAGATATTCAGGGACTCCAGCAATGGCAGGAGCTGTTTGGAGAGGGCTTTATTTCTGGTTTAGTCTTCGCCTATCAGCTCCCGTCTGATTCCATTTCAAATAATCTTGAGAAGCTCTTTGCCTTTAAGGGAAACCTATATGCATTCTATCTGGTAAAAATTGATGAATACCGTCAAAAAATGAGACCCCGATCCCAAAGTTGGCAAACGGTTTTTCTTCACCAGCAGGACTTTTATGAAATGCGGCAACCTGTAGAAACGATCATCCAGTCCTGAACTCTCTGTTCGATCGTTTCGACTGAATCCGGACAAATACCAATAGTGCCAGGAGGAGCATATACAGAAGCTGATCACTTCTTGCATTTTTCCCTCGGGATTCTTCCGGTAATCGACTTTTCATGATGCAGTTTGGCGAGTTTGCTGATACAATTATCCCGCGAGTATCGTTTGAATTTCGAATTGGATTATAGAATAAATGATTATGAAGAGATCTTATAGCATACTGCAACGTTTATCTGGTTTGTTATCTATTTCCGGTTTCTTTCTGTTATCGGCAACTACAGTTCTCGCACAAGAAGAGCGAAAGAGTGGTTTGGTTCAGCAGTCTCAGACATCCATCTTTGAGTACCTTCTGATCGCTGTCTTAATCGGAGCTGCTTTGTATGCCATCTGTCGAACGAGCTATCGTTCCTGATCGAACTTGAATCTCTTTTCCTCTACGATCTTTTAGTTCTAATGCGACCAAAGTTATCGGTATCTGAACGTTCTTCCCGCAGGGTCGTCATTACGGGCATTGGATTAATCACACCTTATGCAGTAGGTCGAGAGCAATCCTGGCAGAATCTACTGTCTGGCAAGTCTAGCACTTGTCTGCTTGATGATTTGTCAAATCAATTGAACCGTCCGGTCGTAGGCGGAGTGATTCCAGATCAACGACTCTCATCAACCGCACCGTCAAACCAGATCCCATTTCAGACAGAACCTTCAATTAGATTAGCTTTAAAAGCAACAGAAGAAGCGATCCAGGATGCTGATTTGGATTTGAATCTGATTTCCAGAGAATCTACAGGATGTGTGATTGGTTCCAGTAAAGGAGGTATGGCCAGTTTCGCACAAATGGCTGAGATGCCACACATGAGTCTGGAAGATCAAAAACAAATTCCCTCTAATTTCTGGCTGCAATGCTTCCCTAACGCTGCCAGTCAATCTGTAGCGAAACATTACGATTTACGAGGGGCTGCATTAGCTCCCGTTTCGGCTTGTGCTACAGGATTTTCAAGCATCATGCGGGCAGCTGATTTAATTCGAGATGGAGTCTGCGATACCGTTTTTGCAGGAGGAGCAGATGCTTCTCTGCTACCTGCCGTCTTAGGATCATTCCAACGCATGGGAGTCCTGGCAACAGACTTTCAGTCCTCTCAGGAAGCCTGCAGACCTTATGATAAGAGACGAAATGGATTTGTTGTTGGTGAAGGAGCCGGAATTCTTGTACTAGAATCATTAGAGCATGCCTTAAATAGAAATGCGGTTCCTTATGCAGAATGGCTCACTGGTGGTCTGGGTTCTGACTCCACTCATTTAATGCAATTCGATGCCTCTGCAGAAAGTCTTGCGAAATTGATTACCGGAATCTTAGACCGCGCTCGCATTTCTCCCACAGAAATCGACTATATAAACATGCACGGCACGGGAACTCAGATTAATGATCTGTATGAAACACGAGCCATCAAAAATGCGATGGGGGCTGTATCTCGTTCTGTCAGTTGCTCAAGTTTAAAAGGAGGGATGGGACATCTACTGGGTGCTGCAGGAAGTGTCGAACTGGCATTCACATTGCTTGCCATGCGTGATAATCTGGTTCCGCCAACAGTGAATCTGGAAATTCCTGATCCGGAGTGTAATTTGAATTATACACCGCTCAAAGCTGAGCCAAAAGAAATCAAAAAAGCAATGAAACTGTCATTTGGCTTTGGAGGACATCTGGTCGCAGGACTGATCAGCAAATGGGATCCTTCATGCTGACAGTGATTATGGTACAAATTGAGCTGATTTTACAAAATTTCTAAATTCCTCTTCCGCATTCAACAGCTGCTCGCGCGGTCCTGTCAATTTGAGATAAAAATCACGGGGATTACGAGGAATCGCGACGCCGATCATTCTCATTCCGGATTCTGCTTCAGAATCGAGAGCGGGCCCGGCATCAAAGGTGCCCCTTAAATCCAACCAGATCGCATCGATCTTATCTACTCGAATTGATTTCTGTTGAGGCGTTTCTCCAGGAGGTAATTGAAACTGCCCAATCCACCTTTTTAGATTTGCATCAACGCCACCACCAACAGAAGAAAGGGTCAACTTGACGTCATTACCCGCCAGAGGAATTTTAAAACTGGCGGTAACGAAACCTTGTTGCGCGGGGGATAATTCAACCTGCGGGTACCTTAAACCGAATCCCATCAAATTCTTTGAATTCAGAGGTTTGTGTCTCCACTTTATCTGACTGTGAAGAATCCACGGACACTGATGCAGCTTCCGGAACAGGGGGGTCAGTTTTGAATTCCGAATGATCAGAATTACAACTCAAAACACCAAAAATAGCCAGTGGCAAAAACATCAACCAGAATTGAAATTGTTTTGTCAAGACCTTCAACATCTCCTCCCAGATCATTACGGATCAAATTACTCAAAGAAGTTTTTTTCTGGGAGATTAGTTTATCAGTTCACGCAAGAACCGACCAGTGTTTCCGAGTTCCCATTATATTTTTGTGAGAGCTGAGTAATTTCTTCACGGATCTCGAAATAGGCATCAATCACATCAGAGTCCCATTGAAATCCTTTACCTTCCCGGAATATGATTTCCAGTTTTTCCAGAGGCATTCCATTTCGATAAGGGCGATCGCTGCCCATTGCATCATAGGCGTCTGCAACAGCAATAATCCGTGCCATCAATGGGATATCTGCTCCTTTTAATTGATCTGGATAACCCCGCCCATCGATTTGCTCATGATGGTTTCGAATTCCCGGTAAGATATTTTTCAATTTTTTAATTCCAGACAGGATTTTGTAGCCAATCATGGGGT
>NZ_CALEMX010000056.1 GCF_937910335.1 uncultured Gimesia sp. | reverse complement strand
GAGTCGCACCAGTCAGTTCGACCAACGCGCTGTAACTCACCCAGTAGGGAGTGGGAATGATGACTTCATCCCCGGGACCACACAAGGCCGTCAATACATTATGTATGGAGTGCTTGGCACCATTCGAAACCACAACCTGATTCGGCTTGTAGTTTAAACCATAGTCGCGCTGATAGGCATCGCAGATCGCCTGCTTGACCTCCAGCGTACCTGCCGCCGGCGTGTAACGGGTTTGGCCCGCATCCATCGCCTCTTTGGCTGCCTCACGAATATGAGCCGGGGTATTGAAATCCGGCTCACCCAGTGTAAACTCATAAACCTTGACTCCGGTACTTTTCAACTCTTTCGCTTTGGCGGCAGCGGCAATCGTAGCTGAGGGTTTTAGTTTCTGGACCGTAGCGGAAAGCTGCATCGACATAATCGTTTTCTTTGCCTGCGAAAGTAATGAGAGAGACCGGGACTGACAACTCCGCCAACCGGAATTGATCCCTCAGTTATGACAACCGGGAATCAATAATGTTCGAAACCACACGATTCTTTTCACCTGCGCCCGCAGCGTCAAGTCTCCGATGCCCTTGTTTGAAAATCGAACAGGATTCTAAGGAAAAAACGGTTTTACCCGGAAAGCTGCAATCTGAGACCCGTGAATCAAAGCGTGAAATGCCGGCCTTCACGCACCGATATTCGTCGCGCGATCTGAAATCCCTGAATATTCAGTCGCCTAACGGGACGCGGGTAGTTCACTCTCAGCGTTTTTGCCTGTTTCATGGGCCGACATCGCTACATTAACCAGAGAGGTCCGTTTGAAGTCCGTCCGAGGCTGAGTCCCTCCTTTAGTGTCACGTGTGACCTCAACCGTCCATTTCGCAACGCCAAAAGGAATCTTGTCAGTCCGCCAGATGGTTCCTACATTCTTGGAACGCGTCGAAGGGCTCTCGCTCATGAAAGTCCCCTTGTATTCGCGGGCGGAAACAGCGCCTGTAGGAATATCTATGCTTGCGGGCTCTCCCTCCGAGTCCCATTTGGTGTAATGTTCGAGCATCGTAATCATCGGGTAAAACCGCAATACATTCGTTTTCAGAGGCTCAACGGGCCTGTCACCGATTTTTCGATAACCACGAATGATCGGGAGAAAGGTGACCGGTATCTGATTCTGGTCAATAATCTTACCGTCGATCGCTTTTTCAGGGATTAATACTTTATAAATGCGAGGGCCGGAGACACCAGGCGCCACTCCCGATTCCGTTTCCTTGCCAGTGATGTTTTTGAACTCAAGCCAGCGACAGGCAGTTTGTTCACCTTCAAATTCCGCCATTTCGGAACCGACAGAACTAATAATCACATGACGCGTCCATTTCAGCTTCACAGGCAAATCATTGGATTCCGGACCAGGCATTTCTTTTTCATAAGTGCCCTCAAATCGGACCCACGAACCATCCGCGGGCAGTTCCCAGATCAAGCCTTGCGCAAAAAGCGAACTGGAAAATGTAATGACACAGAAAACAGCAAGAAATAAGGATCGTACTGGCATATTGTAAAAACCAAATGAAGTGAACGGAAATGAGCAGACACACCTTGTCTCTTAAGTGACTCTACCCACCAGTGTGACAAAAGAAGCATCCCCTGACAACACTTTTTGGATTTTCCAGCAGGAATTTTTCGAAGCGAATCGTTTTCCGAGCGAATAAACGGGAGCAACAGTCAACTCCTTCTTGACCGTAGCCGCTTGTGTGCCTTAGACTGCTTATAGGAATTAAGCTGATTTTAACGTTTTCAATTTGACCGGCTCACAAAGTTGACTGAGAAAAATAGTTCTCGCTCTTCTATCAATACATACGTCCCTGTACTGGAGAATTCAGATGTCGCTGTCTTTTATCAAATGTCGATGGTTATCATTCGCTCTGCTTTTGGGATCTTCTATTTGCCTGAGTCTAAACACAACCTCTGCTGCAGAAGAAGAGGCTAAGCCAACCCGCCAGAACTGGGGACACATTATTATCAAAGGTGCCTATCCCGAAGGGCCACAAATGCCCGGCCTGTTTGGTGATGTGACCGAATCACTCGCCAGGGTCACTGCCCGGTTAGAAAAAGCAGCCGACGATAAATCGCTAAGCGGAGTAATTCTGCACCTCAAGGGAACTTCAATTGGCTGGGCAAAACTGAATGAGTTGCGCGAAGCCATTTTCAAAGTGCGCAAAAGCAATAAAAAAGTGTATGCCTGGATCGAGTCCGGCATGACAAAAGATTATCTGATCGCAAGTGCCTGCGACAAAATTATCATGCCCGAATCGGCAACGCTGATCCTGCTTGGTTTAAGGGCGGAAGTCAGCTTCTATAAAAATCTGTTTGATATGCTGGATGTCAAACCGGATATCTTACGTGTCGGAGAATACAAGTCGGCTGCCGAACCCTACACACGCACGGAAATGAGTAAGCCGTTTCGTGAAGAAATGGGCGCCATGCTAGATGACTATTTTAGACAGATCCTCACGATGATCTCGAAAGCGAGAGGTTTGTCTCCAGATAAAGTAGAAGCAGCCATCAACGGCGGACCCTACATGGCCGCTGATGCAAAAAAACTGGGTTTAATTGATGATCTTGCCTATGAAGATCAACTTCCCAAACTGATCACCGGAGATAAGTCCAAAACGGAAGTCAGAGTAATAAAGAAGTATGCCAAAAAACGTCTCGACAATGATTTCTCTGGTATCGCAGGTTTAATGAAATTAATGGATCTGTTCTCTGGGATCAACTCTTCGCAGCGTATGGGCCCGGGTCCGCGTGTTGCCGTCATTTATGCCACCGGCGCCATCATGTCAGGATCCAGTTCTCAGGGAGGTTTGATGGGTGTAAAGGTACTAGGCTCTGATACCTTTATCAAAGCCGTTGAGAAGGCAGCAAAAGACGAGAAGGTGAAAGCAATTGTTCTGCGGGTCGATAGTCCGGGGGGAAGTGCCCTAGCCAGTGATTTGATGTGGCGCTCGCTGGAAAAAGCAAACAAGCCGATCGTCGTCAGTATGGGTGATGTTGCTGCCAGCGGGGGATATTATATCTCTATGGGCGCAGATCGAATCTTTGCGGAACCCGGTACCTTGACCGGCTCAATTGGAGTTGTCGGCGGTAAACTTGCCGTGGGTGGCCTCTATGAAAAAATTGGCATTACCACCAGTGTAATCTCGCGAGGCAAAAACAGTGGTGCCTTCAGTCCCATGACCGGTTTTACAGAATCAGAGCGAGCAGCAGTCTCTGCATTAATGTACTCGATCTACAAACAGTTTACGGAAAAAGCAGCCACCGGACGTAAAATGGAATACACGGCTTTGGAAAAACTGGCCCGCGGTCGTGTTTATACCGGGGCCATGGCACTCGAAATTGGACTCGTAGATCAATTGGGAACACTCGATGAAGCCATCGAGCATGCCCGGAAACTTGGCAAAATCAAGGATGGCGAAAAATTTGAGAAATTAATTCTTCCCAGAGCAACCAGTCCTTTTGAACAGATTTTTGGTAGTATGGATGCACAGTCAAAACAGAGTCAGCAAATTTCAAAGATGTTAAATTTGCTCTCTCCCGAACTGTCACATCAAATACAGAAACTGGATTTGATTAACTTGCTCTCTAGGGAAAAAACACTGACGATTATGCCTTTTGATATTCGCGTGAATTAGACAGGGAATTCGTTCAGAAGTAAGTTTTCAGCAGATTCTCTCAGTCTGATACTGAGGGCCAGAGCAAAAGATTTTTGGTAAGGAGATCAGGATGTTAAACAGTTCACGCAAAGTAGATTGTAAGCGATCGTTTGTTGTACTGGCTACTATCATATTCTATATAGCGCCGCTGCCGGTATGCTCCGCTGAAAAAATCAATCTGGCTCAATATTACGGATTCAAACCGCTTGAAATTTTTAAGTTATCGAGTCGGTCGTCTAACATGCTGGCTGAAGATTTCAACGCGGATGGCCTGAAAGATCTGGTCCTGATTGATAACAGTAACAGTCGCATTGATCTCCTGATTCAGAAGTCAGGTAAAGAGGATCAAACCGAGGATGAGCCGGAGAATCGGATCAACTTTATCTCCAGTGATGACCGTTTCAAGCACATTAAACTTCCGGTAGATGTTTCCGTTTCCGCATTAACAGTCGGCGATTTCAATAGCGATGGCCGTACCGATCTAGCCTACCTCGCCCTCCCGGATCGTTTGATTATTCGGTATCAATCTAAATCGGGAACCTGGTCAAAACGCACACGAATTCGGCTAGCCGACTTGCAGCCCATTCAATGGACCATTGCAGCCGGTGATCTCAATTTTGATAAAAAAACCGATCTGATCGTATTAGGAACCAATCATACCTATCTGCTGTTGCAGGATCAAAAAGGCCGTTTTGGTTCGCCTCGCTCAATTTTGAATACTTCTCCCAAATTAGGACTTGCTGCGATTGCCGACCTGGATGGCGACGGCCGGAATGATTTTACTTATGCCACCCGCGACGGGAAAAATCAGATTCTATGCGCCCGACTTCAAAAACAGGACTCAAATCTGGGACCGGAAATCAGATTCGAACTCTCCAACCCCCGTTCCGTGACGCTCTCCAACATTGATGGAAAACCGGGGAGCGAAATCCTGACGATCGATTCGCAAACCGGTCGACTGAAAATGCAGCAATTAGAGAATGCACATAATCAAAATGGTCATGTCCCCAAACGCCTCACGCTGCATGGCTTCGGGGCAGAAGGTTCCAGCCGCAACCGTGGATTTGATCTCGGTGATATTAATGGCGACAAGTTGACCGACTTCGTTGTCTCCGATCCCGAAACAGCGCAAATGCTGGTTTACAGGCAGACGAAAGAGCAGGGGCTTGATCTAGGGCAGACCTATCCAGGATTGCTAGGCGTCGAACAATTACGCGTAGCAGATAGCGACGGGGATGGAGTCGCGGAAGTTTTTGTATTGAGCACGCGCGAAAAAATTATCGGCGTCAGCTCACTGACGAATCAGAGATTAACCTTTCCCAAAATTCTCCCCGTTAAAGGAGAGCCCGTAGCTTTTGAAATGGCCGATCTGGATGGAAATCAATCACCAGAACTCATTTATATTGCCAAAGTCGGAGACAAAAGCAATTACAAGTTTGAATTACAGGCGCTGCGCCTGAATAAAGACGGCGAGTGGGCTGAATATAAATTCCCGAGTACACCACCCAATCTCGATAGCCCGAAATCATTAATCAAACTGGATGCCAATGGAGATGGTGTTTATGAACTGATGGCATTCTATGGACTGTCTCGATCTCCCAAGATGATTTCGTTGATTCCGAACCAGACACCAAAATTAATTACGCCCTCCGGAGGCATCAATCTGGATGAGATTAAACCGGAATCGATCTTCATCGGTGGCAAAAAACGCGACTGGATTCTTACAGCCCAGAATAATTTCGCCCGCAGATTAAGTCTGAATTCAACTAACCAATGGCAGGTCGTTGATCAGTTTAATGCACCGGAAAGTAAAGCGCGTGTAGTAGGTGCCGTGAATATCAATCTGGATGGCGCACCCGGCGACGAAATTGTGCTCGTCGATCTAGGGGTGAAAAAACTGCGAATCCTGCGAAAGGAATCCGACGTCTATCGCCCCTGGAAAGAAGTCGAAATTGGAGACTTTCCATACCGTTCAGCACACGTGGCCGACTTGAATGGCGATCAGCAGTCAGACTTGTTGCTGTTCGGAATCGGTCAATTCGGAATTCTCTACTCGGGGCAAACTCCTCCATCGTTGAAAGTAGTTGCCTCGTTTGAGTCAAAACTCCCGCAGGCCTATTTTACCGATTCCGTCGCCGGTGACTTGAATGGAGATGGATTGTCCGATGTAGTAATTCTTGATACGCGGAGAAATCAAGTGGAAATTTTGAATTACCGCGAGAAGCAGGGTTTAAGACACGCTTTAAATTTCAGAGTCTTTGAAGAGAAAACATTTTCCCGTTCCAACCGAACGGGAGTCAATCCGCGTGAAGCGTTGATTGCAGATGTGACGGGCGACAATCGAAAAGATCTGATTCTGCTCTGCCATGATCGCATCTTACTCTATCCACAAGATGATGGTAAATAAGAAGCGGGCGATCTAAAAGTCCGTTCGATTTTCCGTCATATATTTTTTCGATAACCAGTCAAGTCCCCAAACAAACAACGCGGCTCCGATAATCATCAAGAGTGAGGACCAGAAAAGTCCATCTAAGGCGCCAGGCCAGACATTTTCATAGATCCGATGTTTGAAGGGCACCGTCTCAGCAGTCTGATCATTTGCGTAGACTGTAATGTCGACCTTAAACGGCCAGATTTTCCGCAGCGAGCCGATCATCAAGCCACACAGCGCAGCCATTGTGAAATTATGATAGGAATGCAGCAACCAACGCAGCACTTTGCTGAACAGGATGAGACCCAACAGGCAGCCCAGCACAAAAACAAATACGGTTAACAGACCACTCCAGTCGATGTGCCCTTGCAGCAACTGCTTCGGAATGGTTTTGAGCAAACCCGTGATATCATGATATTTTCCTAACAGAACCAGGATCAATGCACCACTGATTCCGGGCAGAATCATGGCACAGATGGCGATCATGCCGCAGAGAAAAATATACAGGTTACCCTCCGGTGCCTTTACAGAAGATTCTCCTACCAGAAGATAGATCCCCAGCAGTGCAGCCAGTAACGCGATTATATTCGAAAAAGACCAGCGCTTTACCATTTGTGCCACCAGAACACTGGAAGCCAGAATCAATCCAAAAAAGAGCGACAGCGTCAATTGCAGATGGTAATCCAGCAGATAATGCATCAGGCTAGCCAGGCTGACGACACCTGTCAAAATTCCGACACCTAAGGGAATCACAAAACGCAGATCCAGATGTAGAGCGGCTTCAGACCACTTGCGCTGTAGTAATAATTTGAATAACCGTGAGTCACAATGACTGATGGCAGTAATCAAGCGTTGATAAATTCCCAGAATCAACGCCACCGTTCCCCCTGAAACGCCGGGAATGATGTCAGCACCCCCCATTAATAGGCCACGACCCAGCTGGATCAAATCCTGCTTCGCGGGAAATTTTGGATCAGACTCGGACGCAGACGGCACGGATTCAGACATCAATCAACCTTGATTTAATGAACAAATAGACCTTCGATTCAATTATTTCTTTGCCAGCAATTGAACAGAGGATACGGGATCAGGTATCTTTCATAGAGTAGCAGAGTGTAATCTAGTGAAGCGTTTCTGAAAAGCGTTGATTTTTGACCCCCAATAGTAAAGAGAAAACATTATGAAAGGCCCCGGACTGAAGCTGGACCTTGATGTCAGGCGACTCTGGAAGTGCCCTCGAACGGGGGAAACAATTCGATTGAGTGGAAATGTCGCTTCGAAATCTATACAGGTTGAAGGTGAAGAGGTCTTCATGCAGCTTGTCGAAGAAAAAAGGAGTCTCTATCGAGACCCCTATCATTTTGATTATTTTGAATTAGCGGAAGAAGAACAGTCCTCCTCAGAACGGGCCGCAGCCAAAGCACGTTCCGTTGATGATAATCAAAGCACAGAAATAACGACTCCTTCAGAACAGCCAGAGACGGAGGTTTCAGCAACGAAAGACGAAACGCCAGAAACGGATCCCCCTCCACAGCAAGATCAGGAAGTGGAAAAAGAAGTAGAAAATAAGGAAACGGAAACGGAAACGGAAACGAAAGAAGATGATGATGACAGCTTTGGAGGCGGGCTGCTCTGAATCCAATTGGAATTGATACCTTCAATTTAACCACATTTACGTTTGAGATTCTAAGTTCGGTAGCATCCGATTGGTATAACGCGGTCTATGGCACAAACAGATATCATTATTACAGGTGCTCGCGAGCACAATCTGCAAAACATAAATGTTCAACTTCCTCGAAATCGACTGATTGTAATGACCGGAGTCAGTGGCTCCGGAAAAAGTTCGCTCGCTTTTGATACGCTGTATGCCGAAGGGCAACGACGCTATGTCGAATCGCTCTCCAGTTATGCGCGTCAATTTCTAGGGCAGATGCCAAAGCCGGAAGTCGATTCCATTTCTGGTCTCGCGCCTTCCATCTCCATCCAGCAGAAAATGAGTGGTCGGAATCCGCGCAGTACTGTGGGAACGATTACGGAAATTTATGATTATCTTCGAGTACTGTTTGCCCGTGTAGGAGCGGGGTCCTGCGAACAATGTGGCAAGCCGATCAGCTCGCAAAACAGCGAACGCATCATTGACTCGATCTCCTTGTTGCCAGAGAAAACCCGCTTTTCGATTTTGTCCCCCTTAATTCAGCAGCAGAAAGGGGAATATAAAGATCTGTTCGACGATCTATTGAAGCAGGGCTTTCTCAGAGCACGCGTTGATGGCAGTATCGTCCAGCTTTCCGATCAACTGCAGCTGGATCGACAAATGAGACACACGATTGAAGTCGTCGTCGATCGTCTTGTCGCCGGAAAAATCAGTCGTTCCCGTCTCGCGGAGTCAGTCGAACTGGCATTGAAAATGTCAAAGGGCACACTGATTGTCGCGGAAGAATTATCTGCTCAACATCCCGATAAAGCAAAAGCCGATAAAGAGAATGCCGAGGAAGAGAATACCAACACGCTTCGGGAAAAACTTTATAGTTCAAACTATGCCTGTTCCGATTGTGGCATCAGTTATGAACCGCCGACACCGCAGCTCTTCAGTTTTAATAGCCCGCTCGGAATGTGCAATGAATGTAATGGCTTAGGCATGCGCTACGATTTTCCGATAGAAGCCTTGATTTCGAAAGATTCTGTCTCCATTCAAAAAGGTGCCTTCGAATTATTAGGCCCGTTATCAAAAGTCGGGAAATGGAGAAGGCACATCTACAACGGTGTCGCGCGTTCCATCGAAAAAGATTTGAAACTGCCCGAAGACAGTTTTATGAAAACTCCCTGGAATGAACTGTCCGCTGAAGCGCAGCATCAGTTTCTCTATGGGACCGGCGAACGAAATATTACTTTCAGTTGGCGACATTCTGGTGGCGTCTGGAAGCATGGAGGCACATGGGAAGGTTACGTCGAGGAACTTCTGGAGAGTTATCGTAAAACAAGTAACCCCATGCGCCGGAAACAACTTGAAAAGTACATGGACTTTGTCAAATGTTCCAGCTGCCACGGAGCACGACTGAATACACAGGCCCGCCATGTCCGGATTACTTCGAATAGTTTTCCAACCAGAGGCAGAAAGAAAACGACCGCTAAAACCCTCCCTGAGGTTTGCGCGTTCAGTATTGAAGAGGCGGACACTTTTTTTGAATCGCTGGAGCTGGACGAAACCGGAGTACTGATTGCAGACGAGGTCTTGAAAGAAATTCGCGGGCGTTTGGGTTTCCTATTGCGGTGTGGATTGAACTACTTGACCATCGACCGGACCGCTCCCACACTTTCCGGCGGTGAAAGTCAGCGAATTCGTCTCGCAGGCCAGATCGGCTGTGGTCTGGTAGGCGTGGTTTACATTTTAGATGAACCCTCTATTGGATTGCATCCCCGCGATAATACGATGCTCCTGGAAAGCCTGTGTGACCTGCGCGATCAAGGCAATACTGTGATTGTCGTCGAACATGACGAAGAAACCATGCGCGCCGCAGATCATATTGTCGATTTTGGTCCCGGTCCGGGAATTCGCGGCGGGCACATCGTCGCTGAAGGCTCATTTCAAAAAGTCCTGAAAGCAAAACAAAGTGTGACGGCCCAATTCCTTTCCGGGAAAGAAACAATTCCCATCCCGGAAGCCCGACGTCGACTGATTAAAAAAGAATCGATCACCATCAAAGGCGCGAAGCATCATAACCTGAAAAATATTGATGCCGTCATTCCCACCAAAGGTTTTATCTGTGTCACGGGTGTAAGTGGTTCCGGAAAAAGCTCACTCGTAAATGATATTCTCTGGCCCGTATTAAATAAACAGATTAATAAGGGAAAAGGAAATCCAGGCGAACATCTCAAAGTAACCGGACTGGAATTCATCGACAAAGCGATTGACATTGATCAGTCTCCCATTGGTCGCACACCCCGATCGAATCCCGCAACCTATGTTAAAGTCTTCGACTTGATTCGTGATCTCTATGCGAAACTTCCGGATTCACGCATGCGAGGTTATAAAGCAGGCCGATTCAGTTTCAATGTAGCGGGAGGCCGCTGCGAAGCCTGTGAAGGACACGGCGCCAATAAACTGGAGATGGACTTTCTCGCGGATGTCTGGGTCCCCTGTCCCATTTGTGAAGGCCGCCGATTTCATCACGAAACACTCGAAATTCGATATAAGGGCGCCAATATCGCCGAAGTCCTTGAAATGGATATTCAGCAGGCCATTGAACATTTTCAGAACGTTCCCAAAATCTTAAAACTCCTCGAATCACTGCATAATGTAGGCCTGGATTATCTCAAGTTGGGTCAACCTTCGCCCACACTCTCCGGCGGCGAAGCACAACGCGTCAAACTCGCGCGGGAACTCGGCAAACGCTCCACAGGAAGCACATTCTATCTGCTGGATGAACCTACCACCGGTTTGCACTTTGCAGATGTCAAGTTGCTGCTGAAAGTGTTGCACCATTTGGTCGACGCCGGTAATACCGTACTCGTCGTCGAACATCATCTCGATGTTGTAAAAACAGCGGACTGGGTAATTGATCTCGGACCTGAGGGAGGCGAAGGGGGAGGCGAAATTCTGGTGGAAGGCACGCCGGAAGAAGTAGCCGCATGTAAGCATTCTTATACCGGATTGGCCTTAAGAGAACAAACTGAACTGGTGCCTGCCAAAGCTGCAAAAAGCAGGAAAAAAACAAAGGCCTTAAAATTAACGAATCCGCATCTACGCTGGCAGGCCGCTCATCAAAAACAAAATGGCAATCCAAAAGGAGACAGTTCGCAGATTACCATTCGCGGAGCAGGGCAACATAATTTACAGAATCTGGATCTGCAAATTCCCCGCGATCAGATGAATGTGTTTTGTGGCCCAAGCGGCAGTGGCAAGAGTTCATTGGCGATGGACACGCTCTATGCAGAGGGACAGCGACGTTACGTGGAATCGTTGTCTGCCTACGCCAGACAATTTCTAGGTCAAATGCCCAAACCGAAATTCGAGCACATTCATGGCCTCTCTCCAGCGATTGCCATCGAACAAAAAACAACAGGCCACTCGCCTCGCTCCACCGTCGGCACGGTAACCGAAATTTACGATTATCTGCGTGTATTGTTTGCACGACTGGGAACCATGTATTGCCCGGACTGTGATGTTCCGGTGGAAACGCAAACGACAGATGAAGTCATTCATAGAATTCTGTCAATCGAAGCGGGCACGAAACTCCTGTTACTGGCTCCCGTCGAAATCAATGTCGGACAGGAATATGAGACGCTCTGGGAAAAATTAAGAACGCAGGGTTTTCTACGTGTACGAATCGATGGATTCACATGCCGTCTGGAAGACGTACCCCAGATTGACCGCCGTCGTCGTCACGAAGTAGAAGTCGTCATCGATCGCATTACTGTCGCTGCCAAAAACCGTTCACGAATCGCAGATTCAGTCGAGTCTGCATTAGCGTTCGGGGAAGGGCTGATGTATGCCTGCTATTGCGATGATGAAATTCCGGAAAATGAATGGGATTTCGAAACGTTCAGCCTGTTTTATTTCTGCGAACAGTGTGGACTCAGCTTCGAAGAATTAACACCACATAATTATTCCTTTAACAGCCCTTTGGGATGGTGCGAATATTGTGAAGGCCTGGGAACGGAACTGGGTACGAATCTGGCAGAATTGATTCCCGACCCGAATCGAAGTCTGAAAGACGCCGCGATAGCAGCCTGGCCTGATCCGCGGACGAATCCGGAATTTCATCAGGTCCTGGCAGCCATCGCAAAACAATTTCGCATTCCACTGGATGTCCCCTTTAATCAACTCAGTGTCAAGCAGCAGAGACTGGTTCTATACGGCGATGAAGAACGGTGGATTTCACTCGATGATTCGGGAAAAATTCAATTTCAATACAAAGGGCTCTATCCCGCCATTGAAGAAGCTTCGCGCCTTTCATTTGCATTTCGAAGCCGTCTACAGGAAATGACCGGTGAAGTTCCCTGTTCCGTATGCAATGGCAGCAAGCTGCGCACCGATGCTGCAGCAGTTCGGTTTCAGGGAAAAACCATCAACCAGTTTTGTGAACTCCCCTTGAAAGATGCTCTAGCATTCATCAAAAAGGCAAAGCTTGACAAAAGGGAAAAACAGATCGCCGGCGAACTGATCAAGGAAGCAACCAGCCGCCTGCAGTTTCTGGTGGATGTCGGCCTGGAATATCTAACCCTTGGTCGTGCATTGCCTACACTCTCCGGAGGAGAAAGTCAGCGAATTCGATTGGCCGGTCAAGTCGGACGCTCTTTAACGGGCGTACTCTACGTCTTAGATGAACCAACCATCGGCTTACATCCCCGCGATAATACGCGTTTGATCAATACTCTGAAAAAACTGAGGGACATCGGCAATACCATCGTAATGGTCGAACATGATCGTGAGGTACTCGAAGCTTCTGACTCGCTTTTTGATTTTGGTCCCGGAGCAGGACGGTTCGGCGGAACCATCGTAGGTAAGGGGACTCCCAAACAGTTAAAACGCAAAAAGAAATCGCTCACAGGGCAATATCTCTCCGATCAATTATCAATCCCGCTTCCAAAGGAACGCCGTGTCATTTATGAAAAACGGGACCAGGAAGAAATTGCAGTCTCTCCCACAGGTCATTGGCTGGAACTAAAGGGGGCCCGACAAAACAATCTACAATCAGTGGATCTCGCAATTCCACTTGGCTCCTTTACCTGTATCACAGGGGTCTCCGGTTCCGGTAAAAGTTCTCTAATCGAAGAAACACTTGCACGCGCCGTCACCAAAAAACTGCATCGTTCAAAAGAAGCTCCCGGCCCCTTTGATGAACTGCTGGGACTCGATCAGATTAATAAAGCCATCATTGTTGACCAGAAGCCCTTAGGAAATACGCCCGCCTCTAATCCAGCCACATATACCGGCGTGTTTGATCAGATCAGAGAACTCTTTTCCAGGCTCCCCGATTCGAAAGTGCGCGGCTATCAACCGGGACGCTTCAGCTTTAACCGCTCGGGTGGACGCTGCGAAGACTGCGATGGAAACGGTCAGCGTTGTATCGAAATGCATTTTCTACCCGATGTCTGGGTCACCTGTGAAACCTGTAACGGCAAACGCTACAATCAGGAAACATTATCCGTCAAATATAAAGGCAAATCCATCGCCGATGTCCTGGAGATGTCAATTGGCGACGTAGCGGAATTGTTTAAAAATATCCCTGCCATTCGTCGTACGATGGAAACATTATGTGCCATTGGTCTGGATTATCTGACCTTGGGACAATCTGCGCCCACTTTGTCAGGCGGAGAATCGCAGCGCGTCAAACTGGCGGCGGAACTGGCACGACCTAGCACAGGAAAAACACTCTACTTGCTGGATGAACCGACAACGGGATTGCACTTTGATGACATCGTCAAACTGTTGAAAGTTCTCAACAGTCTGGTCGAACTGGGAAACACGGTCATTGTGATTGAGCACAATCTGGATGTGATCAAAACAGCCGACTGGCTCGTAGATGTCGGTCCCGAAGCAGGTAGTGGGGGCGGGCAGATTATCGCCGCCGGTTCGCCGGAAAAACTGGTGGAACATGCCGAACGCTTTCAGAAGCAGACCACTTCAGCCCGTTCTCGAAAATCAAAACAGGTTCCGTTGTTAAGATCTTACACCGGCGAAATATTGAAGTCGGTTCTCTCAACCGGAAAACGAGAGGAACGCGAAGTTTTCGATGCGCAAAGTTTAGGAAAAAAACAGTCGGGAGATATCGACCTCAAACAAATCGGTCGGGATGCGCAAATGCCCTGGCAGAAAGATGGGAAACGCTGGCATACTCAGGACCACGTTTCCATCTCTGGTGCCGCTTGTCAGTGGGAGGGAACAGCGCTGCAATCCGTGATTGATGTGATCGAAAGCAAATCAGGCTTTGGCGACATTAACTGGAATCATCGTAGCATTGTCGAAGTCAACGGGCCGGTTAAAAAACAGGGTTGGTTTTTACATGCAAATACCGGCGACGAATGGCTGCTCAGACTCAGTTTTCGTGTGAAACGAAATACCTTTAAGCAGGATGAATTGCGCGAACAACTGGCACTGGAATCACTGGATAATCTGGACGAACTTCCCATTTATGGACGTTCCAACCGCGTCCGTGTTAAAAATCTTAAAGGCCCCTGGCAGGAAGTCACTCTGACAATACATTGGCAGAAAGAAATCGATACCCGCGCCTTCAAGAAATTTCTGCAAACGGCCTGTGATAAATACCTCGGTCTGATTCATCAAGATAAAATCAATCCGGATGACATAATGCCCTGGAAAGTGCTCAAAAAGAAATGGCATCTTTCCCGGAAAGGCTTTCCGAATCATAAACGCGTAGCCTGGGATGTTTCGCTTCTAGAATCATTATTTGACTTACTGGAAAAGACTTATCCAGATTCATTGATCCAATGGGATAATAAATCGTTAGTCAATTTTATGAAATCAGGTGCCAGCAAACCGTTTCTGACGATTCACACCAAACGACGGGAAGGAATCGATCTGACGTTTCAAGCGTCAAATGAAAAAATCACTTTAGGTAAAATAGCTGACCTTGGGGCCGAGCGCGAAATCAAAACAGACGCCAAAGGCAAAGAGCAGGCACGAATTCGATTTAACAATAAAAAACAACTTCAGTTGAAATCGCTTAAGCCTCTTTTGACTGTGATGGGTAAGTAAGTTCTTCCCGGAACAAATAGAAACTGGTTGTTTGATACAACGGTAAATGCGCTGAAATGGGAAAAGATGTTGACGTTTTTCCTTTTAAGAGATACCATACCCCTGTGGCAGTAGTCATCTATATTACTGCGTCGTATTAAGATCGAAACTAAGTCAGGTCAAGTTGCTCAAATCTCCTGTCAA
Source organism: uncultured Gimesia sp. (assembly GCF_937910335.1). Classification (GTDB taxonomy): domain Bacteria; phylum Planctomycetota; class Planctomycetia; order Planctomycetales; family Planctomycetaceae; genus Gimesia. The sequence goes on along the minus strand of NZ_CALEMX010000056.1, from coordinate 12,692 downwards.
ACTATAAATCGGGCCTGTTAAATAAACGATGTCAAAATCGTTTTCGTAGGAATTTTGGAAATGTGACGGATGCTGTTTTCTTACTCCAGTACGCAATCCATTACAGTTCAAACTCCTGCAAAGTTAAATTTATTTTTAAGTATCGATCATAAAAGATCCGATGGCTTTCACGATATTACTTCGCTGATGCTTTCGGTAGGTATATACGACACTTTAGTTTTCATGGAGGAACCATCTTCAGAAGTCAAGCTACAAGTTGTTGAAGCAAATTCTCTACTTCCACAACAAGCCAGTCAAAATGCGGGTATTCCAACAGGAGAAGATAATTTGGTAGTTCAAGCTATCAGATTACTTCAAACAAAAACGGGTACTCGCCAGGGAATTCGAATTCAGTTAACAAAACGAATTCCTTCGGAAGCTGGTTTGGGGGGGGGGTCAAGCGATGCTGCTGCAACTCTGTTTGCTGCCAATAAACTTTGGCAATTGGGACTGTCGCTCAACGAATTACAAAAGTTGGCGGCGGAACTGGGAAGTGATGTGCCTTTCTTTCTGACAGAAAGCAGCAGTGCCATCTGTCGTGGAAGAGGTGAAATCATAGAACCTGTTTCAATTCCCCATTGTCTCCACTTTGTGGTTGTACGTCCCTCCACGGGATTATCGACGGCTGACGTTTATCGGCAGTGTCGAGTGGGAAACCACTCAAATCAGCAGGTCAATCAACTTGTTCAAAACCTGTCTTCTGGACAATTTCATTCTTTATCCAGCCTCATATGGAATGATCTACAGGCTCCTGCAGAAACACTAAATTCAGAAATATTAACTTTGAAAGATTTTTTCTCAAAACAATCTGTTTTGGGGCATATGATGAGTGGTAGCGGGACTGCCTATTTCGGCATCTGTCATAACAGAGCCCAGGCATCTCAGATTGCCGCCCGTTTAAGATCGACAATCAAAGGACACATCTTTGTTGTCCAAAACCGACTATAGATGAACAATTCTAATTTCGGCACAAATGGAGTGAGGCCATGGAGATCAGTGAAGTTCGCATCAAGTTGATGAATGATCCGCACGAAAGATTACTTGCTTTTTGCTCAATTACTTTCGATGTCTCATTTGTCATTCGGGATTTAAAAATTATTCAAGGTGCCAAAGGGGCCTTTGTCGCGATGCCCAGCCGAAAGTTGATGGATCGCTGTCCCAAATGTCACATGAAAAATCATCTTCGGTCAATGTATTGTAATCAATGTGGAGTACGCCTCGACGAAAATCGGGCAGCCAAAGATGACTCAGGACGCGCACGCCTTTACGCTGACATTGCGCATCCGATTAATTCCGAATGCCGAGAGCTGATTCAGCAAGAAGTCATCAAAGCCTACCAGGAAGAAAAAATATCGGCCCAGAAGGATGGCTATATTTGCCGCTATGACGATTTTGGCGAAGAAGACTTTGCCCGTTTAAGCCCCAATGCAGAAGAGTTTGACAGTGCGCCTCCGGTCGAAACGCAGGCTACGGAATCGACTCAAATTCGCAAAAACAATCAAACCTTCCGCATCGATTCCGGAACGCAATCCCAGGAATCGATTCAGCCACATCACTCTGCCGCTGATCAGTCTGAATCAGAAAAAATTTCAGCCAATGAGAATGAAACACGCTCCAGAGGAGATGGATTCGGCTCCGGAATTGTCTGAAATCTTTAAGCGTTGATTCTGCTATGAGTCTGTGAAACGCAATCATAGCAGAATTCCAGATCAGACTGACCAGGATTTGACTGGCATGCTTTGCCTCTCCGACCGCTTCACATAAAAAAGAAGCCCACTACCATAATCGTGATGCCGGTGGCTTTCGTACTCAGCATGTTTTGCAATCGATCCATGATATTGCCATGGGAATCGAACGCCACGATTTCCTGCTTTTCAGCTTCTTTTCGTAACTCGGCGTTTAACCATTCCAGTACAGAGATACTAAAATTCTGCGCACCGTTATCGTGATCGGAAGAATCTCTTAATTTCAAAGAATTGTTGAATTGCTCGTGAGTCTTCAATTGAGCCTGGCGGGATGAGATCGATAAATGCTGCATGTTTGCCCATTTCTTTCTCGGTAAATCACCGAAATGATTAGCTGATCGCTCTGAACGCAGGAATGGAATAATCTGGCAATGACGATAAAATCGTTATCCCTGTGATGCGAATCAGTAAAAGGAGAGTACATATTTACTATCGGTAATTGTTAAGGTATCTACCGCAATCATTGATAAGGTAAATCAGCATATTTGCTGCATTGGAGAAAAATGTATCGATTATATGTGTCCTGAGCAGAAGTCCGGACAGCAGGCTTTAGTGTCACTGGCGGATAATGTACGATAGGAAAATGAAGATCGAGTAAGGTACTCTTTAAATTCAGAATATAATACGACTTCCATGAAAGAGAGATTCCCGTGAAATACCAGCCAGTTTTTCTGATGCTGATTTCCTTAACCTCATTCCTTTTGGGTTGTAGCGATTCCGTACCAACCGAAAAACAAAAAGAAGAAGCAGACAGCCAGGTGTCGGCGATTGATTTACCCGAAAAAACGCTAGAATCATTATTCGAAGTGGAAAAAGGTTTTACACTTATGAGCCTGGATGACTTTAATGAGTTCCAGAGCAAATCCAAAAAACCGGTCGAAGATCCGACATGGACAGAAACATCCGGCATCATCTCCTGTACCGGAAACCCCCGCGGTTACCTGTATTCGAAGAAAAATTACGGTAACTTTTCTTTACGCCTGGAATATCGCTTCCCGGAATCCAGCGAGAAGCAGGAAAATCCCAATACCGGAATTTTGATTTACATTACAGGCGAAAATCGGATCTGGCCACGGTGCCTCGAAATTCAAGGGAAGTTTGAAGAGATGGCACACATCAAATCAAACACAAAAGACGTCACGCTGGAAGTCACAGATAATCAAGCAGCCAGAGAAACCGCCCGCAGACCTGTCGGAGAATGGAACACGATCGAAGTCATTTCCAAAGATGGCATGCTGACTTCTATTCTGAACGGAACGAAAATCGCATCCTGTAAACCAAGCGAACTGACAGAAGGCTTCTTCGGGATTCAATCTGAGGGAGACGCCGTCGAGTTTCGAAATATCCGTGTTCAGAAATTGACAGATTGAGCGTTTTGCTTTGCATTGACCTGCCTCTTCTCTTTAGAATAAACAGATTGAATTCACGAATCATATTCCAACACAACCATGGAGCGAACACCATGCGATTTCCATTGATGTTTACCTGCTGCCTGCTGGCTGTTTCTCTGTTTTTGACGCCCGCTGACACTCAGGCAGAAACAGCGAAGACCCGAATTCTGATGCTGACACAGAGTAAAGGGTACACACACGGCTCCGTCAAACGTGACAAAGTGAAATTAGCACCCGCTGAGATCGCGATGATTCAATTAGGAAAGCAGTCAGGGCTGTTTTTAGTCGATTGTACTCAAGATGCCGCAGCCGATTTCACGAAAGAAAATTTGCAGAACTACGATATGGTGATGTTCTACACCACGGGCATGTTACCCATCAAAGAAGCAGACATGCAATATTTTCTGAACGATTGGTTGAAGCAAAAAGGGCATGGATTCATCGGCTTTCACTCAGCGACAGATACTTATAAAACATACAAACAATATTGGGATATGATTGGCGGCTCTTTTAACGGGCACCCCTGGAATGCAAACAACACAGTCACGATCACCGTGCATAATACCGATCATCCGGCGATGAAACCGTTTGGAAAAGAATTTCAATTCAAAGATGAAATCTATCAGTATAAAAACTGGCAGCCTGAAAAAGTTCATGTCCTGATGAGCCTGAACATGGAAAAATGCAATCCCAAAAAACCCTATCAGGTTCCCGTTGCCTGGGCAAAAGAATGGGGGCAGGGAAAAGTCTTCGTCAATAACCTGGGACATAATCCGCAAACATGGACCAACCCTGCTTTTCAGAAATCTGTGATCGGAGCCATCAAATGGATTCGCGGCGATGCACCGGCTGCCGTTCCCGCGAACCCGGAACTTTCCAAACGGGAAGAAGCCAAAGCAGCCGCTGCAACGAAAAAAGCAGAATCAAAATAATTCGTAAGCTCTGAAACACAGGAAATTTGATGTCGAAAGTGATTGTCGTAACCGGTGTGACTCAGGGGTTAGGCCGCGCTATGGCCGCCGGTTTCATTCAAGCGGGGCATACTGTTGCAGGGTGTGGCAGATCGCAGAGTCGCATTGATGAACTCTCGCAGCAGTACGGCGATGCCCATCTCTTTTCGGCTGTTGATATTGCAAATCATAGCGAGGTACAAGCCTGGGCGGAAAACGTACTTGATCGATGGGGACCCCCCGATTTACTCATCAATAATGCTGCATTGATTAATGAGAATGCGCCACTCTGGGAAGTACCCGTGGATGAATTTGACGCCGTGATTGACGTCAATATCAAAGGCACCGCAAACACCATCCGAAATTTTCTACCTGCGATGATCGAACGGGAATCCGGCGTAGTCGTAAATTTCAGTTCCGGATGGGGACGTTCAACCTCTGCAGATGTCGCCACATACTGCGCCACCAAATGGGCCATCGAAGGTTTAACGCTGGCTTTGGCTCAGGAATTACCACGGGGGATGGCCGCCATTCCACTGAATCCGGGTATCATCAATACCGAAATGCTACAGAGCTGTTTTGGTTCTCAGGCACAACATTATCCTACCGCAAAAGAGTGGGCAGAAATCTCCGTTCCTTTTCTATTAGGACTCTCTGCCAAACACAATGGGCAACAGCTATCAGTTCCACTATAAGAATTTCGAATGTGGTTGCCCGGGATCTTCTTGCAGAATGGCAATTCGATTTCACTTTAAGTAAACTCGAATCAATTCACTCATACACTCCTTAAAACAACAGAATTCATTTTCATAAAAAGTCATCCAACATGGCCAAATATTATAAATATAAAACTCCCCAAGATGTGGTCGCAGATTCAGAGCGTCTGGGTTGTCCCATTCAATTGTCAGATCACTTTGACGTATTGTATCAACCTGTTCAAATTGGCCATCTCGAAGCGAAAAGCCGACTGGCCATCCAGCCGATGGAAGGCTGTGATGGAACAACCGACGGATTTCCCGATGATTTAACCTACCGCCGCTATCAGCGATTTGGAGCCGGGGGCGCTTCGTTAATCTGGGGTGAAGCAACCGCCATTGGCCCGGAAGCCCGGATGAACCCCCGCCAATTAATGATCAATGATCAAACCGCTTCCGCTTTGGAAACCATGTTGGCAGGCTGTCGCACGGCACATCACGAAGCCTTTGGCTCAGATGCAGGACTCGTAATTGGTCTGCAATTGACTCATTCAGGCAGATTCAGTTTTGAAAAACCATTACTCGCCACACACGACTCGATTCTCGATCCGCGAACGCTGGATAAATCAACGGGCCGTTTTGTCGACGCTACTTACCCTTTGCTCTCAGATGACGATCTGAAACGCATCGAAGATCAATATGTTACCGCAGCGAAGTTAGCGGAGTCGATCGGCGTCCAGTTTGTTGATATCAAACAGTGTCATCGTTATCTCCTCTCAGAATTGCTGGGTGCAAAAAATCGCAAAGGGGAATATGGGGGCTCGCTGGAAAATCGAACGCGCCTTGTACGGAATGTCGTGACAAGAATCAAAGAAGAATGCCCTCAGTTAATCATCGGCACCCGCATGAATGCCTATGATGGAATTCCCTATCAGGGAGTTGGCGATGATTTTGTGGGAGCGCCTTGTCCGCACGAATACCCATTACAGACGGCCTTTGGCACCGATCCCCATGATCATTTAAAAGAGGACCTGACAGAACCGGTACAGGTTGCAAAACTGCTTAGAGAATGGGGCGTCAAACTGATCAATATTTCGAACGGTAACCCCTATGCCAATCCGCATATTGTGCGTCCTGCCGAATTTCCCCCGACGGACGGGTATCATGCCCCCGAACATCCGTTAATCGGCGTTGCCCGACATTTCCGGATTGCCTCCCAGATTCAGGCAGCAGTCCCGGATATTCCGGTCGTGGGTAGTGGCTACAGTTGGCTGCAGGATTTCGCCATGCATGCGGCGGCTGCCAATGTCGAACAGGGAAATATCTCGATTGTAGGCATGGGGCGTGCGACACTTTCGCAACCGGAGTTTGCAAAGCAGCTTCAGGAAGAGGGAAAACTCAAAAGGAAAACCGTATGTCGTACGTTTTCCTATTGCACCAATCTCATGCGGACGAAAGATCATCCGCTAGGCCAGTACCCCACGGGTTGTCCCCCCTTTGATAAAGAGATCTATGACCCGCTCTGGAAAGAAGCCAAAGCGAAGCTGGACGAAAAAAAGAAATCGTCGTCTGAATAATCAGGCAGCGTTTTGCAGAGGCACCTGATCCACTTGTTCATCTGCGATGATTTCTTCTACCAGACTTCCGTAATCTTTCGCGCCAGGACAGGAACTGGAATAGTCAAATATAGATTGTCCATAGCTGGGCGCTTCTGCCAGTTTGATGTTACGGCGGATTCGACTTTGGAATACTTTTGCAGCAGCCCAGGGCGCTTCTGGATCACTTTGATTTAAAAAGGCAGACAGGTCGTCTGTAACGTCGGCTGCCAGTCTCGTTCCCGTTTCATACAGGCACATTACGATGCCGGAAACTTTTAAGCCACGGTTCAGACGACGCCGAACCAAAGCCGTCGTTTCAAACAGTTTGGATAATCCCTGAAGTGCAAAGAAATGGGGTTGCAGAGGAATAATGACCTCGTTGGCAGCCGTTAATGCATTGATGGTTAACACGCCCAGAGAAGGGGGGCAGTCCATAATCAAATAATCAAAAGGCTCCGTCTCTGCCATTTTCTCGATGGCATGCCTTAGCACGATTTCCCGATTGTCGGCGTCCACCAGTTCCAGTTCTGTCGCAGCCAGATCCAGTGTCGCAGGCACCACCCATAAATTTTTGGCAACTAATTGTCGAGTTTCTGCCAGTGTTTTCAAACCGGAAAAAACATCGTAAGCAGTCGGAATATTTCCGACCGGTTCGATTCCCAGATGTAAGGAGGAATGTCCCTGCGGATCCAGGTCAACCAGACAAACTTTTTTGCCTTGATTAGCCAACCCGGCAGCCATGTTCACACTCGTCGTCGTTTTGCCGACGCCCCCTTTTTGGTTCATGATTGAGATGATACGCATCGGGAGTCCCTTCCCTCTTTCTCTTCAAAAAATTGGGGTCATATGTTGTTTCAAATGCTTTGATTAAATCACTTTACGTTAATAGACGCTTATCGTGACCAACGCGGAATTTGCGTCTTTTTTTACCTGAAGGTGGAGCAGTATATCGGGAAATCCCAATTGTGGAAACAGGAATTGATAGAGCCTGAATTCGACTGATTTTGCTTGAAATCAACGGGGGTTTCTGCCAGATCATGCCGCTAGGATCAGGGCGGTAGGTAGTGTATATTTAATCGTTTTGAGGATCATTCTCAGGAAAGTCACCTTTCACGAGATTGGTATTAACTTCCGCTAATGTCTTGCGGCTGATCTTGTTTTTGATCATTAGCCGAATGCCGTTGTTTGATCATTAGCCACGGTTCCTCCCAGGTTGCAAAGAACGATTGGAAATAAGAAACACGACCTAGGCCTTACGTCGCATCACGCAGTCCATTTCAATCAGAATCAGGGACTGCTGATCGCGTGACACCGGGAACAGCCCCGTCAACTCGAAGCCTTTTTCTCGAAAGGCAGCCAGTGATTCCACATAATCGGGCATCCCATCATACAGCGGAAGAATCGCGATTTCAGACTGGAGCCCATCAATCTGATCAATGGACTTCTCGGCTCCCTTAATTACCTCCTGATCAAATCCCTGTGTATCCATTTTCAGAAAGATTTGATGGTTGGCACCGGCACATTTTGAAATCACTTCTACGAACAGATCATCCAGCTTTTTGACTTCTACCGTTTCCTTTTGCGTAATTTGAACCTGTGCGCTGCGGACCTCTTTACCGTAATCACTGGGGTTGAGAAAGGATGTAAATTCCGAGGCGCTGGTAAAATTGATTTCCGTCGTCTCAGACACGGCACCCAGGGCACAATTATAGGTATGCCATTTTTCATCGCCTGCACTCGCTTGTGTCAGTTGCAGATATGCTTCTTTCAACGGTTCAAACGAAATAATATATCCTGCATATCCCATCTCGCGGAGCAGTTTTCCAAATTGGCCGCGGTTGGCTCCTACATCCAGAACAATACTGGTTTTGAGATTCTGGAAGAGAAACTTGAGGTGAGATTCAAGCGTAGGATGGTTGCGTTTGATATGAATTAAGTCATACCCGAAAATTTGAGGAATCCTGCGATGTAATCTCATCAAAAGCTCTTCACCGTTTCGGGGATAAAAGCGCGAAGCTTCACAGATAGTCTCAGCAGAATTCAAAAGTCATCTGCAGAAAAGACAGAGTTTCGCTAGCGAGAAGTTAATTTAGATGATTCGTGTTGACGATGCAATACGTTTTCCTGATTCGGATTCTCAAGCGACTCATCCTGTCGTTGCAGAACATAGAGCACATGCTGCGCACGGAGATTGGCCAGCCAGGCATTCTCGACCGCGCGGTGATTGATGATCGGGATTTCCTGAAGAATCTCGATACCCAGCAGCCGCATCAGATCTTGAAAATCATGCATCGACATCAGATGTAAGTTGGGGGTGTTATACCATTCGTAAGGTAACACTTCGGTAACGGGTGCACGACCCTGTTTCAGAACCTGCAGCCGAATCCGCCAGTTTCCGAAATTGGGAACCACCACCAATGCCTGTTTTGCGACGCGTACCATTTCTTCCAATAATTGTTTGGGTTGCAGCACCTGTTGGAGAGTTTGACTCAGGACTACATAATCAAAGGAGCCGTCGGGAATATCATGTAAACCTTCATCAAGGTCCGCCTGAATCACCGGAACTCCACGGGCAATGGCGGCATGGTGTTGTGTAATATCTATCTCAATTCCCAATACCGAGGCATCTCGCTCATCGCGCAGCCGAGCCAGCAGGCGACCATCGCCACAGCCCAGGTCCAGCACACGACTGCCATGCTGAATCTGTTCGAGTAGCAGTTTATCCGTCATTTCCAAAGACGGGTCCTGCATACAATATCGATGTTGTGCACACATAAAAAAGGATTCACTTTCTTTACCACAATTCTTAGTGGCAGAAAAATTCTTTTCAAACTACGGTTTCTGAACACTTTCTACCAATCGAGATTGATACGCTTGTTCCAGAAAAGGGGTAATCATTTTTTGTAACTGTTTAATTTCAATCAAAAACGAATCATGGCCGAATGGGCTTTTTAATTCAATAAATGAAACATGTTTTCCACACTCGATCAATGCGCGTACCAGTTCTTTGCTCTGCGTGGTGGTAAACAGCCAGTCAGAATCGTAAGAAGCAATCAAAAACCGGGCATCCGTATTTTTGAGCGCTTTGACCAGAGAACCATATTGCACTTCGAGATCGAAATAGTCCATCGCACGCGTCAGATACAAATAGCTGTTGGCATCAAAACGTTCCACAAATCGCTTGCCCTGATAATGCAGATAACTTTCAACCTGAAACTCAACTTCTGGAAGAGAGTCATAGCTGAAATCATCATGATCCTGCAGGCGTCTGCCAAATTTCATTTCAATCGATTGATCAGAGAGATATGTGATATGCGCAATCATGCGGGCCAATGCCAGACCATAACGCGGGCCTGCCCCTTTTTCATATTCTCCAGATTTATATTCGGGATCAGTTTTAATGGCCCGTCTACCGACGGCGTTGAATGCAATTCCCTGCGCAGAGAGTTGAGTCGCCGTTGCCAGGCAGATTGCGCTGCGCAACTGGTCAGGAAATTGCGCAGCCCATTCTAAGACCTGCATCCCTCCCAGGCTGCCTCCAATCACGGCCAGTAACTGATCAATGCCCAGATGTCGGGTGAGTGCGGAATGGACCTCGATCAGATCGCTGACGGTAATTACGGGGAATCCAAGTCGGTATGGTTGACCGGTCTGCGGATTGATACTTCCCGGCCCCGTCGTTCCCTGGCAACCCCCTAAAACATTAGCGCAAATCACAAAGTATTTATCGGTGTCCAGAGTGCGTCCCGGACCGATCAGGTCATCCCACCAACCTGGTTTCGCCTTTTCGTCATCATCTTCATAATAACCAGCGGCGTGAGCATCGCCTGTCAGCGCATGACAAATATAGATGGCATTATCTTTCGCCTCTGTCAATTCTCCGTATGTTTCGTATGCCACCTGAATCGGACCGAGTTCGCCTCCTCCCGCCAGTTTTAAATAATGGGGGGATTCAAAAAGGGTGACCAGTTTGGTCTCCACAAAACCAACTCCCGACTGTTGGCGGATTTCACTTAGTTCCTGTTGTGTGGCCATAGAAAAATTGCTTTTCAAATTTCCTGCAAAAAATTAGATCACTCAAGGTTGTGAAATCAGTATACCGCAGGTCCTTCAAAAATTCGACATGCCAGTGATCCAATACAGGCGGATCTTCCTTCATTTTAGACCGGTACTGCTCTCAAACACGTTATTTTATGGGAATTATGCAGATCACAACGGATCGATCGAATCTTCCCAAAGCGTTACGATGTAGCATATATCGAAACTGGAGCAAAAGGTTCAGAATCGAAAGCGCGGACAATCCCCTCTGTTTTACTCCGCCAGTTCCAGAAAGCGATCGACGCGGCGGTCGATGATATCGATACTTTTGTTCCAGAAGTCGGGTTCTCCCAATTGATAACCAAAGGTATTCAAGACGGCGTCCTCCGTAACCTGACACCCGGTTGCCAGCAACAGTTCACGATATTTCTCAGCAAATTCCGCCTGATCCGAGAAACTGTCTGCCAAAGCATAAACACCCAGTGACAACAAATACCCAAAAGTATATGGGAAATTATAAAACGGAAGTTCGCTGATATAAAAATGCAGCTTGGAGACCCAGAACAACGGATTCCAGCCGGCATCATCCAGTACATTGACATACGCCTCTTTTTGCGCCTCCAGCATCAACTCCGAAAATCGTTCCGGCGTTAATTCCCCATTTAAACGCTCATGATGAACCCGGTCTTCAAACAGGAAGCGGGCATGGATATTCATCAGGAAGGCCACCGAGTCTCCCAGCATCCCATCCAGAATCTGCAATTCCTCTGCTTTGGATTTTGCAGCGTTTAGACGTTGCTCGCCCAATACTGCCTCGGCAAATGTTGAAGCAGTCTCTGCGAGATTCATCGGATAATCGCCGAGCACAAACGGTGCATCTTTGAGAACATAAGAATGATAAGCGTGCCCCAGTTCGTGAGCGAGAGTCGACATACTGTCGGAAGAATCGGTATATGTCATGAAAATACGTGACTGCTTTTGAACCGGGAAACCCGTACAGAATCCCCCTTGCCGCTTTCCAGGTCGATTCTCGACCTCAATCCAACGATCGCGCAACGCCCGTTCTGAAAATTGACTCAAGTCAGGGCTGAATTTTTCAAACGAATTCACAACCAGTTCACAGGCACGATCATAGGGCAGGTCAGCCGACTCTCCCCCCGCAAGCGGCAGCGGCGCGTTGACGTCGTACCAACTGAGTTTTGACAGACCCAGCAGTTCCGCTTTCTTTTCCAGAAAACGCACCAGCTTATCTTTGCGACCGGCGATGACTGACCACATCGTATCAAGTGTGCTCCGCTGCATTCGGTTATAAGTCAAAGGTGCATCCAGATGGTCAGTCACAGGCAGGTGTTTGTATATCGTCAGTCGCGTTCCCGCAAGATGATTCAATGCATCAGCACACGAATCCGCAATGGTGGCCCACGCCTTGTTAGCAGCATAAAAATTATTTTCACGCAACGATCTTTGAGGCGAATCAAATTGAACCTGTCCGGGTGAGCGTTCTACCAGTTCTCCTTTTTCCATAACTTGGATCTTGAGATCACCCGACAGCCGATCATAGAGCCGTCCCCAGGCATGTAATCCGTCAACCGCCAGTTCGGAAGCCAGAATTTCCTGATCCTTAGGCAATCGTAATTTCGCATTCCTTTTGGAATCTTCAAGAAAGAACTGAATCTCTTGAAGACACGCGTTAGACTGAGCGAATTGCTGTAAACTCTCATCGGGCACATCGCGCAATGTCAGTTGTAACTGCGTTTCAACATTCTCGCGCAAGGGACGAATGCTGGCCAGCCGAGCCATCAACACTTGAAAGTGTTTGTTGTGGGCATCTTCTGCACAATGACATTCCAGAAACGCAAAAAGACCCGATAAGTCTGCCGTCGCCGTTTGATAGTCTGTAAGAAAATCTCCCCAGACGGCTGCATTCGATTTTGAATCGGTAACGGCAGGTAATTCTCCGACCCGCTTGATCAAACTTTCCAGAGAAACCTTCATTTGTTCCAAACAGTTTTCAAAGTCTGAGTGGTCAGGATGAGGGTACAGAGAATCCAGTTCCCAAGTGAGAGGGTAAGCAGTCGATTCGGCCATCGTCGAAAATCCCGTTCAGAAAGAAAAATGAATAATGAATAATCTCTGACTGTATTGTATTGATGGCCGTGGCGTCAATTAAGTGCAGAGAAACTATTAACCCGCATTTCCCAGATGACTTCCCTCGCTTTGGCACGTAATTTGCGCC
>NZ_CALEMX010000055.1 GCF_937910335.1 uncultured Gimesia sp. | reverse complement strand
GCGCAAATTACGTGCCAAAGCGAGGGAAGTCATCTGGGAAATGCGGGTTTAAGAACAATCGTGCAAAAATTCCAGTGTTTTCTTTTTCAAATTATTTGGACCAAACGCTGAGTCTGTTGGCATCATTGCTGATTTCACTTTATAGGACCATAGGTTACAATAACGAATGAGACTATTAGAGAAGGTTGTCTCTTAATCAATTGTTAACTTGATAGCTGTTCTCTTGTCATGAATGCTTTTGTTACGTCGTTCTGCAATCTACGAATACTCTGGAGGCTGCTAATCTAATGCGACCGCTCCTACTATCAAAGTCTGTGTTAATCAGTTTTTCTTTTTTTCTTGTGGTTCTGCCGCAATCGGCATACTGTGAATTTCTGGCAGGTGCTTTTTCGGTGGACATCTCTCCTGAAAAATTGCCGGCGATTCAGAACGGCGGGTTTCTCGAACGGAGCCAGAACCAAGTTCTGGACCGGCTGCATGCACGCTGTTTCGTTTTGAAATCCGGTGAGGAAGTCGTAGCCATCGCGGTGGTTGATTCCTGTATGATCCCGCGCGACATTTGTTATCGGGCCAAGGTTCTGGTGAGAAAGCAGACGGGCATTCCCGTCAATCGGATTTTGATCGCGTCTACACATACACATACTGCGCCGAGTGTGATGAATCTGTGTCTGGGAACGAACAGCGATCCCAGTTATGAACGATTCCTACCTGGGAAGCTGGCAGAAGGTATTGCGAACGCTTATGCCAATCTGGAACCGGCGCGGATGGGGGTTGCTGTTGTTGATGCACCGAAGCATACACACTGCCGACGCTGGTTAAAGCATCCTGATAAATATGCCAACGATCCGTTTGGAGAAAAAACAGTGCGGGCCATTATGCACCCCGGATATCAGAACGCCGAATTTATTGGCCCTGCGGGACCCGTGGATACCGGCCTTTCGCTCTTCAGTATTCAGTCTGCTGACGGGAAACGTTCTATCGGCCTGATCGCCAATTATTCCATGCACTACTTTGGTACCCGCGGTGGATTTTCTGCGGATTACTACGGGAAATTCAGCAGCCTGATGGAAAATAAAATTGCGACGACTGATTCTGCGAAAGCGCCATTTGTGGCCGCGATGTCACAGGGGACGTCGGGTGATTTACAGTGGATGAATTATGGGCAGCCTCGAAAAAAAGATTACAGCATCGACGTGTACTCTGCCGAGCTTGCTGAGATTGCTTTTAATGCCTATCAGAAAATTCAATATGAAACAGGTGAGCCGAAGCTGGCAATGGCCGAGACGATGCTGGTATTCAATCGTCGACTTCCCAGCAAGGAACGCGTTAGCTGGGCGAACGAACTCAATACCAAACGGGGTGATCGTCGTCCGAAAAGTCGGCCCGAAGTTTACGCCGAACAGGTTGCGTGGTTTGTGGAGTATCCTCAGGAAGAAATTATTCTGCAGGTGCTTCGCGTGGGTGATCTTGCCATCACGGCGATTCCGAATGAAGTCTATGGCATTACCGGCTTGAAGCTCAAAGCGCAAAGTCCTTTCAAAGCGACGTTTAATATGGGGCTTGCCAATGGAGCTGCCGGTTACATTCCGCCTCCCGAACAGCATTTCCTGGGGGGGTATACAACCTGGCCGGCGAGAACTGCCGGGTTGGAAACGGACGCCGAACCCAAAATCGTTGATAGCCTGCTCGGGTTAATGGAAAAGTTATCCGGTCAAAAACGCAAACCGCTGACCGTCGATTTCTATAATGATCAACAGCGAAAGGCGATCAAGCAAGCCAAAGCTGACGACAACAACCGTGCTAATCGTGGATTGAAAGACTGAGTGGAATACGCTGCCGTAAATTCGAATTCCATACTGATATTTTCAATATAAAGGTAACCGATCATGACAAGACACCTCGTAATTATTTGTATGTTCCTGTGTTCTTTTACTTCTTCGGTGTTTGCCAAAGACCGGGGTACGCTGATCTTTGAGGATGATTTCGAGCGGAATGAGTCTCAGGAAATCAAAGATGAAATTGGGAAGGGCTGGGGGTCTAACAGCCGATGGCGGGCCGCCGGGAACAAGCAGGTGGATCTCAAAAACGGAGCGATGTATATTTTTATGCACAAGGATGCGGACCATGCTGTTTCCGTGACGCATGCTGCAGAGTTTCAGGATGGCGCGATCGAACTTCGGTTCATGTTGGAAGATGCAAAGGATAGTCTGGGTCTGAATTTTGCGGACTTGAAATACAAGAAAGTTCACGCGGGTCATTTATTCTTAGCCAAAGTCAGTACGAGAAACGTGGAATTAACCGACATGAAAACCGGTGGCATGGATTTGAAAAACCGCGAGTTGCGGAAAGCCAAGACAGTACCGCCCGCGCTTCAGGAACTGTTGAAGGCAAAGCGAAAACGATTTCCCAATCAATTGAAAACCGGTCAATGGTACACTCTGCTGGTCGACGTAACCGGTGACACGCTGACTGTTTCCATTGATGGTAAGAAAGTCGGCTCCTTTTCTTCTGAAGGAATCGCTCATCCTACGAAACGCACGTTGCGGCTGTCGGTTCCCCGGAATGCCGTGGTGGATGATGTGAAGATTTATTCGCGGGTTGCGAATGGTAAGTAGATCAATTTATCTAAAGTAAATCAGAATATGATCAAATTTAATCTACGAGACATTCTGGCCAGTATTTCATTTTTAATCATATTGATTTGTCTCTATTGCTTGACTGTATTGGTTTTCTCTAAGTGGGGAATCGGCAGGTTTCCTGGGGAACTTCAAGGAACGCGTAGATGGGAATAAATATCCTTACTCAAACTGTAAGCACATCCCTGATGCACCCAATTAATAATCCTGATGTTGAATACCAATTCCGCATCGAAATATGGAAACAACAGGATGAATTACAATTTTTTGCGACAGTCGAAAGGTCGTTTTATTGCGATTTACATGTACTCTCTGAAAACAGTATCGCAACTGAAATGATACGCTCTGTTGAGGAACTACTTGAGATTGATGAGGAGTTCTTTGACAGCGAGCAACTAGCACTGGAGAATGCTCTCGCAAAATTACGTACTTATTATGTACCATTCTAATTTTCAGTGGGAGCATAAGCGGGACGCAGATTATATATTAGAGAGTCTGTGCCTCATTTAACCCCGTGCGGGGAAAAGAAGTTATTTTTGGAACTAAGATTGAGTCAAAGCTATGATACGAAGTACTCTTGTCACTTGTTTACTGGTCCTTTCAATAATGCATCCAGCAGCAGCACAGTCTCTCCGACTGAGTTGGACCAAAGATTCGAATCGATGTTGGTTTCAAGTTAAGAAGGACTACTTTGTTGTCAACGTTCCCGATCGCCAATGCACGCCGGCCTTCGACAGACATCGACTTGCTGAAGCGATGTCGAAAGTGCTTCAGGAGCAGGTGTCGGCTGAAAAACTCATCGTCGAACAGTTCCGTTTGACTGAGACTCAGCAACAACTCCTTTTGAAGATTCGTGGTACAACATGGCTACTGAAGTTGCCTGAATATGAATTGATTGCTTCTGAGGATATGAAAGCGATCAGCAATGATTCGCGGTTATTTCTGCCGGCGCGCAAAAGTAAAGGTGGTGGAGAATCGACTTCTATTATTGTTCACAACCATCTGAAGGAGCCGATCAATGCTTACTGGGTCAGTCCCTCTGGTGAGAAGAGATTGTATGGCAGTATCGACGCGAATCAGAAATTTGAGCAACACACATATGTAGGACACGCATGGTTGCTTCGTAAGAAATCAGGGGACGACCTGGGATGCTTCATCGCCAGAGGAGACGATTCTTTGGTCATCGATGAGGGGACACTGAAGAATCTCCGTCGAGATACACCACGTCGGACGGGAGCAGAAACGCAAAATAAAACCATTTCCGCAGATGGGAAATGGACGGCTTTCGTAGAGGATCATAATCTATGCGTTCGCCACGATGATCAGAAGCTTCAACTTACTTCAGATGGAACTCCGGATAATACGTTTCAGTTCAGGGGGCAGGAAGCTCCCGACGTTCGATGGTCTCCCGATTCTAACCACCTGCTGGCATTTCAAACGAATCGTGTGGCAGAACCTCAAGTGCATCTTATCGAATCGTCTCCTGCTGATCAGTTGCAACCACGGATTCAGAGTCACACCTATCGAAAGCCCGGAGACGAATTACCAAAACAGACTTTAAGGTTATTTGTCCTGCCGAGCAAAAAGGAGATTCCGATATCTGATCGCCTGTTTGAAAATCCCTGGAACTTGCGATTTCGCGGCTGGTCAGAGTCCGGTGATCGTTTCTGGTTACATTACAACCAGCGCGGGCATCAATTGGTCCGTGAGTTAGAAGTCTCAGTTGTTGGTGGTTCGGTAAAAACGTTTATTGAGGAAGCCAGCGAGACCTTCATTCACTATTCTAATTCGGGAAAACTCGTCTTTAAAGAATTAGGGCAGGATGAAATTCTCTGGGCGAGTGAACGGAGTGGCTGGAACCATCTCTATCGGTATAGTCGCGCTACCGGTCAACTTTTAAACCAGGTGACCAGCGGTAACTGGAATGTGAAACGGATTGAAAAAATTGATCCTCAAGCGAAACAAATCTGGTTCTACGCAGTCGGCGTACACAAAAATCAAGACCCTTACCACGAACACTTCTGCCGAGTCAATTATGATGGGAGTCAGTTCGAGGTTCTTACAGAAGGGGATGGCACGCATCAGATTCAATTCGAACAAGGATGCAAGTACTTTGTCGATACCTATTCTCGGGTCGATCTGGCTCCGGTTTCAGAATTGCGTGATAGTCAATCGGGCGAACTGATTTGTGAACTACACCATGCTGATTCTTTCTCAAAATTCGGCAAGCGACGCATGACGGAACGGTTCGTTGCCAAAGGACGCGATGGAAAGACTGACATCTGGGGGATCATTCATTGGCCACTTGAGTTCGACCCAAACAAGACGTATCCCGTGGTGGAAAACATCTACGCCGGTCCTCATGGACACCATGTGCCCAAGTCCTTTCGAACCCGGTATCGGCACCAGCATCGAATTGCTGATGCGGGGATGATTGTGGTGCAGATCGATGGGATGGGGACAGCCTGGAGGTCAAAAGCATTTCATGATGTTTGCTATAAGAATCTCCGCGATGCGGGGTTTCAGGATCGCATTGCCTGGATCAAAGCAGCAGCAGGCAAGTACCCGCAGATGGATATTTCCCGAGTTGGTATCTACGGTGGTTCAGCGGGAGGCCAAAACGCAATGGCGGCTTTGCTCTGGCATCATGATTTTTATAAGGTCGCTGTTGCTGATTGTGGTTGTCATGACAATCGGATGGACAAAATCTGGTGGAATGAGCAGTGGATGGGTTGGCCCGTCGATGAAAGTTACATCGCCAATTCCAATTCTACAAACGCACATTTGCTTGAGGGAAACTTGATGTTGATTGTGGGTGAATTGGATAGAAACGTCGATCCTGCCAGCACAACACAAGTGGTTCATCAATTGATTCAACATAACAAAGACTTTGAGTTTGTCCTGGTAACAGGAGTCGGACATGGCTCTGCAGAAACCCCCTGGGCTTCGCGGAAGCGTCTGAACTTTTTGAAGACGCATCTGGGGGTGAACTGAAAGTTAGAGGATGTGAAAAAAGTGGGGCAGGGACAGAAAAACGATTCCTAGTATCTTGCATACGAGTACTATTGGACCTGTTTTACAGGTATGGCTTGTTAGTTTATATTGATAATAGACAGAAATCCTGATAGATTTAGACAGAATCAAATTCAATCTATCTATCGTTACTGCTTTACTCTATTCGTAGTCGCAACCTCAAATGGAATTCAAGCAACCCGTCCTCTTATACACCGCCGCCACGAACGTGGAAGCTCACATGGTTGTAGAGATGCTCCATGCGAACGACATTCCTGCCCACGTGATGGAGGATCAATCCGGCGTGAGTCTGTGGGCCTTAGGGACGATCAGCCAGTTCCATCAGCCGAACGTATGGGTCGACAAATCAACATCGCAGAAGGCTGCACAGTTCATATTACGGTTTGAAGAAACCAGAAAAGAACGCGAGAATCCCGATCTCAATGCCAGTACCGACACAATACCCGTTGAATGCGAAGAGTGCGGAACGACGACGTTCTTCCCTGGTACACTAAGTGGCACAACACAAGATTGTTCGAAATGCAGCGCCTATCTAGATGTCGGGGAGTTGCCGTGGGAAGAAGATTTCGGTGTGCCAGACGAATAGAGGCTGCAAACGACGAAGACAGAAAAGGGACAGAAAAAACAATTCCTGATCCCTTTATCGTCCCCACTGTATTTTCATCTCTGGCGCTTGATAGCATGTAAGACGCGATTTCATACTAATTAGAAAAGTCATTAATGGAGTAGGTTGTTTAGGAAATGATTAGGCCTTCACTGCGTGTCTTGGTTAGGCCGACGTTATTGTAGACTGTTTTTCTACCACGAAAATCACGAAAGGCACGAACAACCGGCTCCACATTCAGTTTCCTACTCGCTGTGATCGGCCTGAAATTTATTCGGTCCTACCTGCTTGAATTATCTAAAGACAATGTGAAGTATGTACAATTCTGTTTTGCCTCGATGTTTTGGTGGAAGAATGAGATATGAAAATAAAACGGGAGCGAGAAAATATACAGAGTGAACTTGGTTCTAGTTCTCCTTCAGTTAAAATTACTCAAGGCAAGTGGCTAGTGAGAGTTGGCATTACTGTTGGGGTAATCTCGCTTATCATTATTTCTTTGAGATCACTTAACAACAATCAGGGATATCAAGGACCATCTTCCATCCCAATTCAATCCGAGAATATAAAACAAGAGGAAAGACAGGAGTTTGAACGGTGTCTTAAAGCGGCTGAATCAGGGGACGCGGATGCACAAAACAAATTAGGACTCATGTACTATCACGGTGAGGGTGTTACGCAAGATTATACTCAAGCGGTGCTGTTGTTTCGCAAAGCTGCTGAGCAGGGATATGCCAAAGCACAATACAATTTAGGAAACATGTACTATGCCGGAGTGGGTGTTCAAAAAGATCATACTCAGGCGGTGCTGTGGTTTCGAAAAGCAGCGGAACAGGGGACTGATCGAGCACAAAAAAGTTTAGGAGGCATGTACTATTACGGAGAGGGTGTCACGCAAGATCACACTCAGGCAGTGTTGTGGTATCGCAAAGCTGCAGAGCAGGGATATGCGGATGCACAATACGATTTAGGATACTTTTACCAAGAAGGACTGGGCGTCACGCAAGATTATACTCAGGCGGTGCTGTGGTATCGCAAAGCTGCTGAGCAGGAACACGCTGAAGCACAATTCAATCTTGGAACAATGTACTATCACGGAGAGAGTGTTCAAAAAGATCATACTCAAGCGGTGGCATGGATTCGCAAAGCCGCTAGGCAGGGACTTAAAGAAGCACAACAGGCATTGAAAGATTTGGGGGAGTCTCCCTAGAGCAATGAATTTCAGGGGACTCGATAGGGTTGAGATATATCTGATCCCTTCGTCTGTCTGTAGACTTTTTTCTACCACGAAAGGCACGAAAACTCTGCTGGTGCCACGTTTTCTTTCTGCTATGGAACCTTTTTATTCATTTTACGTTTATAGTTCCCACTGCATTTTCATTTCTGGCTTTTGATAGCATGCAAGACGCGCCTACTCATGACGTATAATACGTTGTTCGCAAACACGGGTGAAGACTCAATCGAATTATTGAAGTCTCGTTCCGCGAGCAACTTCCTCTGTTTTGCGAGTTCATATATGAACACGATGCCGTCTTCGTTCGCCACATACACCTTTTTGTCGGCTATCAGTGGAGAAGCATAGATGCCAGAGAAACTATCGGCGGTCCAATATTTCTTGCCTGTCTCGGCATCCAGGCAATGGATTAGTCCTGTCGCATCAGGGGCGAATACAAGAGAGTCGTGGACGGCAACACTAGACAACGAACCGTGCATCCTGTCTTCTGGCTTGTCACCTCGTTTGACAAAGTCCCACACCAGACCGGAGTTGGGGTTGGTTTTTCCCCTACCGCTGCCGTCGTCTAACTCGGAACTGATGTCTCCCCGTTTCGTCACATCAATACAGCATAATCGACCATGTTCCTTAGAATGGTCACGATGCCGTCCGCTGGCAATGTAGACCCGATTTTTATAGAAAACAGGTGTCGCCACGAAGTAATTGTGTTTTCCATTATAGGTAAATTTTCGCTTCGGACTTTTGAAATTGATGTCGAACTTCCAAAGTAATTTTCCAGTCCGGGAATCAAACGAACGCAGCCACCCGTCACCCTGTCCCATGATTACCTGTCCGCGACCTTTTGACGCGATGACCAACGGGCTACCGAACTGAACGTCAAGTATATTTTCGCCGGGCGAGTTATCCTTCCAGACAACCTTGCCAGTCTTCTTCTGAAAGCAGACCAAGCTTGGTGCATCGGGTGCAGGGACCTTTCCTGCATGGCTAGAATTTGTTGTGTTGACATAGATCAAATCCTTGTACGCTGCAATCGAACAGTGATTTGCGTTGCTACCGATCATGACACCGCAAGGAACAACACCTAGCTCTCTTCTCATGTCCACTTTCCAAAGCACTCGGGGTTGACCAGTGGCCCTGTGTAGCGGTCCGATGTCGAGGCAAATGGTTTCGCAACGGTTGTTGCAGAACCACAGCCGGTCGCCTTCTACAAGTGGCGAAGAAGCCAGGCTGGTGGAAGACCAATCTAATCGGCTTCGCTCAACCAATCTGGGTGAAACGTACTGGTAAAGGAACTTGCCGTCCCGCTCGCGGAAACACATTAGAACGGATGCATTACCGCTATTCTTTGGATCACGTGGATGGTCATTGTTCGTACCAACCCAGACCAGACCATTGGCAATCACGGGATCACCACAGCTAACCGTACCGAGTTTTACCGACCAAAGAACGTTTTTTGGCCTCTGTTTATTAAAAGTGGAACCAATCTTCCAATCAGTCGGTGCATTCTTGTCTGGGCTAACCGGATTCCGAGTGTGATCTCGTCCACGCATCACCCAATCCGTTCCGTGTGTGTGGATAACGGACTGCCTGTTTGCCGTAACAGGTGATTTGCCTGCTGATTTTTCCAACTCCACACGGACTGGTATGTCTTTACTTTTATTTTGAGCCGAAGCGGCCTGATGAAGCAGGCAGACGAAGCAAAAAGAAAAAGTAACAAGAGAAGAGAATCGGTATGTGATCATGATTTCCCTTAGATATTTCTCTGATAAATTTTGTCCCGTTTGAACATGCAATCTGTTTGTTCGATGATACTCCCCCGATGCACTGTCGGCAATGTCTTAAGTTGTTTTTTGATTGACCAGTAACCCTGGATCAACTTTTGGGGGCATTCCAGTCCCTTAATCAATGGATAGAAAAAGGGGCAGGATAGAATGGCACTGTCGAGTTCTAACATCTTTCAAGTGGCATTGTTGCATATCTTGGTGCAGTGGTCTGCTGTTAAAAAACTGTACCGATTGCGAATGACGGACTCCGACTTGTCCTGATGCATCGTACTCAGTTATTTTGAGAAGTTCAGGCAGAGTCTTTTGCCTGATGCCCTCAAAGGAGCCACTGTACCACCACAGTCAAGTTCTAATCTGTATTGCTGCTATTATCGTTGGTGATATACGGTGGTCCGTAACCCCTTTGGGTAATCTCCTTTATCTCTTCCTTGGTGAGATACGGTGGTCCGTGACCCCATTTTGAGACAATCTGCATTACATTTCCTTCAGACAGAGAGAACCCCCCAGAGGCTGTACTCTTCTTCAAATGCTCCTTGATGGTGTCGTTAGTTTTACGGATATATTCAAAACTACTATTGTCACCGTACCATTTTTGAAAACCGCTCACGTCATCGAGATCGTCTGCACCGGTGAGCCTAAAAGAGGATTTGGTCGAATAATCTTTGTTTCCTGTAGATAATATTGACCAGTAAAGATCTGAATGCGGATATGCATAAAGCGATTTAGTTAAACATGAATAATATTTTTTATTGTTCATGATGTTATTTAC
The DNA here is from genome assembly GCF_937910335.1 of uncultured Gimesia sp. Lineage (GTDB taxonomy): Bacteria > Planctomycetota > Planctomycetia > Planctomycetales > Planctomycetaceae > Gimesia. The sequence goes on along the minus strand of NZ_CALEMX010000055.1, from coordinate 61 downwards.
ATCTAATATGGGTGCCCCGGTTAACTCTTTTGGTGATAGTACAGGTCGCCTGAAAGTCATC
>NZ_CALEMX010000054.1 GCF_937910335.1 uncultured Gimesia sp. | reverse complement strand
ACATCTCGGTAATGAAAACCAGGGTCAGGGGAATATCCGGACAGACTGCTAGCCAATAAAGATATATTGATCATCCCCTCAGGTCGCTCTCTGCCAGCTGCTTTCAATAAAAAAACAGGCGAACAAGAACATAAACGGAGTTTCAGTTGGAGAAGTACCGCCGGCGGTGTTGTCGGGGGGACGCAGGCCTTACTCGCAGACGGGCAAATCTATTCGATGGGAGCCCATCACATTCTGGCATTATCACAAGACAAAGGAGATATCGGTTTTGCCTGGCTGGATGGCCAACAGATGGCCGCACAAGGAGAATTCGGATATATCGCGACAGGAACTTCGGTCCGAAAGTTTAATCGCAAAGAACATGCCGCAGCCTCGCAAAAAACTCACAAAATCAAAATGAATTTAAATAAGCTGTTGGCCAAATTACGTTTTGTGAAAGGCAAAGAAGCAGAGAAAACAAGTGCCGAAATCAAAATACTGCAGGCAGATTTAAAAAAATATAATAATGTCGGTGTACTCTGGGAACAGAACTCTGATGCTCGCAATGCACTGATTGTCGCTGGTAATAAAGTTGTCGTGGGTGGTCAGGATAAAGTGGTCATTCTCGATGAAAAGACCGGTAAAGTTCTGGAAACATTGAAAGTCAATGGAGAAGCACGTGGCCTGGCCGTTTCAGATGGCGCGCTGGTTATCAGTACATCGCAAGGAGATGTTGTTGCCTTTCATGCATCGAACGCACAAACATCAGAACAAAAACAGGCTGCAATCACAAAAAAATCTCCCTACCCTCAAGACGAACTGACTGCTTTGTATGAACAGGCAGCCAAAGATATTTTAACACACTCGCAAGTCAAAGATGGATTCTGTCTCGTTCTAGGAAGTGAAGAAGGAAGACTCGCTTATGAATTGGCGCGAAACAGTAATTTGAAAATCTACTGTATCGAACCAGATGCAGCCAAAGTGGATATTTCCCGTAAGAAGCTGAGTCAGGCCGGTTATTATGGACATCGCATTGCCGTTCATCAAACAGAACTTTCACCATTACCCTACTCTCGCTATTTTGCGAATCTGATCGTCTCGGATACATTGCTGAAATCGGGTCAGATCCCTGGAATCCCCAAAGATATAGCGACTCACTTGAAACCATTGGGGGGGACCATCTGTTTTGGCGTTCCAGACAACCCAAAGGCAGCAAAAGTTACAGCTCAGAAGTTAACAGAGTGGCTCAAGCAAACCAAACTTGAAAAAACATCGGAAACAAAATCAACCGGTGGTTATGCCCTGCTGAAACGTGGTGGGTTACCAGGCGCCGGCAGCTGGTCACACCAATATGCCGATCCAGGAAACACAGCCAGTAGTAAAGATCAATTAGTCCGAGGCGGACTAGGCGTCCTCTGGTTTGGTGATCCAGGTGAAAAGAAAATGGTCAACCGCCATGAAGGTGCCGTGGGTCCTCTGGCAATCAACGGCCGCCTGTTCATTCAGGGTGAAAGTACCATCATGGCATTCGACGCCTACAATGGCTTATTCCTCTGGGAACGTGAAAACCCACAGGCAATTCGTACCGGCGTTTTTCAAAATCAAAATCCGGGTAATCTAGTTGCCAGCGATAACAGTCTCTTCTTCATGATGAAAGAATTCTGTTATGAACTGGATGCAGCCACCGGAAAAACCGTTCGCAAAATTGCACTACCCGAAAAACTCAACGACGGAAAGCACGAATGGGGTTATCTGGCATATCAAGATGGCATGCTGTTTGGAACAGCAACCACGCGTAATGAACTAGAACGTCGACAGAGACGCAGAGGACGCAAAACAAACGATTCAACAGATGCGATCTTCGCGATTGATGTCAAAACAGGAAAACCAGCCTGGAGCTACCAGGGCAAAAACATCGCGCATCACACCATTGCCATTGGTCCCGAGGCGGCTTATTTCATCGACAGCTCAATCACCAGCGAGCAACGAACTGATATTCTACGTCAGGATAAATCCAAATTAAAAGATTTAACCGGCAAAGAGAAAGAAATCGCCGAAGATCGACTCAAAAAACAAGACCTCAGACTAGCGGTAGGTCTCGATGTAAAAACCGGTAAGAAACTCTGGTCGACTCCCGTTGATGTCACGGACTGTAGTGAGATTGGAATTGGAGGCGGAAAACTATCGCTCCTCTACCAAAATAACGTCTTAATATTATGCGGCGCCAACGCGAACGGACACTATTGGAGGCAGTTTATCGCCGGTGATTTTTCTCGTCGCCGACTGGTAGCACTCAACGCAGCCGATGGTTCAAAACTCTGGACCAAAGATGCCAATTATCGTCACCGCCCCATTATCGTAGGTGAAAAAATCATCGCGGAACCCTGGTCATACGACCTTTACACCGGCGTGCAACACACCAGAAAGCACCCACTCACAGGTCAACAAGTTCCCTGGAGTATTATGCGTGAAGGCCATCACTGCGGCATGCTTGCCGCATCTGAAAACCTGCTGATGTTCCGTTCGGGCTATACCGGATTTTATGATCTCGAAAAAGATGGCGGCACAAGACACTTCGCCGGACATCGTACCGGTTGCTGGATCAATGCCATTCCCGCCAACGGCCTGGTCATGATTCCCGAATCCAGTGCAGGCTGTGTTTGCCTGTTTTCCATTTCATCCACTATTGTTCTGGAACCTCGCGAAGAACGATCTCACTGGACCATCTTCAGTTCTGTCGGCCCCAAGACTCCAGTCCAACATATGGCGTTAAACATGGGGGCACCCGGTGACAGACGAGACGCGCATGGCACTGTCTGGATGGCTTATCCACGTCCCAAACCAAGTCGTGAAACCGGCCTCGATTTCAAGTTTGATATCAAACCACAATTCGCCACAGGGGGTGGATATGACAGCTTGAACGAGATCACCAACCCAGTAAAAGATGCAGAGCCCGCCTGGGTCTTCACATCCTGGGCCAGAGGTCTGAAAGAGTGTACGATTCCACTTTTAGGGAAAGGTGATGCACCAGCAACGTACTCAGTAGAACTCTCATTCTCAGGACTCGAACCAGTCTCGTTGAATCAAAAACAGGAAACGCCGCTGTTTGATATCAAGTTACAGGGAAAAGTTGTTCAAAAGGGTTTTTCACCAAAGACAGACAAACCCACTTTGATTCGAAAATTCGATGGCGTTCCCGTGAAAGACAACCTGCAGCTGGAACTCGTTCCGCTAAATGAAAGTGCAAAGCAAATGCAGCCTGCTTTAAGTGGAATTGAAATCATTCGCTCAGATTCCTAAACTGACTTTCCAATCCCATTCTTTAAGTCAGTTCTCTCTTTCAAGCGAGACAATGTGAATAATTCCCTGAATCGCAAGCAAGTTTTTGTCTGCCTGTTAATCTTGTTCCTCTTCGGCTCCAGAGGAATGAATTCAGCTTCTGCGCTGGAATTGACACTCGACCCGCCGGGAGATCGTGAATTTGTACGCGATCTTGCAGGCATGCTTGATGAGAATACCAATAAGCAGATCAAAGAATTCTGCGACAAACTGCTCACAGACAAAGCCACGCCGATCATTGTTGTCACAATTGACTCGATGGCAAAACATGGCGGAGCCGACATGCGAATAGAAACCTTCGCTACCATTCTATTCAATCAGTGGCAAATTGGTCATGCCAAGCTGGGTGATCAGGATTGGAACACCGGAATTTTATTACTAGTTTCTAAAGGGTTCCTCTAATAATTCCTTGAAATCAAGGAATTAAGTATGGACGTGTTTTC
>NZ_CALEMX010000053.1 GCF_937910335.1 uncultured Gimesia sp. | reverse complement strand
CAAACGTTATTCATCAGATTCAGTATCAGTATCAGTTTGGCGCGGTGCAAACCAGGGATAGATGGCAGGCACTACCAGCGAGGTCAACAGCGTTGAAGTGATCAATCCACCAATCACTACGCTGGCCAATGGACGCTGCATCTCAGCGCCGTCACTTTGTGACAGTGCCATCGGCAAAAACCCAAGACTGGCAACCATCGCCGTCATCAATACAGGACGTAATCGCGCTAAAGCTGCTTGAAAAGTGGCTTCATTTACGGGAACTTTCTGCTTGATCCGCAAATTCTCCGCTGCACTGACCCAGACCAGACCATTCAGAACAGCGACACCAAAGAGCGCGATAAACCCAACGCCCGCAGAAATACTGAAGGGCATATCACGCAATGCCAATGCATAAATCCCCCCTGAAGCCGCCATGGGTACTGCTAGAAAAATCAACAACGCCAATCGTACCGATCGAAAGGTCGTATGCAGCAAAAGGAAAATCAATAAGAGTACGATCGGGGTAATAATCACCAGGCGTCTACTGGCGGATTGCAAGTTTTCAAAATCACCGCCCCAACGAATTTCGTATCCTTCCGGCAGTCGGATCTGCTCTTGAACTGCCCGCTGTGCATCACCCACAAAGCTGGCCACATCGCGCTCGCGTACATTCGCTTGAATGAAAGTTCGTCGACGATTGGATTCATGTTCGACCGAAGGAGGAGTCTCTTCAAATGAAATTTCAGCCAGTTCTTTGAGAGGCACTGGAACACCGAGAGAGTTAGAAACCGGAATTTGTTCCAGCAAACTGATTTTCTCTCGCCAGACCTGTGGAATCCGCACAATAATCGGGAAACGGGCGCGACCTTCAAAGATCAGGCCAACCTGATGTCCACCCAATGAAGAAACCACATCCATTACATTTTTCGCGTCCATACCATAACGTGCCAATGCATCCCATTTCGGTTCAATCCGAATCGTAGGCAGGTTGGCCTGAATATCAGCTTTCACATCAACGGCGCCGGGCACATTTTTCAGAACTCGTTCGATTTCTTTACCTTTGGAACTGAGTATTGATAAATCATCGCCATAGAGTAAAACAGCAACATCCGCTTTAACCCCCGCCACAAGTTCATCGACGCGCATTTCAATCGGCTGTGTGAAACCAAAGGCGACACCGGGAACACTTTTATTCAAATCGGCAGACATTTCTTCGATAAGGTCATCTCTCGATTTCAATTGCGGCCATTCTGCCTGTGGTTTCAGTATCACCCAGACATCGGTTTGATGCACGCCCATCACATCATTGGCAATTTCAGGACGCCCGGTTTTACAAAATACTGTTTTCACTTCAGGATATGTAATCAACACCTTTTCAATCTGAGTCGACATGACAACGGAATCTTCAATGGTGGCGCTCGGTAAACGGACCGCTTCAACCAGTAAATCACCCTCTTCCAAACGAGGCATGAACTCGGCTCCCAGATTGCCTCCTACGGGAAGACTGATTGCAAAAACCAGCAAGGCAGCAAAGACAGTCTTCCACGGATGCCGTATCGTCCAGGTTACCAGTGGCTGATATAATATTTTGATCCAGCGTATCAACCAGATCTCTTTTTCTGACATCTTTTTTGGTAATGAAAGCGAAGCGAGTGCAGGCATCAGCGTAAGTGAAAGCACCAATGAACCTGCTAATGCAAACAACACTGTTAATGCCATCGGGCGAAATAATTTTCCCTCAGTACCCTGAAGAGCCAGAATCGGAAGATACACAACGGCAATGATCAATTCCCCAAACATGGTCGGTTTGCGAACTTCAATCGCTGCATCACGAATTACCGCCAAATGTGATTTCCCAGCTTTATTTAACGAGATACGGCGAATACAGTTTTCCACCATAATCACAGAGCTATCTACAATTAATCCAAAATCAATGGCGCCCAGACTCATTAAACTGGCCGTAATTCCAGTTGCCGCCATTAAATTCGTGGCAAACAGCATCGACAAGGGAATCGCCAGCGCCACAATCAAACCCGCGCGAAAACTCCCCAGCATGACCAGCAGAACGATGATCACCAGAATGCCCCCTTCAACTAGATTGGTAAGCACGGTTCTCAACGTTCGGCTGATTAAGGAGGAACGGTCATAGGTAATTTCGAGCCTGATTCCTTCGGGCAGCGTTTTTTCAATTTCTTCCAATCTTTCCTTTGACGCGGCAACCACTTCCCGTGAATTTTCACCGATCAACATCATCACGAGACCGGTAACTGCTTCTCCTCTCCCATCGCGGGTCACAGACCCCTGCCTCGTCATCGGAGCAATTTCGACCTTCGCAATATCGCGCACCAGAATAGGCGTGCTATCGGGATCATGGCGAACAACAATGTTCTCGATATCAGATTGATTTTTCAGAAGTGCCTGACCACGAATAAATCGTTGTTCGTGATTGTGAACAACATATCCCCCCCCTGCGATGGAATTATTATTTTCAATTCGACGGTAAAGCTCTGCCAGAGAAATTCCGTAGCTGTTCAATCGATCTGGATTCGGTTGCACTTCGAACGTTTTGTAAAAACCGCCATGTGTATTAATTTCCGTTACGCCATGAACTTCGCGCAGTTTGGGCGCAATTTCCCATTCCAGTATCGTTCGAAGTTGCATAGAAGAATATTCTTCACCACGCACTTCAAACTGAAGAATTTCTCCCAGCGCTGTCGCCAAGGGACCAAGTTGAGGTGTCCCATAACCGGGAGGAATATCAGCCGAGGCCACGGTAATTCGTTCGGTAACAAGCTGACGAGCCCAATACAGATCAGTCCCTTCCTCAAATACGATTGTGACAACCGATATTCCAAACTTGGAAACGCTACGCACTTCTTCCACCTGGGGAAGCCCCCCCATCGCTGTTTCAACAGGATAGGTCACATAACGTTCCACTTCCACTGGTGAAAGAAAACCGGCATCTGTAACAACCTGAACCTGCACGTTCGTCATATCAGGCACAGCATCAATAGGCAGATGAATGGCAGAATACAGCCCTCCTGCCGCCATTAAAAATGTCAATACCAGGACAATAAATCGATTGGCCAGTGAAAATTCAATTAAGCGCGATAACATCAACACAACTCCATCAGAGAACAGAAAATCGAACAGTAAAGGAACCCGCTATTCTTATTCTTCCCGTTCCAGCAACAGTTCGGATTTCAGAGTAAATGCCCCTTCCTCTACCACCTGTTCTCCGCCGTGAAGGCCTTTTTGTACTTCAACCCAATCTTCTGTTTTGAATCCCGATTGGATATCGACTCGTCGAAAAGACCGGTCGGAAGCTTTAATAAATACAAACTCCTGTGCGGCATCATCAAGTACTGCGCGGGCCGGCACCGCGATGACATCTGATTTTTCCTTGCCAGGAATCATGACCTGGGCAAACATACCTGGTCGTAACAACCCTTTGAGGTTTTTAATTTCGGCAATTAAAGGGACCGAATTAGTTGTCGGCGAGACTTTACGTCCCAGATAATACAGACGGGCCGAAAACGTCAGTTGGGGAAAGGCAATGACCTTTACCTTCAGATCCTGACCACTATTCAAAGAGATGGCGCTCCAATCCGATTCTCTGATATCAGCCGCCACCCAAAGTGAGTCGGTTTGTGATAAAACAAATAATGAATCAGACTGTTTAACCCTTTCCGCCTGACTAAATGTCCGCTCTTCAATCGTTCCAGAGAAGGGAGCAATAATCTCCAGGCGAGATAACTTTGCAGCTGATTGTAATTCCTCGGCATTCAGATCCTTCCCTGATCCAATCAGGGATTCCAGATGTTGCTGACTGATTTTCATCCGGTGGTTGGCATCATTGAGTTTAGCCAGCATCTGATCGCGTTCCAGACGTACATCGTAAATCGACTGTTCGCATAACGCTTTCAAATTAGCTCTGGATTCCTGTACTTCAGCTTCCCGCATCTGTTGCGTCTGTTGCGAAATTGCTCCTGATTTTGCCAACGGTGCCGACTTCTGATTGACCATCACAGCCAATAAATAGCGGGAGTAGGCAGGTAGCAAATCAGATCGATAACTCCCGAGCTTCGCATTGGTAAATTCTTTTTCTACAGACTCCATTGAACGCTGGCTTAACAAAGCATCAACCAGCTTTTGGACATTATTCTGGATCAGTGCTTTCCAGTCATACTGATTGCGCACCAGTTGATATGCGGTCGTTCTCTGCAATAGATCTGCACGGGCCGTTCCGATCTCGGGACTATTAATGACCGCAAGTATCTGGCCCGTTTTGACCGAGTCACCAGGCTTGACCCGGGTTTCAATCAGGACGCCCTCCGTAGGTGCTTTGATATCGACATGTTTGCGATCATCGTATCGCAATCTTCCCGGAACGATGCGCACCCGGTTCAGGTTCTGTCGTTTTACGGAAGAGAGCGTTAAATGCATCGCCTTGATTTTCTCTTCAGAGAGTAATACATCTGAAGAAGGACCATCTGATTCCTTTTCCGTATCTGACGAATCTGGTTTTGTCAGCGGGCCCTGTTCGAAATCATGCGGAACCTGGTCCCAGAAAAAGACGACTCCCATGACTGAGACAAAAATCAAAAGGACAATAACTACACGTGATTTCATGATTCAATTCTCCCGCATCAACGGAAAAGAGAACGGCATCATGCTGAAGTCAGATCATTTGAGTAATGAAATGCGCACGATCCCAACTGTAAAACGAGACAACGTTCTAGCAGGATGAAATTGAATCAGCAGAGCGAAACGCTGATCAGATCACGAAGAGATCTTTTTTGAAATGATTGTAGAAACTGCTCTTGAACCACTCGATCTTTAATCGAAAGGACTGAGAGACTGAAAGGGGAGGCGAAAACATCTTTTAAACTGACGGATGCAAAAACCTGGCGTTGAAAAGATGTTTGTGCAAACTCGGAAGCAGGCATCGGCTGAGAAGACTCACCCACAATGAACTGATGTTGAACCGGGAATCGGTCTTCAAAAGGATTGCTGTTCTGTTCGCCTCCAAAATAAACAAAATGCAGGTGCCAGCCCTGTTCTTTGAGCTCCTCTCCACCCTCATTATGGAATTCGTCAACATGCGAAAACAACCAAAAACTATGTTCCTCTGTCTCCTGATGCAAATCATGATTATGCAACCAGGGAAACGGTAGATTCCACAACGACAGCAAGAGACAGACACGAATGAGACATCGCGCCGTCCAATGAAGTTGAGAGTCAAAGTTTTTTAACACAGAATTCATTTGCACTGTCGTTAAACAAATTGAAGATTAAAGGGAGGGTTTTCGGGAAGGTGGCTGAACATACAACAGCCATTGATACATTATTTGTTCGGTATACGGAATATGTCAAGCGATTTGTTTCTAATCTGCTCCTGTTTTCACACAAGACATTGGATCTCATCACTCATTTGAGCCCCAATCTCTTCAATGGCATTGATTGCAAGGTCTACGCTCTACAGGAAAGCGTCAACCACCCCGCATAGAGACAGAACCTCTCTTTATTATATCACAAGTCAAAGATCCGGAACCGATTTAGATCTGCAAATTCCGGCATATTTTCGATATCGCTCCCTCTGACATTGAAATACACAACACGAAGACAACTATTGATATCAATAACTACAGCAGTACGACTTTTTACAAAGAGACTGTCCGCACACCTTGCTGAAACAGAACGCAAAGAACTAAACTTGCAAACTGAGAGATGACTGAGAGTCAGTTCTTAATCAGATTCAACCAGTTTTTTTCACTGAGATATCAACCCGTATGACAATTCGGCTTCGACTCTTAAAAATGTGGCATTTCCCTGTACTCGCGTTGGCAATTACCCTGTTCCCCATGCTGGAAATACAAGCCCAGCCAACTTCTAAAACTCAACTCCCGCCCGGCACTTCACCATCCCAAAAGCAATCGCCTGAGATCAAAGCGGAACTGATTCAGAAAAATATTGATCAGGTCAAAAATATTAAAGACCTCTCTGAAGAGAACCAGAAAAAGGCAATTGACTTTTACAATCAAGCGCTGGGAAACTTGAAGAAAGCCTCTGAATTTCAAGATTCAGCACATTTTTTCGAAACCAATTCGAAAAATGTGATGCAGAGACTTTCTGTCATTAAAGTTGAGCTTAAGCAAAAGAGTAATCAACCGACCCCTTCCTTTTCTCACATCAAAATTCTTTCAGATCTGGAACAAGAGCTTGCAAAGGCAGAGACTCAATATGAAGAAGACAAAAAAGCGCTATCCACTATGGAAGCCGAATATTCAAGTCGGGCCAATCGTCAGAAAGAGGCGTTAGCGCGCATTAGTGCCATCCATGAAAAAGCAGCAGAGATCGATAAGCAATTAAAAGTCCCAGCCCCTGTGAATGAACCCACGGCGGTCACTACAGCCAGAGAAACAGAACTTACGACACAACTGAATCAATTCCTCTTTGAAAAACCTGCCTTAAAAAACGAACTCGCATCCTATGACGCGGAAGATACAGTCGGTTTCCCGCGTATAAAACTCGATTTTTTAAAACTGAAGTTGGAAAAGCAAAAAGAAACGGTCGATGTCTTAAAAAAACAGATCAAAAATCGGCGGAATATCGAATCTGAGATGCGTGTTAAAGAAGCGCGAAAGGAAGTTTTTGCAACAAATCCTCTCCTGCAACCACTGGCAGAACAAAATCAGAAATATGCAGAAGAAATCCTGCAACTCAACAAAAAAATCGAGGGTGTTGACCAGAGCATATCAAACACAAGCCAGATCTTGGAAGACCTCAAAAAACAATTCACACAAACAAAGTTGAAAGAAGAATCGGTGGGTCTTACGGGCCCCATCGGATTGCTACTCAGAACACAACAAT
>NZ_CALEMX010000052.1 GCF_937910335.1 uncultured Gimesia sp. | reverse complement strand
CCGAAAATTAATAAGAAAGATAGTGTTTTGGATAGAACTCAAAAGGAAGTCGTTGATCTTTCAGAATCACAGCGTGTGTGATGCCCATTTTTCGTACATCAACGGGCGCTGACTCCGGATTTTTAACAGTCCATGACTGTAAGTTTTTCAGGAGGGTTTCATTGACATACAAAATGCCAACATCAGTTGTGGGTTTCGATTCATCATGGTGATAATGTAAACCCTTCAGGGTAAAGACAAATCCCTCGCCTTCCGGTGCTTTTTCCTGATCTGCCTTCAGCATATAGGATGTCTTTGACCGTTCAGGGATTTTCTCAAACCATTCATTCAAATCACTGTAGTGTTTCACTGTAATGCCAGGAAGTTTGATCTGATTTCTTTTCTCGATTTGCTCATTGTCGATTTGGTCTCCAATATCCCTTGGCAGGCATTCATTAATCGTTTTGAATACTTCCAGCCAATCGTCTCGTGTGTCCAGATTCCAGACGAGTTTATTTCCCTTCTCAACCTTAGAGGTAAATTCACTCGCCGCGGCATCGTAGCTGGACTGATATCCGGAAACTTGTGTAGTTAAACTTTTTACTTTGTCTTCGACACTCCCGAAGCGGTCCTTGCTGAGGGAGTTCGCAACATTACTGTAGCCCACTGCTGAGATGCAAAGACCTACTAGTAATGCTGCCGCTGAGACAACCGCCCAGGGTTTTTTGCGACGGATTTTACGGGCAGTCGCAATTTCGGGAGGCAGCAGCGTAGTCCGGATCGTTGTCTGCTGCAAAGCCTGTAATGCGATACCATAGGGGACCGTAAATGTCAGAATGTTGTCCTGGAAGAGAGGTTCGTTAAGAACAGCATCGCCAACCAACGACTGAAAATCATCGAGCCGCTCGACTTCATACTGCAGGTTCTGTTGTAAGAACTTTTGGAGGCCGGCCAGTTTGAAACCATTGCCTGTTCCATAAACCTTCGATATTTTTGCATCACGGTTTACGCTGGAAAAGTAACCAATCGACCGCTGGATTTCTGAAACATATTCATTAAAGACGGGGCGTAAAGCCTGGAAAACGGCACGAGGGTCTTCCGAACGAGTGGCATTGCATTTAAGATGCTCCGCTTTGGCAAACGTAAGTTTCATCTCTTTGGTTAATGCACGTGTAAAGTGATTACCACCAATGGGAACATTACGAATCCAGATTTTGTTGCCGTTCGTCACCATCAGTGTGGTGCTGTCTGCACCCATATCGACGACAATTGCGGACTCTTCAGGATTTCCCTCGTATTCCTGACCGGGACGAATTCCCAATGAGTCATAACAAAGTGTATTGTAAAGACCCAATGGAGCGATCTGAATTAATTCAACTTCAATTTTTCGTGAAAGAAATGGTTGCAGTGCGTGCAAAACCTGCTCTCGCTTCATAGCGAAAATACCAACTTCCGCGTCCAGCATGTAACCACTTTCTTCCACGCCTCCTCCCAAAGGCTGAAAATCCCAGATCACATCTTCCAAAGCAAAGGGGATCTGTTGTTTGGCTTCATACTTTACGATTTCGGGAACACGACTGGATTGAACAGGTGGCAGCTGGATAAAGCGGGCCAGCGATGTCTGTCCGGGTACGCTGATTGCAATCAGGTCGCCACTCGTTTCATTTCGCGAAAGAAAGGTTTCCAGAGACTGGTTGATTAATTCATCAGGCACAGCATCGGGCTGGCTCAAAATTTTGGGATGCGGAATATAATCAAAGGCAACTGCAATAACCTGATCGGCGGCTTCGGCATAGCGAAGTCGAATTGCCTTTAAACCGGCTTGCCCAATTTCAATGCCCCAAACAGCTTGATTATCTGCCATGTGTCTGGTTACTCCTGCATTCTGGATAAACCTGACTTTGAAAAAGCAGATCAATCCGGAAAGGTTTCGAAATAATTAAAGAAGCGCCATTTTCCTGCTGAAAGGAACCTTTTCAGGTCAGCAAGATCGTTATTGATTTACGCAGTTAAAGTACAAGATGTGTCAGGAACCATCTATAGAACAAATTATTCCCTAACATAAAGCTATCACAGGGTTTCTTATAAAGTCAATGAAATAACAGATGTTTGAAAACGACTTCCTGAAAATTAAATAAATCAACCCGACTATTTTCTGATGATAGCTGAAATTTGAGTTGAATTCATCAAATTTGATGATAATTTTTGGTTCTCTTAATTGATTCGACGAGTAGTGAAACAGGATAGTTCCCCATGATTCTGTATTAATTACGATTTTCTCGGATTTTTGATGGATGGAGAATAAAGGTTTTTTAAACAGAAAGTGTACTGACGTTTATGTTTTCTTGTTTTGTTACACCATCTTTAAGTAGAAGATAGTCAGGCATTTGCGAATTATGGAACCTGTCAGATACGGGACTATAGATACTCAACGCGAGTTTGCTTATGCTTAACACTGTCTGAGAGGCGAACAGATGTTGTCACACACTCAATATTAGCATGTTATTACGTTTATAAAGCATTGTAAGACAATGACATACAATGATATTGTAATATTGATTCCCTGCCACAGTCTTGAAGATTTTCCCACGGAACTGGAAGAAAAAGACGCCGAGAGCCTATTAAATGCCTTTGCAGTCGCCTGGCATCCTGAACTGCTGGCATCTTCGAGGGTCATTCCCAGCTGGCATCGTTCCGATGAACCACCTCAGTTCCTAGCAGATCGTTTACTGCTAATTCCCAAGACTTCTGAAGACTGGCTGCCATACGGCTGGATCGAAGAAGCGGAGTCGAATGGAGCGACTGTAGTCAGTGGGAAAATTAAACGCGATGAAATGGCAGAGGCTGCGCTGAAGCCGTTACATCACGAAGAAGAAACGAATGCGGAGCCGGAATTGTCAGCAGATCTGGTTGCTGACTTTTATGCGCTGGGGATCTGTTATATTCAGTTGGAGTTATTAACACGGTGCATGCATCACTTCAGTAGTCTGGATGAAGCAACTATCCAGCGCGAAGCGATCGCTGCCGCCGATGCTGCTTTGGCAAATGATATCGAAGCAGCCCGCGCACATTTAAAAGGATGTTTTGAGGTTCTGCTCGAAAATCGTGAACGATTTTACCCGATTGACTGTTATTTGATTGACTTGTGCCTGTTAACGCCGGAATGGGTGAATGATTCTCTGAAACAGGCGGTCGCCGACGAGAGGCCCGTTAACATTCTGGTGACCGCCGATGATCTGGATGACATCGCCACAAAAAATCCGGATCTGATCGAACTCCTGAAAACGAGTTGTGATAATCAAGAAACTGAAATTATCGGCGGCGAGCAGGATCAGATTGCAATTCCTGTCGTACCAGTGGAGTCTCTCATCTGGCAGCTCCAGTCTGGGATGCAACAGATTCAGGATCTGACCGGTCGTGCGCCCACCACCTGGGCCAGACGACGTTTTGGCCTGGCTTCGATCCTGCCGATGTTATTACATCGATTCGGATTTCATTCTGCCTTGCATCTGGTTCTCGATGATGGGATTTATCCCGATTATGAGCAGAGTAAAATTCACTGGGAAGGAGCTGATGGAACGATTCTGGATGCTTTTTCCCGTATCCCGATGTCCGCGGAAGGATCCTCAGGTTACCTTCGCTTTCCTCAGCGTATGGCCGAATCGATGGAAGAAGATCAGGTGGGAGCCTTGATGTTTGCGCATTGGCCTGATGTGAAATCTCCTTTTTTTGAAGACTTTAAACGCATTCATCGCTATGCACCGGTGCTGGGCAGTTTTGTATTACTGAATGATTTTTTTCAAAACACGGAGTCCTCGGGCAGGCACTCTTCTTATGATGCACGCGAATACCTGTCGCCCTTTTTGAGTCAACTGGTAGCGATGCGAAAACCTGACCCGCTCAGCCGATTCATCGATCATTTTCAAAGACACGATGAATTTACCGCCGGGCGTTGGTTTGAATCGGTTTCACATGCATTGTTGGGACAGACGATAGAAGATCCCGCGCTTTTAAAAGTCGAAAAGGATGTGGAACGGGGGCACTCCGATGCCAGCGAAGAATCGATTCAAAACGCAGTCACTTGTTTGCAGGGATTTCGTGAAACAGGTGTGTCAAAACTGGCACAAATTATTCTTCAAGGTGCAAGTCAACAGAGTGGCGTGTTGTTGTTAAACTCACTGTCATTTACCAGAAGAGTGGTTGTTGAGCTGCCCGATTTTGAACATGAACCCCAAGCAAATGCTGCTGTCATTGTTACGCAATTTGATGAGCGGCAGAAAAAAGCTGTTGTAGAAATTCCCGGTGCCGGTTTTGTCTGGTTACAACCCGGAAAGTCTCCTGCCGCACCTGTGAAAAATAATGTGCCGATCGCCGAGCCGCTCTTACTCAGAAATGAATACTTTGAAGTTCATATTCATGAAGAGACCGGCGGGATTGCACAAATCAAGGAATACGGACGAAAACCCAATCGATTAAGTCAGCAACTCGCGTTTCGGTTTCCGTATCAGCGTAATATTACAACCCCGGGCGCTTTAGGTGATGTAGAAACGAAAACTCCTTATTCGGCAGTACGTGAAGTGAAGGTGGAACTGACGTGCGACGGGCCTGGTATGGGAGAAATCATTTCGACCGGCGAAATTTATGACCAGGTAAGTGAGAGTACTCTGGCGACATTTCGACAGACATTCCAGCTTTGGCGCGGACGGCCAGTTCTGGATGTGAAAATTGAACTCGAAGTGCAAACCATGCCTGATGGTAACCCCTGGGATCACTATTTTGCAGCCCGTTTTGCTTGGGGGGACAGTACCGCTTCGCTGACACGATCTTTGTTAGAGAGTGCGCATGCGTTTCAGGGGGAACGATT
>NZ_CALEMX010000051.1 GCF_937910335.1 uncultured Gimesia sp. | reverse complement strand
GTGCCATAAATTGTTTCCAGAATTACATTTATAACATTACTCCTCTCTGCTCACCTTTCGTCTGAAACGACCAGAGTGAACGTTTTGGATTTCGATCACTTACCATCCTCCTGATTCCCCATCTATTTCGTCGGAAAAGATTTCATAATGACCTGGTTAAAAATGATTCTGCTGTCAATCATTCAGGGAATCAGCGAGTTCCTTCCGATCAGCTCTTCAGGGCATCTGGTGATTGTAGAAAGCCTGCTCGATATCCAGGCAGACCAGACAGACGTGAATATTGTTCTGCATGCGGGCACTTTAATCTCAATACTCATCTTCTACCGAAGAACCATCTATCGACTACTCAGCCAGGATTTCAGGGTCATACCGCTGTTGATTATTGGAACGCTACCCGTAGTCGTGATTGGATTAGCAGCGAAAAAATATGCTGAGCCTATGCTGGAAAGCACTTTGCTTGCAGGCTGCATGTTACCGATTACAGGCCTCTTCCTGCTCACGATTCCTCACATTCCTCAAAAAGAACAGAGCTATACGGAAATCTCTTACAAGCAGGCGCTCATCATTGGCTTTGCGCAGGCAATCGCCATTTTACCTGGTATTTCGCGCAGCGGTAGTACAATCGTGACCGGCCTGCTTACAGGATTGTCCAGACAATCAGCGGCAACCTTTTCATTTTTACTGGCGATTCCAGCAATCGCTGGCGCGACCATTCTTGAAACGGCGGAAATACTCTCGAACCCGCATATGAGCACTCCCCTGAGCCTGCTGGCCGTGGGAATGATCGTCTCAGCGATTATAGGACTGGCTGCGCTCTGGTTACTGGTTCGCTGGCTTGAAAAAGGGAAACTGCAGTATTTTGCGTACTGGTGTATTCCATTGGGAATACTCATTACCATCATGCAGTTCATCTGAGAAGAACCGCTTAACGGCGCGAAGAACGGCGTACATAACAACGCATTGAACGTGCAGGTAACACAGCCACTCTCGGATATAAGGTCGTACCATCCCGCTTCGGAAAAATATCCAGTGGTGACCGGGCAGAGGTGTCGACGGTCAAATGCCATTCTTTCGGCTTGACCCCGAACGGTAACTCAAATGCCTGCGCATCGGGAGAAGAATTTATCAGAATCATCAGATCAGAACCATCCCTGACTCGTCGAGATGTGTGCCTTGCCCCCAGAATACATAACAGACAGTGCGTGTCATGTTTCCAATCTACAGAATGGCCTTGTACATTGAACCAACTGACATCCGGAAGTTTTTCAACTCCATCCAATTGTCCGGTGAGGAAGTCCCTCTGTCTTAACGTGGGTTCGCAAAGTCGAAAATGAATCAGCTCTTTACAAAACCGATACAAACCACTGTTTTTATCAACCAGCGACCAGTCAAACCAGGAAATGGAATTATCCTGGCAATATGTATTGTTATTCCCACGCTGCGTCCTGCGACATTCATCTCCAGAAAGTAACATCGGAACGCCCTGACTCAAAAAGAGCGTTGCCAGATGGTTCTTGATCTGACGTTCGCGCATACCGTTAATGGCCGGGTCATCAGTGGGACCTTCAACACCGAAATTCATACTGATGTTATTGTTTTCCCCGTCCTGATTGTCTTCATGATTGGCATAGTTATGCTTGTGTTCATAACTCACCAGATCATTCAAAGAGAACCCATCATGGGCAGTAATAAAGTTCACGCCATGAAATGGCTCGCGCCCCGTTTTCTGGTAAAGGTCACTTGAACCGGAGAGACGTGTCGCGTAATCCCCCAGTGTCGGAACATCGCCACGCCAGAAGCGGCGCACGTCATCCCGATAGCGACCATTCCATTCTGCCCAGCGCATGTGTGAAAATGATCCGACCTGATAGGCTCCCGCGGCATCCCAGGCCTCTGCAATGAGTTTCGTATCTGCCAATAGCGGATCTTCTGCGATGGCTTCGACCAATGGAGGGCTTGGAACAAGGTTTCCGCTCCTGTCGCGGCTTAAGATAGATGCGAGATCAAACCGGAATCCATCGATGTGATAGTTACAGGTCCAATAACGCAGACAATGGAAGATCATCTCCCGGACTACGGGGTGGTTGCCGTTAATCGCGTTTCCACATCCGGAATAGTTTTTATAGTGTTTCCCACCTTGCTCCAGGTGGTAGTAAACTTGATTTTCTAATCCGCGAAAAGAAAGCGTCGGACCGTGCTCATTACCTTCCGCAGTATGGTTAAAGACCACATCCAATATGACTTCGATGCCGGCATCATGCAAAGCCCGCACCATCTCTTTGAACTCTCGCACTTGAGCGCCCGGTTCCGGGTTGGTGGCAAAACCACGATGCGGGGCAAAGAAAGCCAGTGTTTCATAGCCCCAATAATTCTGGTGGTCAGTAAAGGAACCATCCGGTTCGTTCATCGGGAATTCATGGATGGGCATCAACTCAACGGCGGTAATACCCAGATCAATCAAATACGGAATCTTTTCGATGACGCCAGCATAAGTTCCCGGACTTTCAACACCACTACTGGATGATTTCGTAAATCCACGCACATGCATTTCGTAAACGACTGTGTCAGCCAGATGGTGCCTCACATGACGATCGCCTTGCCAGTCAAACTGATCATCTACAACCACACACTTAGGTGGTCGGACTATCCCATCCGGAGAAGGCTGATAATTTCCTGCAAGTGCTTTGGCATAGGGATCAATCAAACGAGCCCGTTTATCAAACCGATGTCCGACCTCTGGTTGAAAAGGACCATCTGCTTGAAAATGATAGAGTTGACCAGGGCCAATACCCGAGATGAAAGCCGTCCAGATATCGCCTAAGCGGCCATACTCTTGATTGAATTGAATCACTTCGGATGGCTCTAAATCATCAACATGGTTATACAGTAATAACCACATCGAAGTGGCAGAGCGACTGTAAACAGAAAAGAGCACCCCGTTATCCTGCGGTACTGCACCGTAGGAAAATGTATGCATCGAGTGAATGGGGGAACTTAAAGAGTGTACCAATTCGTGATCCATTAAATACCTATTCCTCAGGATTACTGCACCGAACTGAACACGCGAAAATTAAGCGTCCTTCTCTTGAGCAAAAAAAGAACTCAATATTTTCAACTCAATACAGTAACATCATCTCAAATATTGCTTCAGATCATTCCATCCTCTGACGGAACTCATCTGATTTTAACGATAATCCACATCTCTATTCTTATTCTTCGACTCGTACTCAATGAAAAATCATTTCTTTTTTTCATTCAAAGTGAGTTCCCAGAGATCGGCTGAAGGCAGTAGATAACATCGAGAAAACAATCGTTTTGTATTTTATTCAAACAACACTCAGTTTACATTCAAGTTATTTTATTGCCGCAGACAGTTTATCAAGTAAAACAACTTTACACAGGACATTTTTCCTAAAAAGACAACTGAGCTACCGGAAATTCCAGTAGCTCAGTTTTTTCTCAACCGCATTGTCACTCCTGTTTTATCGTACATCGTGACGGGTAAGTCGCTACTTCAAGTTACGGGAAAAAAGGATCATTGCGAGTTGAACTGGTTGGTCCAGATCGATAAGGCTGATAAACTGGCTGACTTACCGGACGATAGGACCGATAAACAGGCTGACTGACTGGTCGATACGTAGGATACTGCTGAGCACTGCTCCCGTATGATCCACGATAACCAGTATTGTACTGAACAGGACGCTGATAGCGATTCACGCCACAGTTTCCACCAGGACAATTTCCAGATCTGCAGTTCGCACCACAACTGGAACCAATTCCACAATTTCCATTAGCACAAGGACTTTGATACGTGCTACTGGGATAGCACTTACCATTCACACAGTTCGTGCGGCCATAGGCCGATTGACCATATTGGGGCTGATATGAAGTCTGCTGATATCCCCTGTTATAACTAGCAGGAGCAGTCAAAGCCCGAAACGGCGAAGTAATCACGTCTAGAACGCCACCAGGACGAGGTTGAAAAAAAGCCGTTTTTGTTTCGTGCGAAACTTTCATAGCACCATGATCTGCTGCATTAACCCGATCCGAAAAGATCACCATACAGCTTAAACAAATTGCCAATGTCGTTAATTTACCTGTCATAAAAGATTTCTCCTCATTTTCATTGCCGAAAAAATGTAGTCATTTAAACCACCACGTGGCTAACTTACCAGTTGCATTCGGCATGCCAAAACAAGAGAGCACAATACAATAAACTACCTTAACATCTATAATAAATACCACTTACAACCTATTAAATATTCACATATAATCATTTAAGCAACACTTCGCATGTCTTTGTTGTAACATTTACGAGACACCTCACTCAAAACAGACCCACAACATGACCTTTTTACAAACGAGATAAACCTTGAGGCCATACCATCGTTTTAAACCTGTATTCAAAGCGTAAATCCACCAAAACAAGGCTGCAACATGTCATCATATTGACAATATTGATATTCATGAC
>NZ_CALEMX010000050.1 GCF_937910335.1 uncultured Gimesia sp. | reverse complement strand
GACATCCTGTAATAACCGAACCGAGTAGGCAGAAAAACCGACGCGCCAATGCTCTTCCCCCTGCTTGAACCACAGGTGTGACTTACTATAAACACGGTCCTGAGGAATTCGGGCCTCAAAATTCCCCATCATAAAGACAAGATCGTCGGGCATGATTCAATTTGCTGTGAGCTTCGTTAATTCTAGAACGCTTCCCATTGAATCATAGTGGTTTCGATAAAAATCAACTCGATCCAAATGGTTCTGGAGACGCGATAATAAACCTGTGGTACAGGATAAACCCACGATGAAAAGGGAGTTATCCCTCATATTCTTTGAAGGCAGGACTTTACGCAATAAACACTACTTAAATAGTAGAAACAGTTTTTTCATGGGATGCAAGCGGGATTCCACGAGGAAACCCGGGATGACCGAATTTTCTGCTGCGAATCCCGGTCAGACTTCCCTATCGCGATTATTATAGGCTCTTTTCAGCATAAACTAGAGGGACACTTCAAAAACGAAGGGTAAGAGTGAGATAGCGAGGGGGGTTCCCTTTCCGAGTCGAGCTGATTCGTGGTACGCCCCAGAGAAACGGATCACTCCTAAAAGCTCTGTAATTGTATCAATCTTGTACAGACATTTAATTCAGAACTTGTTTTCGGATTATTTTTGCGAACTTGCTGCAAAGCCTGTCTCAGCTTGGATTAATACTATTTAAAATGCTTTGTTCTCGATTTTCTGATTGACTGATCAAAAGACCTCTGTATTATTGGAACTGCCAAGTGGTATGCCATTGTATGTACCTTTCATTGATTCATTCAGAATCACAGACGTGTACAAAGCAAATGAAAGTTCTTGAATTTGGATGATCGACCTTTGATATTCAATGATGAAACCTTTGATGCGAGTTCATTTTCTGCTGGGAGATCTGCTGATTCTACTCAGACAAAATACGAGCGCATTCAGGAACTTCTCAAAACGCAGATTCGAGAAGGACAACTTCAACCCGGAACCGCCCTTCCTTCTGAACAACAGTTAGCGAACTTATTTGAAAGTGCACGTAGTACTGTCAGGCAGGCCATGGGCATGCTGGAGCGTGAAGGGTTGGTTACCCGCGTTCAGGGTAAAGGAACTTTCGTGCATGAAAATGCGCGCCAGAGACTTGCTTCTGGACTCAATATTCTGGCTTTGGTAATCCCTGAAGTCTTATCCGGTTTCTATCCCTCCCTGCAACACAGTTTTGAAGAATCAGCGAGAGAATCACAAAATCAGATGATGGTTTGCTGCACTCGTAATAATATCGACAAGCAGGGCAATGCGATTCTGCAGTTGATTGATAATCAGGTAGGAGGCGTCGCGATTGTGCCTGCGAGTACACCTCCTACTCCCGCGTATCAAATTCGCCAGTTACAAAAAGCGGGCATTCCCGTTGTCCTCTGTCACCGTCCGGTCGAGGGCATTGTTGCGCCTCTGTTAGGACTGCCCTACAATGAGATTGGCAGACTGGCGGGCGAAGCCCTGGTTGAATCAGGTCATGAGCACTTTGCCTTTTTCGCCCCGCACCGTACTCATACTACAGATAAGTATCTGGAAGGCTTTCAAACAGTACTTGCTCAGGAAGGCTATGAACTCCCGGAGAAGAATTGTTATTTTGGTGAAGACGGCGTCATCGATATGCAGATTCTTGATGTGGAAATTTCCAAGACGTTAAAACGCCTGATGGAAAGTAAAGACCGTCCTACTGCCATTTTTTCGTCTTTTGATTCGATGGCAGAGCGGCTCTATCTGCATTTAAACAAAATGGGAATCCGTATGCCGGAAGAGGTTTCGTTGATGGGAGTTGGCGACAAAATTCGCCATAGCGTACTTCAGCAACATATCGCTTCGGTCACCGTTGACGAAACAGAACTGGGCCATCGTGCTGCGGAATTACTTAACAAGATGCGTAGTGGAGAGATCCCGATCGAATCTTCAGAATCATATATTATTCGTGCTGAAGTCTATCATGGCATGACGCTTGGTGCGATCAGTGGAGTAGAGATGAGATAAATAAATTCCGCTGAGAGCGTAATTTGATGCCTATAAGTTATTCGTTTTAATTATTGTCTAATACTGCCTGGTTTTTGAACGTTTTGTAAAACATCAGATTTCGGGCGGGCCTGTGTCGTACTTTCATTGATTTTGAAAGGGAAGAAAGATGGAAAAAGTCCTCTACAATAAACGTGGATTCACATTGATCGAGCTATTGGTAGTCATTGCGATTATTGCGATCCTGATTGCCCTTTTGTTGCCTGCGGTACAACAAGCAAGAGAGGCAGCGCGCCGGAGCCAATGTAAAAACAACTTGAAACAGATCGGACTGGCCACTCATAATTACCATGATGCGCACAAAGTTTTTCCGATCAGTCATGGTGATACCGGGAATTCCTTTGGCTGGCGTGCATTGGTTTTACCCTATATCGATCAAGCCCCTCTTTATAATAAGATTAACTTCAGTGGAAATATTGTTGATGCTGGAAATTTAACGGTCGCACAAACTCCCTTGACCGTTTATCGCTGTCCCAGTGACCCGACCGCCGACCGAGTGAGTGGTGCAAATCAGGTTTGGTCAAACTGGTGTTATCCGGCGACCTGCCCTGCTGCTTCCCGAAATAATATTGCTGTTACAACTTATAAAGGTGTAGATGGCAGGGGTTACGATCTGACTTCAGCCACTTCTCCCCTGCCTCACGGAATGTTCGACCGTCGTATGGGGCTGAGGGTCAGTGGTGGCGGGGGAAGTGTGGTGACCCCCAACCGGACGATCAGAATGCGAGATGTAATTGACGGGACTTCGAATGTGCTTTTTGTGGGCGAAAATTCTCCTGGGTTCCATGCCTGGTCTTCCTGGGCAGCCTGGCATTCTCCGATGACTACTGCGTTTCCGATTAATCATCCTTTTAAAGTCTGGGGCAGTGCTCAGGCTCGGATCAGTTCTGGCGCTCACGGCTGGACCGATGGATTTGCTTTTTCGAGTTACCATGTAGGGGGTGCCCATTTTTTAATGGTTGATGGTAGCGTGCACTTCCTGAGTGAAAATATGGATTTTCTGACTTATCAACAAATGGGGAATCCTCAAGATGGCTTACCCCTGGGTGGCCTCCTCAATTAGTCCTCATGAGTTTGCAGCGGTAAATTAAATTCAGGTAAATAAAGATCAAGGATTTCAGTCAGTCAATCTGTTCTTGATTACAATCGATTCGATCTCAATAGTTCAGCAGGAGCAACTCATGCATTCGATCCGTCTGTTAATGAAACCAGCATTGACCGTATTGGGCTTAATCGTGTTTCTGGGTTGTAGTGTGAACCGGGATGCGGACTTGCCGCCCACGATTTCGGTCTCTGGAGTTGTTACTTATCAGGGGAAACCGGTCCCTGATGCCTCCATTATGTTCTATCCCACTGAAGGGAGGAAACCCGCAACGGGCAAAGCGGACGCCTCTGGCAAGTTTGAATTGAGTACGTTCGGAAAAAATGATGGTGTTCTTGCGGGGGAGCACAAAGTGACTGTGAACGCCTATCAAACAACGTCAGAGGGTGTTTCGATGAAAAGTGCGATTCCTGTAAAATATACCAATCCGAGCAGTACGCCTCTGGTTGTGAATGTTTCCGAATCGGAAAATGAAATTGAGTTGAAGCTGGTTGATTAACAGAGCTGCTGTGATGCTTATGACGAATTTGTGTCAGGTTCCTGATAGTCTTTGAACAGGGTGGGACGATTCACGAGCGAAACCAGCACGAAGCTGAGCATCATCAACAGATACCAGGCGGTCAATTTGGAGAGGGGAACCATTTGCCACTGCTTTTCCTGGGTGGGATAAATCCAGATATGGGAATAGGTGGCCAGATTTTCTGCAAACCAGATAAATAGTGCCACTAGTAACCAGCCGATTATCAGGGGCATGCGGCGGTGCACGGTGTCCATTTTGAAATAGATGCTTACTCTCCCAAACATGAGCATGCTGGCAAAAATTAAGAGCCAGCGAATGTCGAACACATAGTGATGCGAAAAAAAGTTGATATAAATTAATGCCACCAGCACAACGGTGCTCCACATTGGCGGATAATGGGAATAACGAAAATCAAAAATGCGCCAGACGCGGGCAATATAACTTCCTACGGCGCTATACATAAAGCCGGCAAACAGAGGAACATTTCCAATACCAATCAGAAATGGTTCCGGATATTGCCAGGAGCGAATGCCGTCGGAGGTCTTAAAGAGTTCCATTACCGTGGCGACGATGTGAAAGATTAAAATCACAACTGCTTCGCGCGGCGATTCCAGACGAAAGCAGAGTAAAAAAACCTGAAACGCGATGGCTGCCAGAAACAGAAAATCGTATCGATAGAGAAAATCAATGGGATACCAGAACCGCGTGATGATCATCACCGCTAGTAGAAATCCTCCGAAGATACAGGCGGATGCCTGCTTTAATCCGAATAGCCAGAATTCTCGGAGAAATGTTTTCAGGAGAAGGACCTCATGAGTCTGATTTTTGAAACGTGCGGTGTGGGTATTGTGCAATTGTAATGCAAATGGAATGGTCGATCCACAAAAAAAGGGAGCAGACATAATGCCTGCTCCCTCTTCGGAAATTTAGATAGCTCCAAGCTACCTGTCGCACACTTCCGTCATTCAGCGACGACTTCCGCCATCAGTGGTGCAAACTGTACTTCGATTGGATTTGAAGCGGCTCCATCTCCACGGACCACGATCAAGGTTGCTTCTGCTGCATCTAAGAGAGGCAGTTCGGGCATCTTGACGCGAACGCCGAGATCGTACCAGCCGTGGATTTCCGCTTCAAAATTCATGCCATTGAGCGACATGAGAACTTTACCGGGTTCCGGTCCCAGACCTTCGCCTGCCAGATTCACCATTCCCCCACTCACGACGACTTCTGTGTCAGTTGAAAACAGAGCAGGATCGACTGACAGGACATCAACGCGTGCCATGACAGCACCATTGTTTTCTTCGAACGCTTCAGGAATTTCTTGATGTGAATCGATCAAGACATGCAATTGTTCGAAAGGAACTTCATTTCCTTCTGCATCGGTCGACATTGTGCTGGCTGCAAAAGGCAGACGGATATCGACAGACTGAATCTGACCCGCGGCGATATTATCGACACGTGATCCCGCTTCGGGTACTCCCTCTGTTAATTCATGTGAATTGGAAGCCATCAACATCACGTTGAACGGTTTATAGATATCAACCGTGCTATTGTTTCGGAACCAGACACGAAAGCGAGGTCCGAGTTCTTCTTCTGCGTGTCCCGAATCTACAAACCGTACTGCCAACATCTGCAAGTCGAGCCCGGTATTGATCACGATGGGTTCAACGTCAACCCATGTACCACAGGTTACGATGGGCAGTGGCTGCCAGACAGGGCATTCATACCAGTCCCAGGCAACACATGGTTCACAGATGACAGGACGACAGAAGAGTGGTCGCGGATCACAGATGGGGTGACACCAGTCCCACCAGCACCAGTCAACCCACTCGCTCCAATGTGGGCTCCAGCAGTAGCTGGGGTACACACCAGGACCGGCATACCAGCTACCAAAGTGTGTGTTGGTGTATGAGAGTGACATGCGACCGAACAGTGTTCGATTTCTCCAACCGCCGTGCTTGAGCAAATTCTTGTGGAAGTGCATCTGTCGTGCGACATCGCCTTTTTTGTGCAGATTAAACTGCTTCTTGAGATTCCACTTTTTGCTTTTCTTGCTGTTGATCAGAGAATTTAATTTTCCGGCTTTCAGCTGTTTATCGAGACTCGCGTTGATTGGTTTGATGTTTTTACCTTTAAACAAGTCTTTCTTGAGAGGCACGCCATTTTTACCGATCCATTTTTTGGAAGGAGGAAACGGTTGAAACTGATTGCCTTTCAATTTGCCTTTGCCTTTTGAGAATCCTTTGTTCTTCGACAGATCCAGTTTTCCTGGCTGCTTTCCGGGTTTGCCGAATGCGTTTTTGCCTGAGATGCCTTTGACGGGAGGTATCTGTTTGCCTTTGCCGAGGTTCGGTACTTTGATCCCTTTACCTGGCTTGGGAACTTTGATGCCCTTACCTGGTTTTGGAACGAAGGTTCCTTTTCCGGGCTTCGGATTAAATGTGCCTTTGCCTGGTTTGAACACATTGTTCTTGCCCGGTTTTGGCTTCACGACATTTTTTCCAGGTTTAGGTACGAAGGTTCCTTTGCCTGGTTTCGGAACGAAGGTTCCTTTGCCGGGCTTGGGATTAAATGTGCCTTTGCCTGGTTTAAATACATTATTCTTGCCCGGTTTTGGTTTCACGACATTTTTTCCAGGCTTGGGTAAGTCTTTTGTCGTACCTGGTTTTCGATTAGGAATTTTGAGACTGGGCACGCGCGATGGTGGAGTTTTGGAATTCCCTTTTACATTCGGGCGTTTGCTTGTCTGAGGAATCTTGAAAGCGGGCCGCGTTGTTTTCGGCGTCACTTTGAAGGAGGGTTTTGATTTTCCGGTTCCGCGATTGCTCACTTTGGGTGTCGATTTTTGTGGTGCGACTTTCGAAGTGGGTCGTGAAGAACGAGAGGGTCTCTTGGAAGTCGAAGGTGTTGACTTCGGCTGTGCGCGACTGCTTTGGGGTCGGCTGCTTTTCGATTGGCTACTTTTTGGCTGACTGCGTTGTGTTGGACTGCTTTTTGATCGACTGGAACGATTTGAGGTCGATTGTGAGCGTTGTGAACTACTGCGACTGGAACTTTGTGGTTGACTTGATCTGCTGGAGGAACTTTTTGAACTGCTGCGACTATTATTGCTGGACGATTTTCTGGATGGTTTTGCTTCCAATAGTGGTGACCCGCAGATTCCCGCCATCAAAGCCAGTGACAGTAAGCAGCGAAAGCAACGTTTCAAGTAGTGGACTTTTTTCTGGATCATCATGACTCTTCCCCTTTAGGTAAATCAGAACTGCCCGCGTTGTGATGTGAACGCGTTAAGAGGGAAGCGCAAAAGATGCCAATTATGCCGATTCGTATTCGACGAATAAAAACCAAGCTACTTAAAGCACTTATAAATAATGACTTATGGATTTTTCTAGAATTACGAATGCAGTGTGAATCTGATTGTAGTTTCAACATTATTGTAAGGTGCGCCATCAGATTGAGTTCAGCATGAACTCATTTTTACAGCGGTCGAGGCTTGTCTTCAGGTCATTCCTGCCGATACAAAAAGCGGCATTGATCTGATAACGGTTTCGCTTTGGAAATCTTCCGGAGCCGCGGAAAAATCTGGCATGGATCAGCGACGCTCTGTGGAGACAAGCTTACTTTGTTGAGGCGCTTTTTTCTTCCAGCACAAAGGGCGATAACTCTCGGGAGTCGGGCATGATGAGGGTAGAAAAAGTCCACTCTGTGGAGTTGACTTTTCCCAAAACTGCGTTCGCCTCATCGGGATTCGTTGTTGAATCAGTCGGACTCTTGTCTGCCTGACCTGAAACAAGAACTCGATATTCTCCCTGAATGGGGCCATTCTCCTTATTGAATTGAAATGCGCCGTCTCTAATTTGTGTTGTTGCGGCGGGCCCTTTACTTTTCGGGAGGAAGCTGATGGTTCCATTCACGACCGCAGTCGAGTTCTCTTTGACAACGGTTCCGGTGACAGGCAGCCGACCAATGTCTTTGGTGCTTGTGCCACAGCCGGGAAGCATGCACAGGAACATCCCACTGGTGAAGCAGATGAGCCAGAGCATTGTTCTTGAATAGAGCCGATGCCAGTGGAGTCTGCTCTGATTATTTTTATAGCACTGAACATTAGAATTCGCCAACGACTTCGCCTCCAGCGATAGTAGATAGATCTTGCAGTAAATTAAAATCGAGATTGTTACTTAAAAACCGTACCGAACCATCTGCCAGGAGGAAGTGCGCGCCACCAACATGTTGACTCCAGAAGTGGCCATTGTGTGCTGAAGTGCTTGAATCCCCCGGACTGAGCCCCAAATCTATAGAGAGAATATTGTCTCGATCGCCTCCCTGGTCATCGCCACTGCCACAGATGGGCCACCCGTAGCGTAAATCCAGGGGTATTCCGCGTTCGCCGACCATGAGTGTGTTTGTTGTCCCATCGGTCACGTCTCGAATTCTGGTTTTACTCCCTTTAAAAAGAATTCCATCAAAGGCAGTCCTGGTTGTTCCGGAAACGCCCAGATAATCCGAAGGCACATGTTTGCCGAAGCTGGCTTCATCTCTTACCTGTCCTGCATTAGGGTCACTGGGGCAGAGAAAAATCGGGACAATATTTCCGCCACGATTTGAAGTGCTGTCGAGCGCCCCGAAGCAGCCTAAGGTAGGACTGGGAGTGTTAAAATCCAGCTCATTGTAAAAGTTGCCCTGATCGAGATAAGGCAGGAGCATTGACTGGAACGTCCAGAACCGATAACTGGCGCCTGTCGAATGCAGCCCCATATGACCAAAGGGATTACACTGATGGGTGCTGTGATAGTTGTGTAGTGCCAGACCGATTTGCTTCATGTTGTTTTTACAGGTACTTCTGCGTGCCGCCTCCCGGGCCTGCTGTACCGCGGGCAGTAACAATGCGATGAGAATGGCAATGATGGCGATGACCACCAACAGTTCAATCAATGTAAATCCGCGTTTTCGTACTCTTTTCGAATTCATTTCAAAACTCTCTATGATAAGGAGGAGAAGAGGCCCGCGCCCCTTAACAGAGATGTAAGCCCGCATTTCCCAGATGACTTCCTTCGCTTTGGCATGCGATTTGCGCCAGACCCT
>NZ_CALEMX010000049.1 GCF_937910335.1 uncultured Gimesia sp. | reverse complement strand
TCCAGCTGGCTCTCGGAAGAAATCAATGAATCGGATCCCGCACCCGGTGATACCACGATTATTTCCGCATCACAGGCCCAGGCGATGAACCCCTCTTCAAAACCTCCTGCCCCTAAACTCAAAGACAAAAAAGAATATCACTCTATTGCAGAGGAAGCTGCCGATATTATCAAAAAACACTGGGAACGCGTTGCAAAAGAGGATGCAGAGAGTGAGTAATGCTTCTCATTACTATCAAGTCTTTATACAATCCGGATTTATAGTAAATTCACTATCAGTGCGAAATTCTAATTCACACCTGTTTTTTTGAATCGACAGCTCAGTGCGTATTATTGCAGGTAAATATCGTCGTCGAAAATTACACGTCAATCCCGGCCAGACAACACGCCCCATTACTGATTTTGTGAAAGAAGTTCTGTTCGAGTGGTTAGGGGAAACCGTTCAGGAAAAGCGTGTAGCCGACATTTATGCCGGCACCGGATCACTAGGCCTGGAAGCGCTTAGCAGGGGGGCCAGCAGTGTCGTTTTCATGGAACAGGATCGCAAAGCGCACGAACTGCTCAAACGTAACGTAGAGAGTATTGGAGCGGAAGATAAGACGCTATGCTGGAAGACCAATGCCCTGCTCTCCTCCTTCCGCCCCAAAAATGTTCCGGAATTTGTCCCCTTTGATCTCGTCTTCTTTGATCCACCCTACAAAATGCTCGATGACCTCAAGCCTGGTTCCAGATTATATGAATCGCTGGAGCGACTGGCGCGGGAGACTGTCTCCTCAGATGATTGTCACCTGATTCTGAGAGCACCCCGCGATGCTGAGTTTGAATGTCCGTCTGTCTGGGAAAAATATGACCTGCTGCAAAAATCGAGTATGGACATCCACTTCATGAAAAAACAAGCAGGCCAGAACTCGTGACAAATCGCTCTGTTTTCCAAATCCATGCCTGGAAAATCAGATTCGCCTTAGCAGGCATTCTTTTGGCGATACCCTGCCAGACCGCACGATCTGAAGATCAGACGACTACGAAAAAATTCAAAACATTCAAGAATCTCCCTTATGACAAGACCATCAAATTGGGAAAACATTTCCAGAGCCTGGATCTATACGCGCCCGTCTCTGGTCAGCAGCATCCGATTGTGATCTGGGTTCATGGCGGAGCCTGGAAAATCGGCGATAAACGGGGAGTGGATAGCAAACCTCAAGCTTTTACACAGCACGGTTATTTATTCGCCAGCATTAATTACCGTCTCCATCCCCAGGCTAATTATGATCAGCAGGCACATGATATTGCACAGGCCATCCATTGGATTCGCGAACACGCAAAAGTATATGGAGGCAATCCAAACGAAATATTCCTCATGGGACATTCCGCAGGAGCGCATCTGGTGGCATTGGTCTCCACGAACCCCGTTTATCTCAAAGCGGAATCCCTCTCCCTAAAAACCATTAAAGGAACCATTTTACTGGATGGAGCCGGCTATGATATCACCGAACGAATCCAGACCGCTGGCCCGACTGCTAAAAAAATCTATACGACGGTTTTTGGAACTGATGAGAAAATATGGAAGGCTGCCTCTCCACTAACCTATGTTCGTGCGAATCGATCGATTCCACCCTTTCTCATCCTGCATGTCGCAAGCCGAGCCGACTCACGGCGACAATCGGAAAGTCTGGGAAAAAAGCTGAAAGCAAATCGCATCTCGGCAAAAGTCATTTCCGCGAGAGGAAAAACTCATCTCACAATCAATCGTGAAATTGGTGTTCAAGACGACATTCCCACACAGGAAATCTTTCAGTTTCTCAAAAGCATCCATGCCCCAGCGCGAGCTCGATAATCACTTTTTAAGATTCGAGTGTCTTTTCAGATTGTACCCGCTTAATGGCTTGAGAAAGATGCGGTTTCGTCGCTTTCCCTTCCTGCAACAGCGGAACACCTTCTGTCACCGTCTCTTTTTTTTCTTTATTTATTGACGATTCAATCAAAGAGCCCAGGGGACCTGCCAATAGTGCGGGCAAAAAGATGATGTCTGCTAACAAAGCAGCGGCAATCAGGGCACACATCAAAACTCCAAAGCGGCTTACCAGCAGTAAATCTGCGGGAAACAGCATCGCCAGGCTGATACCGACTGCAGCGCTGGTTTGCCACATCGCCGGACCACAATGCCCCAACGCAGCAGCAACTGCTTCACTTTTGTTTTTACCCTCTTTAATTCCGATTTTAAACCACGTCAGCAGATGCAAAGTCCCATCAACGGCGATGCCCAAAGCTACCGAAGCGGTGATCATTGTTCCGATGTCAATCGAAATATTCATCCAGCATAGTAATCCAAATACGACACCAATCGGCATCAGATTCGGCAACATGGTAATCAAACCGGCCAGAGGACTACGCAGCAGGACCATCATCACAATAGCGATCACGGCAAAGGCTAACCCGAAGCTTCGAATCAGACTTTCCAGAACGGCCTCCTGAGTTCTTAGGAACAAAGGAATGGTACCCGTCACCAGATGTGTCGTTCCTGCATGATCACGTAGAACAGACTGAGTGACCTGGTTTAAGTCCCGTGTAAGCTCCCCATAATTCAGGTCGGACATGATGGCGACTTGAGAAGTAATTCGCCAAAGCTCATCTCCCTTGTTCAACGCAACAGATCGGGGGCCATTTGCTGTTTCCTGTTCCAGTTCGACGGGCTCTTCAGCAATATACAGAAACGATTTTGCAGTCCCATTTTCCAGGCTTTTCTGAATTCTTTTTTGCGTAAGAAGGGCTCGTCTGTTATAGGCCAGTTTTTGATATGTACGCGCCTCTTTTTTAGGCGGCTCTGTAACCGGACTAAAATCAGCCAGTGAAACAGAACCACTGATTTCCGGGTGCTCCGCGATCTTATGTTGGATCTTGCGGACCACCTCAATACGATCTAAGAATTTTAAATTTTTCTGCGCACTTTCATCAAAGCAAATCACAGTATCTACGGGTGTGATCCCCGAAAGGTTTTCTTCCAGAAACGAATAGTCCTGAATTACGCGTGAAGAATCTGGAAAATACTTAATGACCTTGGTTTCAGTCTTAAACCATTTGAAGCCATAACAGGAGACGACAAAGATCAATAGACAGCTCATGGAAACCAGGACTTGGTGCCGGGACAGAATACGCCCGAACCTCTGCCAGTGCTTGGTATCGATCTCAGACGCCTTAGGCGCTTTGGCAGGCCATAATTGTAACAACGATGGTAAACCGATCAGGACCATCAACAGCGAGATGAGACAACCAATCGAAGAATACAGACCGAAATCGCGTACCGGGGATAAAGGACTGGTCATTAAGGATGCCAGACCAATGGCGGTTGTCAGGCTGGCCATCATACAGGGCGCACGCGCCATTTCAACAGCTTGTGTCACAGCGGTTTTCATATCCACATGAGCGGCATGTTTCCAGTAATTAGCTACATGGATCGAACCGGAAAGCGTCAGCACCGTTAATAAGGTCGGCATGACCACCAGAACCATATTCATTGTTCCCCCTGTCAGAGGAACAATGGAGACGGCTACAAAAGTGGTATAGTAAGAAACTAACAATACCAGACAGGAAAGCCTGAGGCTGCGTAACATTAAAAAGGCGAGCAGAATTCCAATTAATCCAGAAAACAGAGTCACAGACCGTTTGTGAAATTGCCAGACCGGATGAGCCGTATTCCAGGATGATTTCTTGACCATCTGGTTTAATGCAGCGCCCGCAACGGGTCTGCCTCCCAGATGGAGACTCTCTTCAGGAATACCTGCTTTGTTTGCCGCCACGACTACTGCATCAATTGCAGCAGCATGATCTGCATCACCTGTTCCTGATAACTCAATCGCAATTGCAATTGGAGTTCCTACGGAAAAAAAACAATCTTCAATGAGAGCAGGTTGTGCTTTCGCAGAATCGACTATTTCTTTCGAATTGTCCCCAGACGCGGTTGGCATCTCAGGACGTGTCAGAGAAAGAGCCAACTGTTTTAACTGCTGGGTTAATTCAGCATCAGGCTGCATGCGCGGCCAGGTTAGCTGAAAATCATGAGCGGGAATCGCAGCCACCAGAGATTGATAATCGACCCGATCTTCATCCTGATTCTCAGACGCGTCATTGATGATCTCTTCCTTAGATTCATCGATCATCTCGATCCACTCTTTGAAAGCGGGCTTTACGGTAAGCACTAAACCTAACTCACTCTTCGCTTTCTCGATCAGTTCCTGAGTCGTTTGCTCCAGCCTGTTCTTGCCAGCTTCGGTTAACCGGATTTTCAGCATCCCCGTACCGAGCAACACTCCTTTCAAACGCTGTTGGGCTTCTTCCGGCTTAACCTTGTTCTCAACCATTTTCTGTATGGCATCTTGAGGTGTCACAACGTCTGCAATGTAAGGTGAGCCTCCACGACGAATGTTTTTTTCGTCAGCTGTTCCCAGTAGAAGCGTTTTCAGCCGTTCTGACCGCGGATCTGTCAGCGAACTTCCTTCCCAGGAAAGGAGTACGCGATCTTCAATTCCAAAACTTTCACGATGCCAGCGGAGCACCTTAGACTGGGGATCGTCAGGCGGGAGCCAGTTTTCGACATTGTTTTCTTGTCGAATCTCCTTCAAAACTCCTACAAGAACAGGAGCGACGAAGATCATAGAGACCACAACCCATAACGAGAGACTATGTCCCCAAGGGTCGCGCTTTTGAAAAAACGAAGACATTAATGATTCCAATAGCCCGAAGAGGCTTTATCAAATAGATGAATTCAGTCCGTGAACACGGCGTAAAATTCATCGAAAATTGTTTGATTCAAAACTGTGAAACAATCACTTCTGACTTGAGCATTCTTCCTGAAAATTCGGAGACTCATTCAAATCAGATTCTTTGAATTGTCACACTTTCACTCAATGAATCAATCTCGATTGTACAAAAAAAATGAAAAGCCCACTTCTGTTTCTAAACCGATGTCACTTTTTACGATCCTCGCGTATCGGTATATTTCGTCGTCGTATCGGGTTAAACTTGTCGCAACAACAACAACATTTGTATTTGTGATAAAGATTCTGATAATGATAGCAATTTTACGGATTATAGCAGCAGGAATTGGTGCTCAGAGAACGTGAACTCTCACAAAATGACACAAAAATTGCGATTCAATAGTCGTCTTGTACTGCCTGTTCAGCACATTAATCAGAGAACATGGCTACGACGATGCAAAAATGGACATAAAGCCATAAGAGTTTTAGGCTTATTGAGCAGTATCGGGATCAAATCCCTTCGAAAGCTCTTCGTCCCATTCATCCTGCAAAGGCCAATCGACGGCACAGGTTCCGAAGTCCGCCATATGCTGATAAGTATCCAAACGATCAACAGTCGCCTGCAGGAGCTCTTTTTTATTCTGAAAAATGGGGCCATGACTGGGAAGCAGCCATTTTGCATCGCAGTCGCGAATCCTCTCCAATGACTTGATAAATTTTGGAATATCAGAACCGTGATGCGCGTCGATATGTCCCACACATCCATCGCGATAAATATTGTCACCCGAAAAGAGCAGGTCTCCAAAACGAAAGGCCAATTGCCCATCGGTATGGCCCGGTGTATGCCAGACTTCCAGCTTGATATCCCCACCCAGATCAATTACATCGCCTTCATTGACTTCTGTATCAACCTGACACGCAGGCATATCAATCGAAATCCCCTGAGCGCTGATTTCTGCATAAGTACTGATACGATCTCCCACTTCGAGCAACCGGGCAGCACTCGGATGGGCCACCACCTGAGCCGTTGGCAGCAGCTCTTTGGCGCGACTCAGACCTTGAATATGGTCTACATCAGCGTGAGTCGCAATCAAATATTTGCAATTGGCCAGAGGAAAATCCATCTGGCGGATCATTTCTATAATTTCAGATACAGTATCTTCATACCCAATATCAATCAGCAGCCATTCATTCTGATCATTGAATAAAAGGTAAACACAACACCCCAAACGTTGTCTGGCCTGATAATTAATTTCGATGACGTGTGGAAACACTTCGCGTCGGGGCAACATTCCCGTAAGCTCCTCGTATTATAAGCTCAAAAGCTGATGATGATTGATCCGGAAAAGACTGGTTGAGCCCTGCACGGGAATACCATTCGCAAAATTGACATCAGGCAGAAGGGATGTCGTACAGAGCCAATCTTAATGTCCCCGTCATTCTATGCGGGCCAATTCGCTGAAACAACCAATATTAAAGCAGATGTGTGCGATAAGCCCGATTTCCAGCAGAATGGATTGGCGACAGAGCAAATCAGGGGATCAGGAACCGTCTAGAAAGTAACGAGACGACTATAGTTTCCAGTAATCAGGTAAACCGGGCTTGGTTTCGATCAAAATTTCCTGAATGGCTCGGCGATCCGCGGCACTCAGGTGCGCATATTTTTTAGGATCACCCTTGCCCGAAAGAATTTCCCACAATCGATGATAGACAACATCCAAGATCGGACGAGGCAAGGCATCGAAGGACTCAGAGTAAATTAAAAAACTGCAGGGATACTTGAACAGACGTTGTTCCAGATCAAAATCCCGTAAGGATCGCCCCTGACCGTCGCGCGGTCCTGACTGAGTAAAATCGGTTTGAAAACTGGTTACGCCACGAATCTGATCTTTCAGAACCAGCTCATCTGCAAACAACATATGGTCTACTAATCGATAGGCAGAACTCTCGAAACGTCGTTTGGTGCTGTCACTCTGAAAAGAGG
>NZ_CALEMX010000048.1 GCF_937910335.1 uncultured Gimesia sp. | reverse complement strand
GTCCATGATCGTGTCTGCCAGAATTTTACTGTTGACGGGCTTGCTCAGGTAATCATCACAGCCGGCATCAATACATTTCTTGCGATCTTCCGGCATCGCGTGTGCCGTCAATGCGATAATGGGAAGGGTCACATTTTCTTCACGGAGCGCTTTCGCAAGTGTGTAACCATCCATTTCGGGCATTTGCATGTCAGTCAGCAACAAGTCGTATGGTTCTTGTGATGCTGTTGCTGCTTGAATTTTTTGATAGGCAATCGCACCGTTGTCAGCCACTTCCACGATTGCTCCCATCTTTTTCAAAAGAAAGGAGATAAGTCGCTGATTATCCGGACCGTCTTCTGCAAGCAAAATTCGAGTCTGGCTTGGGAGTTGCGCTAAAGCAGCCGTTGGAATCTTCTCAATGTTTTCGAGGGGATCGAGGAGTCGGGTAGTTTGATAACGGGTTTGGGGAAGCGGATGAATGGGTAGCACAAGTCGGAAACACGTGCCTTTCCCCTGTTCTGTCCAGGCCAGCGACACTTCACCACCCATCAGCCGTGCAAGTTTTCGGGAAATGATCAGACCCAGGCCTGTACCGCCATGCTGACGCGTGAGGGAAGTATCTGCCTGCGAAAAAGCATTAAAGATTATTTTCGCCTGTTGCTCCGACATCCCCGGTCCCGTATCCTCAATATCGAATTGCAAGAGTTCCCCACCATCGTCCTGATTAAGCTTCTGCACGATG
Organism: uncultured Gimesia sp.; assembly: GCF_937910335.1. Taxonomy (GTDB): domain Bacteria; phylum Planctomycetota; class Planctomycetia; order Planctomycetales; family Planctomycetaceae; genus Gimesia. Next base: position 6,525 of record NZ_CALEMX010000048.1, on the reverse strand, counting down.
ATTTTAATGCTTCCCTGATCCGTAAATTTGACCGCATTACCCACAAGATTCATCAAAATCTGACGCAACCGAGTTGTATCACTATTAATCAGATCAGGAATCGGTGTCTGAATAATGGTTTGCAACGCCACTTTTTTCTCGATGGCCCGCGGTCGCAATAAACTTTCAGTATGGTCGAGAACATTAAACAGATGAGTGGGTGAGTAATCCAACTCCATTTTTTGCGCTTCGATTTTGGATAGGTCGAGAATATCATTAATCACGGTCAATAAATGGTTTCCCGCTTCCTGAATCGTAGCGATTGCCTGAGTTCTTCTCGCTGGTGAATCTGCAAAGTTCTCTTCGTCTTGAAGCAGATCCGCAAATCCAAGAATGGCAGTGAGTGGAGTACGGATTTCATGACTCATATTTGCCAGAAATTCGCTCTTACTATTTGAGGCAGCCAGTGCTGCTTCTTGCGCCAGTTTAAGGTCAGTGATATCATTGCGGATGGCGAGGTAGCCTGTCTCGTTACCTTCTCCATCTTGCATGGATGCGATAGTAGTATCGACCCAATACAGGTCTCCGTTTTTCCGACGATTGCAGATTTCCCCTTGCCAGATCCCTTCGGAAGCAATGGTTTTGAACACGTTCTCCCAGAATTCTTTGCTTTGAAAGTCAGAATTCACGATAGAATGTGTCATGCCGATCACTTCCTCTCGTTCAAATCCGGTCACTTTGCAGAACATATCATTTACATGGCGAATAATGCCATTAAGATCCGTTTCGGCAACAATCGCATGTTGATCGAGAACTTTGCTGCACAGTTCAAGCCGGGCCGTTGTTTCTTGCAATGATTTTTCCAGCGCGATCCGGTCGGAAATATCTACCATCACATTCACTGCCCCGGTGACCTCACCCTGAATGTTATACAACGGGCTGGCATGAGCCAAAGCAGTTTTACGCGACCCATCTTCATGTTCCACAACGACCACTTTACCGTGGAAAATTTGACGCCGTTCCAGTGCCAGCGCCATCCAGCACTTATCGTGTGGAACTGGCAATCCCTCATTATCATACAATTTGTAAGAACCACAAAAACGATCAGTAGCGCTGCATAACGTAGGTTCCCGTCCCCAGACCTCGACGGCGGTCTGATTATAATAGGTAATCAGACCTTGATTGTTACAGGTGTAAGCGGCGACAGGCAACGCGTCTAGCAGGTTTCGAATATTTTCTCGACTTTCGAGTATTTGCTGCTCTGCTAGTTTACGCTCGGTAATATCATTCTCAATTGACATGAAGCCAGTTAATTTGCCTTCAGCGTCATGTATGGGGTCTGCTTTAATATGGACCCAATATTCACTACCAGATTGATGATAGTTGATGATTTCTGTTTCGAAGCTTTCTCCCTGACGAATTTTTTGTTTCATATACTCAATGATTTCTGGATCAGATTGATCTCCCTGTAGTACGGAACCAGGAGTTTTACCGAGAATGGCCTCCAATTTGTATCCAGAAATTTGAACGAACCTGTCATTAACCCATTCTACTCGGCCTGCATCATCTGTAATGATCACTCCGTTTGTTGACTTACTGACCGCAGAAGCTAATCGATCAAGTTGTTTTTCGTTGATTTTCTTCTGTGTCACGTCAATCGCGACACCAAGGTATCCTTCTACAAGATTGTGTTGATCACGGATCGCTGTCACTGTCAGCTCAACTGTCCGATGTGAGCCATCCTTGATGACATAAGTCCATTCGCGCTTGTCAAAACCTTCCTGCGCAACAGGTGCTATAAAGGTTTCAAAGTTTTCGATAGTTCTTCCCAGACTTGCTGTTAATTCTGCTCCACGTTTTTCCACTTCCTCGGCAAGGTGAAAACATTCTGGCGTCTGGAGCCCGACCATTTCATTCGCTGAGTAACCCAGCAGTCGTTCGGCACCGGGACTGAATAATGTAATTAATCCTTTGGGATCAGTCGAGATAATCGAAACTTCAGTGGCAGCGCGAATCACACTCTCCAATTGCGCACGCGAGCTGTATTCATCACACTGCAAAAGTAAGAATTCAGCTTCCAACTGTTTTTCTTCAGTAATATCTTGAAATGCGCCTACCAGTCGGACCGGTTTGTTATTCTCGTATTCAACTTCTCCCTGAACACGCACCCAGATATGACGTCCGTTCGCTGTAATCAGGGGTAGTTTCAGGTCCCAGGGCTCGCCGGTTTCAATTGCCCATTCTTCTGCGCTCTGAATGACAGAACGGGCTTCCGGTGCATAAAAGGCATACCTGTTTTCGAGTCTCGGCTGATAGTCAGAACCAACTTCGTGGATCGCATATGTTTCGGATGTCCAGAATACATCCTCTGTTTTGAGGTTGATATGCCAGCCTCCAATTTTGCCAACATTTCCCACTTTCTTCAATAATTTATCCTGATGGTCAAGTTGTAACTTAGCCATTTTGTGTTCGTGAATGTCTTCCACAGTTCCCGCGACATAATTCGTGTGGTCTGTCGAATTGTTGACTATCTTTCCCTGGACTCGAATCCAGCGGTAGGTGCCCTGCTGATTCTTTGCACAAAGTTCCAAATTAAATGGTGTTCCATCCTGAATGTTTTGCTGGACCGCCGCTTCTAACAGACCACAATTTTCCGGATCAATGTGTGCGCGAAAGACGTCAAAATGTGCTTTAGGGAAATCGGATTTCTCCTGATAACCAAACACTTTCCAGAACGATTCAGAACACCAGAATACCCCCGTAAGTTGCGTCCAGGACCAGGTTTCATGAAATGATGCAGAGATTGAGGCTGACAGACGTAGCTTTTTTTCATGTAAATCATGTGTCAGATCGATTAGCGTATGTTTTTCCTGGATTGACTTCATTAGACGCGTTTGGATTTGCACAAGTAAATACCAGACGACACAAAACAAAATGAAAACAATTCCCAGTAACCACAAAGATTCAATCAGCATTTGACGTTTGTACTGACCGCTTCCCAATAATATTTTCTCCGTTGTCAGACTCGCATTAAACTGATCAAGCAATGGCATCAAACGTTTTTCATCAGCTAATACCAGAGGCAAGGCAGATGAAGTGCTTTGTTTCCCAGAGGTAACGTTGACAACGTTATCTGTGAAATCCGAGATCAGAGGCGAGATTTGATTGAGAATAGTGCCAGGCGCTATTTCATTCGGACTCGGTACACCTTCAAAAAGATGAGATGTTTCAAGAAGAATTCTGTGGTTCTGATTTAACACCTTGAGGTCTGCATCAAGCTCAGTGTAACTCTGAACGCTCGTAGCTTCATCCGTCAGCAACAGGAGATTCTTAGCGATCCTCTGACTTAACATCCGCTGGCGACCGGCGATATCAACCAGATTACCTGGAGAGGCTGCACCCTGAATATTTTGGTCATGGATATTCCAGTTGAAAAACAAGACGGCCACAAAAATCGTAATGCTGGCTATGCCCGCTTGTACCACAGGGGATTGGAAGCTGTGTTTCAATCGTGAAGAAAGACAATCCGGGTCGGAATTGCGATTAGCTATCTTTCCCGGGGAAGGTGAGTCCATTATGAATACCAAATCATATACGAATAACAAATAATGAAAATGATCAACCAGCCGAAACGAAACGTGATGACCTGCTCAAAGAAGAAAAAAAAGTGTCCTCTTACGTTTTCGACCAACTGGCGTAACGAGATACAGCAATTCAATAAATAGTTAATGAATGCAAGTAATTCCCAATAGACCAATTAGGGGGGAAATCCCAGAAGTAATCTTTGAGTAAAATGAACGCCCTGGTTTATCTCCAAGAGGCTGGGTATCTGATTGTAAATCAGTGATTTCCGTATACATATTGTGGACGTCATCATGCACATAAACAAAGAGAAGGGAACAAATGTTTGATAGTGTTGTTTCGCGCTCCTTTTTGAATTGCTTTCAGCTTTCTTCCGGCTACCGCTTTGCTCAAGCAGATGGCTGAAACAGCCGTTGAGATAACCAGACGCTAAGTCATGCGACAAGTGTGCTTGATGAACCCAGGACAGTCGACTGGCTTATTCTCAGATACCACGAATCTGAAGAAGAAACGCCAGTGACGAATTGACATCAAATCGTAGATTCAGACACTAAGAGTCAACTTAAATCTCACGCGGAAAATAGTCTGGCCGACCATCAGTTCGATAGACTCTATGATCAATAAGGTCCCCACGAATTATTGGAAATCGGCGGGAGTGGACTGCGCCGTTTTCTTTGGGAGCAACTCAGTCATGCGATGGTTTTTCTCTAGATTATGGCAGCTAGAATGTCGGCTTTCTTGCATGAGTTCATCAACAAAAGCAGGATGGATATTATAAACCGAATGTTGATGAGTCATCCGAATTTCGTATCATGGTACCGGATTGTTAAAAGACGCATGCAGAGATTTAGCTCACTCATTTCCAAGAAGTTTTCCAACCCGATAATGATCGCTCATACCGGGTTTACCATCTCGCCCACGCTGTGCTCAATGAATCAGAAATATGAATCCCGCCGGAATTGGAATGTACCGTCAAAGCGCGTCTGAGAGAGGCGGAAAAGGACTCATGACACTTTGGAAGGTGCCAAAAAAAATGGCCGTTGTAAATCACTAATTTTCTAGCGTTTACAACGACCATTAAATTGAATACGGAGAGAACGGGATTCGAACCCGTGGAACCGTTTGCACGGCTCACCGATTTAGCAAACCGGCGCATTCGGCCACTCTGCCATCTCTCCTGGCCTTACCAACCGCCGTCTGGCAGGTCGGTAAGAACTCTTTATCTTAATTTTTGTGTTGAAAGTCAACGGTTTGAAGCCCTGATTTTTGCAGAGACTTTCGTAAATGTCACTTCTATTAGCGGACAGACAGTGACTCATACCAAAATTCAGGCAGTTATCCTTACATTATTTCGATCGGTGGTGGCATTCAATCGAGCAAATGGATCACTCATGGAAACGGGAACGATCTCCAAGAGAATCGCGGTTTGCTGATTGCAAATCGGCAAAAAGAGTTAAGCCAGATCTAATATGATACCTATGGCTATTTGTGCTCTATTGTTCCAGATAGGTTTTCAAAGCCGACTTCCAGTGAGGGAATGAAAAGCCGGTGGCCTTCTGGAGCCGTGAACAGTCCAGCACACTGAAGCGGGGACGATCTGCCGCGGCGTTGAATTGTTCCGTTGAGATCGCAGTCATTTTGACATTAATTCCCGCGATCTCAAAAATCGACTGGGCAAATTCAAACCAGGTCATCTGACCCTCGTTGGCGGCATGATAAAGTCCAAATTTGTCTGATTGAATCAAATGCGTGATTGCCGTCGATAGATCGCCCGTGGAAGTGGGCGTACAATGCTGATCGTTGATGATGGAAAGTTCATCGCGTTCTTTTCCAAGACGCAGCATGGTTTCCACAAAATTGCCATTTCCAGTTTTGCCGGCTTTTCCATAGAGACCACAGGTGCGAACGACATAATGTTGAGGGCAAATCGCACGCACGAAATATTCCCCCGCCAGCTTGCTTTGGCCGTATGCACTTAAAGGGCCGGGGGCATCGAGTTCAGTGTAGGCTGACTCTCGTTCTGAATCTAACCCGAAGACATAATCAGTGCTGATATGCATCAAACGGATCTTTTTCTTTTGACAATACAACGCCAGATTTCGCGGCCCAAATGCATTAATCGCAAAAGCTGCTTCAGGCGATGATTCAGCCTGATCGACTTTATTATAGGCGGCCGTATTAATAATAAGCTCGGGAGTATTCGCTTCAAGAGCCGCTTCTATGCTAAGCGTATCTTCAATCGATATCTGTTGATGGGTCAGCCCGGTCAGCTGATGTTCCGCTGCAGCAAGACTCAACATCAGATCCTGTCCCAATTGCCCTTGAGAACCGATGACGGTGATTCGCATTTACAAAGTACCTGCTAGTAAAAGAATAAAAAAATGTAGATGAGATCAACTCTCATAATTGATTTTAGAGACAGGTCAGAGACAGAGAAGATTCGCAGATACACTGGTCGCAGCAAGTTGAACGTTTTAGAGAACTAAAATATTTGAGGAAACAAGTTTTAGTGGATCATTTATTAGAAATCAACGGGGATTCGATTTCGGCCATCAAACTTCTCAATTTCGGTACGAGTCGATCTGATTTGATATTTCGGTCTTCAGTCACCTTGAATCGTTTTCATGGATCGCAGAGAACGAGGCAACATCACTTTCAAAGCACAACCTGATATGAGGAAGTTGAATCGAAATTTAAAATTCATAACTTCAAATACTCAGAACAGTTTGATTTGCACTCATATTGCAGGTTACCCAGTAAACAGTTGAGTTACAGACATTGAGTTTTGAAAAAGAGACGAATTCAACCCAGAAAATCATCTTCATAATTAGCAGTCTTAGATGGTTATGGAATTGTTTCTTCAATGTTGAATATTTACGAGAATTATTTTGACATGGTAATTTTTGCAGTATATTATTAAGGGTTCCTCTAATAATTCCTTGAAATCAAGGAATTAAGTATGGA
>NZ_CALEMX010000047.1 GCF_937910335.1 uncultured Gimesia sp. | reverse complement strand
CATCAGCGGAATGAACGATTTCCCGCTCAACCCCAGGCTCCGCATTAAACGATCCATAATAAACGCGGCCCGTGCCATATATCCGCTGTCTTCCAGAACGGCTATGAAAAAATACAGAATCACGATCTGTGGCAGAAAGATCAACACCCCTCCTACGCCGGCGATCACACCATCTACCACCAGACTCCGTAATGGGCCGGGGGGAATAATAGACTCCACAGCCCCATCCACAAAATTCTGACCAGATTCAATCAGATCCATCGAAGGGCCAGCCCAAGTGAAAACCGACTGAAAGACAAAAAACATCAGCAGGAAAAAGAACAAAAAGCCAAACACCCGATGAGTCATCCAGTGATCAATTTTATCAGAAACGGTCACTCGATGATCGGTCGGCTGCTGCACCACACCCTGTAACAGTTCGCCAGCCCAACCATAACGCAAGCGGGCTTCCATGGCCGGGACGGCACAACCCGCTGCCTTCAATCGAGTACGTGCCTGATTCAATTCGTCGATCAAACCGTTGTGTGTATGATGTTCGAAGTAAGCTTCCACATATCCGCCAACATCCAGCAATAACCGGTCGACCAGAAAATTGGGTGGTCCCTGCTGCGCTTCGTCCTGCAGCTTTTCCTTGAGTAGATTTCGTTCTGTATAAAAGACATCGGGAAAGAGCGCCAATGGTTGATGTTCTGCACCCACGCCCATCTTCAAAATTGCCGATTTCAGTTCATCGATGCCTTTACCCTGATGCGCCTCCGTGCAGACCACGGGCAGGTTCAGTTTTTTTGACAAAGCCTGTGAGTCAATCTCAATTCCGCGCGACCTCGCAAGATCACACATATTAAGAACCAGGATGACGGGTATCGACAAATCAAGAATCTGGCTGAACAAATAAAAGTTCCGTTCCAGATTGGATGCATCAGCGATACAGATAATGGCATCTGGAAGGGGAACACTTTTTTGTCTTCCGAGTAAAACATCCACCGCCAGCATTTCATCTATGGAACGCGGCGCCAGACTATATGTTCCCGGCAAATCGACCAGATCAATCTGTCGGTCTTCCCAGATCACGCTGCCGACTTTCTTTTCCACTGTCACGCCGGGAAAGTTACCAATATGTGCATACCCGCCGGATAAGAGATTGAATAGCGTGCTCTTGCCGGTGTTCGGATTGCCAATAATGGCAATCGTCATTTTTTTTTGTGGTACAGCGGGAGGTTTGATCATGGAACTTGAAGATCTGAAAGCGTGGCTCTCATTCGGTAGGAAATATTGACAACCTGCTATTTCTGGAAGGCACTCTCGTTAGACAATTTCGACTTCAACGCACTTTGCCTCATTCAAACGGAGAGATAGTCGATAACCTCGTACTGCAAATTCCAGCGGGTCACCTAAAGGTGCTTTTCCCAAAAGTTGGATCTGTTCGCCATCTATCAGGCCCATTTCCATTAAACGAATGGAAATCGCATCTTCACCATTAATTTGAGTGATTCGGACGGTCTGCCCTTTGGTTATCTGATTTAATGTCATCACTCGAAATCTCGGCACCAAAATAGTCTAGTAACATCTATGTTCGCTGTTCCGCTTTATAATTAAGCGAAGCCAATACAATATAAGGAAATTGAGACTCAGTTTCAACTCTATTCGTAATTGACTTCGATACACTCAAATTTGCTGTAACTCGTTACATTGTAAGAATCAAAGCTAAATCTCTGATCTACTCCTGACTGAAAATTAAGAGAATCAGTTCAGCTCTATAAAACGGAACGAAACCAATTTGAAAACCTGCAAATAGTAAATAAATCCTGACGAGTTCTCTCTTTCTAAGACTGTGCTTGTAATTATTTAGTTTTCATTACTTACATAATCAGTAATTACACGAGGATTAACTTCAAATAAAACTCACACGTATACTGTCAAATTGAATTAATAAAACTACAGTTAGTAAAGAACATTTACCTTGCTTTTGCAGATATTTAATACAAGTAATGTTGTTGATTTTCATTTTAAGGCAGCCTCTAAGAATCAATTTTTCAGATTAATTAAGATTTCAGAGAGTG
>NZ_CALEMX010000046.1 GCF_937910335.1 uncultured Gimesia sp. | reverse complement strand
TGATTCGAGCCTGGATCGATTCCTGGCTCAACCCAAATGGGAAATATCGGGTTAAGTCTGTTTTGACGGAATAACGCTTATTCAAGTCATACGAGGAACGAATCATGAACCAGCTTGAACGACAGCAAAAACGTTTATCATTTGCGATGAAATTAGCAATATTTCATTTTCTACTAAATCCCGTTTTGCTCTTTGTCGGGATTGGTGCTTTGGGAGCAGGGCACGGTAGCAGTCAACTCTGGTATTTCGCGTTGGGTTCCTGCTTTCTCTTCAACCTGACTCTGTTGAATACGGTGGTAGCGAGTTTTTTGCTACGAAAATTCAACAAAAAGATGACAGCTCTATTTTATGTTCTACTCACTCTGTTCTTAGCTTATGCAGGATTATCGATTTGGGTTGCCTTAAATCCAGGTCGAATTTGAAGTAGCATCTCAGATTTTAGCGGCTTCGGTTATCACCTGTTTCGGGTATGCGGTAGTTGATCTATTTCATCTGAAAACTTTACTCCGTAACGTGCCCCGTTTTAGATTCAATCATCAATTCTTGCCGTTCAACTGTCTTACAGTCTAATTGACTTGTATTACATTTATTGATTTAAGCAAGTGCAATTGTTTTGGTTATTTTAGGCTTTTGAAAATCGGCTACGATACACTTTCATAACGCTCGATCGTCAATTTTGAATCCAAGGCCTGTAATCGTGGTAGCGCCTGTTCAAATTGAATTGCCGCTTGTTCTTTCTCTCCCAACTCGGTCAATGCAATCGCCGCGTAAGCGCGACCGACATCCGAATATAAACGGGCTACTGATTGAGACTTGAGTAAGGGCTGAAGTCGGTTTTGTCCTTCGATAAATAAGTGAAAGGCCAGTCGTGGTTCGCCTCGATTCAATTCGAGAAGCCCTTTAATGAATGGAAGAATCATTTCCAGCATATCACTTATCGGCTGTTCTTCTGCTTCCTGAATCAATCTCTGAGCCAGTTGCGGGTCTTTGTTTTGTTTGAGAAGCGTATTTGCATATCCCAGTAAAACCGTACTGTTTTCGGGCGCGTCCTCGTGTGCTTTCGAACGGCAATCCAGAGCTTGCTCCTGTTCATGGGCAAGTTCATAAATTTCAGCTAATCGGGTGAAATACATCCACGGAGGAATTTCCGAAGCATTGGCATACGGCTCCATAATTTCCAGGCCTTCATCGAGCCTGCCCAGCGCGGCGAGAGCAGACGCCTTGCGACCACTCAGTTCAATTGCGGGAATGTATGAGCGGAGTTTGGGAATTAATGCCAACACTTCATTCCATCTGCCCCAGGTAAAATCTTCCAGCAATTGAAAGTATTTTCGCGTTTTTGAAAACCACGTTGCTTTCACTGCAATTCCAACGGGTATTAATAACAGCAGCAGACTGGTAAAACAAAATGCGACAACATACCTGTCTGATTCCCTGAGGAAATAAAAGAGCAGTATCGCAGCAAAGAAATAATACCAGCGTGCCGTCCAATACAATTTTTTGAGCAAGAATTTAAAAAATCCCACATCGGTTAACGAGCGAATCTCAACATACTCCGATGCTGGTAATTGGTTTTCGACAGGCACTTTTTGGGGCATCATCTCTGAGAGCGCTGCGGAAAAATCATCGGTGTGTAAAATGATATTGCTATAATCAGTTGACTCTAACTCCAGAATCGCCGCCTGCGAAGAGGCTGCTTCCAGCTTGCTGGTAGTACGCTTACCTGCTTGATCTGTTGCGGTGTAATAAAATTCGGGCATCGTATTAATTCGTCAATTGTAGGTTAAACTGGTTTTTTTGAAGTCATTCATTATCGATTTATAGTACTATCTTGCTACATTCCTTAAATGATAAACTCTAATTAAAAATAGTATTTTATTTGATGAGACCACAATTGCGATTAAAAGATCTCAACGAACCACATCTGCCGATCAAAGATGCTGCCCAATTGCTCGGAGTCTCCACGGCTTCGATTCGAAACTGGATTAAAACCGGATATCTCACGCAAACAGACACGGGCTTCATTTCGAAAGAATCGTTTGAGAGCTTTAAAAACGAGGTGGCCGGGCAGGAAAAACTGACGGCTCGCGCGAACAAATCCTTAAAAGACACGCACGATCATCGGGAACTGCAGACGCGATTTCACGAACTGGTACAAGACAGCGAACACAACGCCGCAGAGCTCGGCGGTTTGTACGAAGCCGCTTTATCAAACGCATACCGAAATAAAGAAGGCATCTACTACACACATCCAGCAATTGCAGAGCGTTTCTTTCAGTACTTACCACGGGCCCACGCTGGGGATCGCTCCGATCTCACTTTTTGTGACCCCTGTTGCGGTTCAGGTAATTTCCTCTTAGCGGCCATCGAACAGGGAATCGATCCCGCACATATTTATGGTTTCGATACAGACCCGATAGCCGTCGCCATGGCCCGAAAAAGAATCTTCGAAAAAACAGGTTACGACTCCCCGAACATTCACTTCGCTGATTTTCTGGAACAGAGCCTGCAACCAGAGCAGTCTAGTTTTGATGTCATCTTCACCAACCCTCCCTGGGGCAAAAAAATCAGTAAAGCGGAAAAACAGAAATACGCGTCACACTTTGGTGCGGGAAAATGCAGCGATACCAGCGCGCTTTTCTTTTTCGCCTGTCTGCCTCGATTAAATCAAAGTGGATCTCTAGGGTTCCTGCTGCCAGACGCCTTCTTCAACGTTGCCTCCTTCGAAGACGCACGTCAGGCCGCGCTAACACGGGATATCAAAGCCTTCATGGATTTTGGAAAATCATTTCAAGGCCTGCTGACGAAAGCCAAAGGCATCGTGCTTCAGAATCAAGAGCCCGGCGAAAACACAAATATTGTGTGTGAAGGCCTGGATCAACGTCGTTTGCGAACACAGGATTCGTTTCGGCAGAACCCCAAATCGATCTTCAATTTTACCTGTTCTCAAGAGGCGGCAGCCGTCATCGAACATCTCTATGAGCGGGAACATCTGACGCTGGTGGATCGCGCGACATATGGTCTCGGCATCGTCACCGGAAACAACAAGAAGTTTTGCAGAGCGAGTTCCCAGGCTGGTTACATGCCCGTCTATAAAGGTTCTGACATTCATGAAGAGAAACTGAACGAACCCTCTGCGTTTATCCCCGACGACCTCTCACTGTATCAGCAGGTGGCTCCAGTGGAGCTGTTTCAGGCGAATGAAAAACTGATTTACCGATTCATATCGTCAGATCTGGTATTTTATCACGACACAGAGCAAACGTTTTTTTTAAACAGCGTCAACATGCTCGTGTTGCACGATGATTTCCAGATCAGCGCGAAACAGCTTTCCCAAATCTTAAACAGTAACGTAATGAACTGGCTCTTTCGGAGCCTTTTCGAAACACACAAAGTGCTGCGTTCGGATATTGAAGCACTACCGATCCACACCCAGTATTTCGAGAAGCACACCGAGTTCGACGAGGAAGCATTTTTAAATTATCTGGGACTGGAACAAACGGCCGATGGATCTTACAAGTTGAAAGTTTAAGAGGGGGGCCTGTCTGGCTGGCTTGCTTTCGCTGGTGAAATCTTCTGATGCAACAATTGCACGTCTTTTTTCAGCTTTCGAATTCTCAAGTTATTTTCACGCACATTGAAAAGCAGGTAAAATAATAAAAAGAGAATGAAGACATCATAGAACGTCATTGAAATTCTCTGCTGGTTAAGGCCAGTTGATGATTTGTAAGGGAGCTGACTTATCTAAACGTGAAATCTGAGGGGTGGTTCAAAAATTCTCTAAAAAATGTGAGTACCGTCCTAAATAAGTACTCTGAGTCAAAATTCCGCACAGCGATTCCATGGGATTTTGATATCAATGCTTTCAATCTCTGCCACACAAATTGTGATATCGCGAGGGTAGCTCAGCGAATTCAAGCTTCAGAAATTCTTGTAATGATGCGCTGGTCTGTTCCTTTTCGCCGTACATATCATAATGCATGACACAAAACCGTTCATCGCCCTCTAGTTGCAGGCAATAAAAACCATCCGAGAGATTGTTGATTATATCGTCGGC
>NZ_CALEMX010000045.1 GCF_937910335.1 uncultured Gimesia sp. | reverse complement strand
CTGGTATTGGTATCAACTTTCGGTGTAGGATGGTGATTTGTTAGATCGTCATAGCGCACACTTATGAGTTTTACGTTGCATGGAATGATTTTGTTGGCCTGAATTTTTGCCCGCTTCTAAAGAAGAGGGAACCTGTCAACTCTCCCTGTGTCCACTTTGAACAAAACGTGTTATTATGAAGTTTGGGCAGATCGGAATGACGCCCCACATTGAAAACAAAGGGAGTAGAGAGATGAACTCTCGACAATTACTGAAAATTGGAGTTCCACAATACTGTTTGAAGACAGCCAAAACGGCGATTCAAACAGCCGTAGCTAATGAAAAGAAATCTGGTGCGGGAAAAGTACGTGGAAAAGAATTGAAGGAACGCATCCAGAAGGTTGTGGCGCATCCGGAAGAATTTCTGGAAGACGAAGCTTTTCGGCAATTGGCATTGGAGCTGATCGACGATAATCGCGAGGAAGTTTTTGAACCAATCGAGTATCAGATTTGGGGTCAAGCCGGAATCGATGACGGTGCGTTATCACAGATGGATCTGGCATGCCATGTTCCTTCCGCGCGGGGAGGAGCCTTGATGCCCGATGCACACATTGGCTATGGCTTGCCTATTGGTGGTGTTCTGGCGTTGGAAGATGCTGTGATTCCTTACGCTGTTGGTGTGGACATTGCCTGTCGTATGAAACTATCAGTATTGGACATTCCAGTTGATTCTCTGGACAAGAAAAAGCATCAGTTTGTGGATGCTTTGAATCGGGGAACCGTATTTGGAGTGGGTAAAGCTCATGAAAAACGGCAACGCCATTCTGTGATGGATGAGGATTGGACGGTGTCGAAAGTGACTCGTGAGAAAAAGGATAAGGCTTGGAAGCAATTGGGATCATCGGGTTCCGGTAATCATTTTGTTGAATTTGGTGTCGTCACATTTACGGAGGATGACGAAGAACTTGGTTTGACAGCAGGTGAATACGTGGCACTGATGAGCCATAGTGGAAGTCGTGGAGTAGGAGCTTCGGTTTGCAGTACCTATTCTTCCATTGCACAGTCACGTTTACATAAACGTCATCATAAGCTGGGACGCTTGGCCTGGTTGGAAATGGATTCCGAAGCCGGTCAGGAATACTGGGCTGCGATGAATTTGATGGGTGAATACGCGGCTGCGAACCATGCGGTGATCCACGAAAATGTTTCTGAAATTCTGGGAAGCAAAGTGATTTCCGGAGTGGAGAATCATCACAACTTTGCCTGGAAGGAGACGCATGATGGCAAGGATGTTTACGTGCATCGTAAGGGGGCAACTCCCGCGGCAGCGGGTGAGCTGGGAGTGATTCCCGGTTCCATGGCTGATCCTGCGTTTGTGGTGCGCGGAAAAGGAAATGCAGCGAGCTTGAATTCCGCTTCTCATGGTGCGGGGCGTTGTATGTCTCGTAGAAAAGGTAAGGAGAAATATACCTGGAATGCTGTCAGAAACGATTTGGCAAAACGAGGAATCACTGTGATTTCTGCGGGCGCTGATGAAGTACCCGGTGTATATAAAAACATCATGGAAGTGATGGCGGAACAACAGGATCTTGTGGAAATTGTAGCGCGTTTCAATCCTAAGATTGTCAAAATGTGCGGCGATGGAAGCCGTGCGGAAGATTGACTCGTTTTGAGAAATGGTAACAGGCAGATCGAAAATTATTTTTTGATCTGCCTGTTTTTTATGGCCTGGCTTTGCCGTCGATGCGTGGGCGTTGCCTTCACTTTTCCGGCACTCAATTTGAAGTCGGGAACAATGCTGGAGAGGGTTTGCGGATTTAAACTGAAGACTGTGAAGCCACCTGTTTTGAGTTGTCTTGTTAGCGCGATTTGTCCCAGGACACGGTCGCTGCTCAATGTGGTGCCTGTCGAGAGGGCTCCGATTCCCGGATAAATGGGAATACTACCGGCAAGGTGTTTCTGTTGTTCTTCGATCCAGGTTTGAAATTGCCTGTCGTTATCCGTGTAATCCATGGGGCAGATGAAATCAAGATAACCACGTTTGGCCCAGAGTGGCCAATCTTGCGCCACCCATTCACGGCAGTCGGGATATTCGCGGAAGACGGCTGCCGAGATTTTAATTCCTGGCCTGAGCTTGCGTGCTTCGCGCTGAACGGTTTCTACCAGCTTTGTGATCTGAGCGGCTCGCCAGTCCCGGTATTGGCTTTTCAGTTTTCCGTTGTAACAGTCGCCTGGCCAGTTTGCGACTTTCATGCCTGTGTCTGATTCGAATTTTTTCCGGCTGTAATCGCTATAACAATGACGATCGTTGGGGTAGCGGATATAGTCGAAATGGATGCCATCAACGGGATACTTTTTTACAACTTCCAGCATGCTGTCGACTTCAAGTTGGAAGTTCTCCGGGTGTGCGGGGTTGAGCCAGTCTGATGGTTCCCCTTTCACGCTGACTTGTGTGCGGCCGGCATCTCGCATTTTTTTGATGAATGATGCGGGTGCTGTAGAGAGGTTGTGATTGACTTTCCAGACATGAACTTCTAGCCCATGTTGATGGGCGGCTTTCAAACATTGTTCGATCTGATCGCCATACTTCTCATATGTCTTGCTGCGTGGCAGTACATCACTGGGGTAATGCGCGAGGCCTCCCCAGAGCATATTTGGAATGATCATATTAAAGCCTGCATCTGACAGCTCTTTGCAGGTCCGATTCCAGTCGCCGGGATAGGGGCCTGTCGGAGAGTGATCCCAGAAGGCTCGTGCTTCCTGTGGAGGGCTGGCACGAGTGAGCAAATAAATTTTGACCCGTTTTTCACGACAGACGCGAGCGAAGGGGATCGATTTAAAAGCTTCGTTCTGTTTCAGCAGGCGTTTTGCTTGCTGCAAACTGGAGATAGTTTGATCAAGATCGCGAGCCGCTAACTCGCGACTTTTTTGCGGTGTGACGGTCGAAACGATATGTTGTTTGAGGTCGGTGAATGTATGAAAGGGACCAATCTGTCCTGCTTGTTCAATGGTCGCTTCTGCAATGGAGTGCCAGAGACTGGGTTGAAAGTGTCCCATCAGGGCTGTGAGCAGTGCCTGTTTTTGAATGGGATCATCGCCAAGAATCAGATGGCTGAAATAGGCGCCCCGGTCACTGACAATTAATGCCGGTTTGCCTGTTGCCTTTCCTTTGTCATCCAGCCATTCGCCGACGATGTGGGCATTGTGTCCTGTAGGACTGGCGGCTATCAGATTCCAAGAAGCTTGTTTCATCTTAGAGGGAAGCCCCTGGATGTTGGGATCATTAAGGCTTATCGCTGCCAGACCGCCCGGTGTTACTGGCTTAAAGTACTTCCCTTTTTTGATTCCCAGATTTTTTTCCAGGGCGGTTGGGATATGAAAATTCAGAAAGATTTTGCCTCCCTGTTCCATGAATTGATTCAGTGTTTTACAAGCTTTTGGCGAGATATTGGGATTAAAGGGGAGAATGGCAACAGATCGGTTTCCCAATGTTTGTGATGTCAGTTCAGGCTCGCTGATCCGGTCGCATTGAATTCCGGCTGTTTGCAGAAAACCCTCAATACGCTCTGCGGCGACGAATGTGTCCTTTTCTTTTTCCTGCAAGCTCAGGTCCGGGACGATGATGGCGATCTCATTTGTCAAAGCTTTCAGGTGACGTATCTGAAAGTGCGTATCTGATTCTGCGTCTGAGTCGCGCCAGACGACCAAGCGAATTGTTTCAATTTTGTTCCAGCCGACTGGTTTGTCCTCAGGACGAAAGTCACTTTTGAGAAAGCGCAAAGTCTGCCAGTCTTTTCCATTGACTTGCGACGCTGCGGAATACCAGCCGGGACCGCTTTTGAAATACAGGCTGATCCGATGGTTGCTATTGGGAGATTCTGGTTTTATATCGAGGGTGAAAAGGCCTGGAGTAGTCAGGTCCAGTTTCACGTTCTTATCCATGCCTGCACGGGGGATTTCACGATTTGAGGAGAAGGGCGCTGATAGCAGCAATGCATTCTTTTTATTCATCTGTTGCACGGCGAGTGGCAGCGTCCCTTTGAGCTCTTGCCAGGATTTTCTAACTGCTGAGGATGATGCGTAATTGAAATCATCCAGAACGGTTTCCGTTCCGGTTGAGAATCCCACGGTGAGCACGAAGAGAATAGGAAGTTGATGAAGCATCAGATACCTGCTGTTAGAATAGAAACATCATAGCGCGAAATTTAATGATAGTTTTATCTGTTTCGCTGGTATCGGGCAAGGCTTTGTAAAATGATGAGATTTCAAGGGGAATATAAAAAAAGGGATCAGTGAAACGTATTTCACTGATCCCTAAATTTGGCACAGGCCCTTCATAGTGAAAATACTTATTTTTTATAGCTGACTTTCGCAAAGTAAATGGATGTTTTTCCTTCGTGGCTGGAATAGTAACTGACATTCAGCATGCCATCGTGAAGTACCATGTTGGCATAGCTGGTATCGCCGCCGCTGGGGAGCGCCAGCAATTCAGTGAGCGTACCTTTATCGACATCGATCTGACAGATTGATGTATGGGCTTTGGGAGAATAAAGTCTCACCGTTGCCAGAAAACGACCATCGGGTAGTCGAAAGAGTTCCGGGCCACCAATTTTTACTCCCAGGTCTTTCCAGGTCCAATCGGTGTAAGGTGGTTTTGCGACACCCAGTAGTCCGTTGGCTCCCTTGCCACTACCGTCTCGGCGGAGCAGGCAGTAGCAGGTTTTATCTTTGGTAAAGACGAGAGAACTTTCGTTGGAATACCCTTTATCGATTAATTTATCCACGACAATTTCATATTGTTTGCCATCTTTACTTTTGTAAAGTCGCGTAAACTTAGGTGCTGTTTTTCCGGTTTTATAACCAATGCTGTAGACATCGCCTTCGTGCCATCTCATACCCCAGAGCCACATATCGGGATCGCCGATAATATTTCCTTTCGACCAGTGTGTACCATCATCAGAGAACCAGGTCATCGACTGGTGCCGAATGGGATTGGGCTGATGCAAGGCGGCAGCACCACTCAGCATGAGTTGACCTTTGGGGGTGACCGCGATTTTTGCATCGCGCAGGTCGGCTGTCTCCGATGTGAGGCGGGCTACTGGTTTCCATTCTTTGCCATCTTTGGACGAAAGCACCTGTAATGCGCCATCGTTTGAAACATGAGCTTTGCCTGTGCGGAAGACGCAGAACCATTGATCTTTAAAACGGGTTAGTCCGGTAAATGCATTGTGAGGGTCCTGATCCCAGATCTTTTGAACGCTTTCCAGTTTTAACTGGACCGGTTCCGATGCTTCCAGTGGCAGGGTTGCAGGGAGAATCAGCGTGAGTGCTGCAGTGAGTTTCAAGAGGGTTTTCATGGTGAGTTCCTTTATGTTGACTTAAGAAATCTAATGCGAATGGTGACGGTATGATTTATTTCTGTTTGATTCTATCCAAAACGGTCTGTGGTGGCTTCCAGCCATATGCTCTTTTTTCTTTTGGATGATACAGACAGGTGATGATATAGAGGTCGTTGGTTTTTGATTTTTCGGGAGGTACATTAACTTGCACGTGTGTAAAACCGTCTCCATACCAGAAAACGTAGCCATCGGTCTCACTTTTTTTCAAGAGGTGTCCGTTTAAACGGATATCAGCCAGGTTCGGGTTTCGATAAGGGATTCGTAATTGAAACGCGATCCCCTGCGCAATGGGTGTTTCTTTCTCTTTCGTGGAGGCACCCTTGCTGACTGCGATCTTGATTTCCGGCCCATCCTTAACAATGGCCTGGAGGGCGCTGTGATTGATCTCTGGGATCGGTTTCATGTTGTCGAGGAATTGTTGAATGTCTGGTGAAAGTAATTCAGCACTCTTTGAAGAAGTGGCGATGATATAAGTGTCTCTGCCAGCGGTTTGCGGATAGAGGACTGCTTGTGAAAAGTGGGGTTGAATCTGCCAGAGTTCCACGCGGCTTTTGCGTCTTGTTTGTGGTGTATTACCCCAGGCACTAACGTAATGACCGATGAAGGACTGCATGCGGTTCACCGGGTAGCCAGGGAAAAAGGAACTATCCCATTTTGAATTCCCGATATTCATCAAGCCCTTTAATCGTGCCAGACCGCTGCCTTCCCAGCCTACTTCGAATGCCATAATCAGGGTGTGATAACGAGCGTATCCATAATGGGCTGTGTAAAACATAGGGCGTCCCAGCCAGAGTTTTTTCGACATCGCAGTCAGTTGATTTCCCCAGAGCAATCTTTGCGCATCGGCTTCGAAGCGATCGTAGCCATAGCCGGCTTTCCTGCCTGCCTGATTGATGGCTTCGGTGATCCGCCAATCCCAGGGACGTAAAGTGAAATTCGAATAAGCCGATCCGGTGACTTCAAACATGGTTTGGCCGCGATAACGTTCACGCGATCCCAATTGATCGGGGCTGTATTCCTGTAATCCTGTGCCATGCACGTCGACATGGACTTCTGGTTTAAATTCATCAATGACCGAGAGGATCGCCATCACTTCGGGAGATTTTTCGGGGTGCTTGAACTGGAATGTTTTCAGGTCCCAATTGTTGGTTCCGCCTCCCGTATAAGGGTCGATTTTCTGCGAGTTCCCAAATCGGTCCGTTTCAAAATATGCATAAGGGTTGATGATCGGGATGATCAGCAGCAGTTGTTTTTTTCGAGTTTCCTGCGCAGCCGGATCATTACTGAGCAACCATTCGATGTAGTGCATAACCGTGGTTGTGCCACTGCGTTCCGGACCACCATGCAGGGCGGTCATCAGGCAGACCTGTTTCTGATGGTCCTTGGTATTCGGATCTGTAATTTTCAACATCGAAAGGGGGATGCCTTCGGCTGTGACACCAATTCGGTCTACCTGGACCCAGTCCGGATGTGTTTCTTCCCAGTATTTTAAGGTTTCTGTGTACTCTTTGAGCGTGAGTCGATGTAGTTTTTCCTGCCAGGGATGAGGCAGCTTCGCCAGTTTCTGTTTGAGGTTTTCATTTTCTTGCGCCTGCAAGGAAAGTGGAAACAGTACACAGATTAAGAGGATCAGCGGTGCAAGGAATGAAAATATTCTCTTAGTTGATTTGATCTGAAAAAGTGAGACTGTCATATTGGTTTTCCTGTGTGGTTCTGAAATTCGGGCAATGAATGATTTTCAGGTTATTTTGGTGCAGGACCCAGTGTTTGTCCGGTGCTGGTCTGAATTGGCATGGGATAGATTTCTGCAGTATCGATGGGAAGTTTTCCCTGCTTCATCTGTGTCAGTAGCTCGGCTGCTTTCTGGCCGATGGCGACTTCATCGACGGTGATCGAAGAGAGTCTACTTTGGATGGCGCCGTGTCGCACGGTACCGCCAAATCCGAGCAGGGAAATATCTTCTGGAACGCGGTATCCCAATTTTCCCAGTAAGAGGTAAATCAGTTCTGCCAGAGAATCGAACGTAGCGAAGATTGCAGTCGGAGGATCAGGCTGTTTGAACATGGATTCTAAAGTCGTCAGTAGTTCCTGTTCATAATCTATTGGATGTATTTGCGAATGAGGTCCATGAAAAATAAAAGGTTCCGGACAGGGTGTTTCCTGGGATGCGAGTGCCTCGCGGAGGCCTGATTCGTATTCGATCGAAGAAGAAGCGCGATGGGGAGAAAACAGTGCTAATGAACGGTGTCCCTGTTGAAGTAAGGTCTGGCCCGCTAACAGCCCGACTTCTCTGAAGGGAATTGAGAGTAAAGGGGCCTGTACTCCTTCGACTTCTCGGTGACAGAAAACAACGGGGATACCATGTTGTTGTAATTGTCGTATCTGGTAAGCGGGGGTTGCAGGAACTGTCGCCGGGACGAGAGCCACGCCGGAAACGTGTTTGTCGATCAGTTGTAAGATCGTATTGCCCTGCATGTCAACTTTGTTTTCGGTGCAGCAGACCAGGACCTGATTTTGTGTCAAAGCGGCCGCCTGTTCAAAGCTTCTTTGTAACGACGGGTA
This sequence comes from uncultured Gimesia sp., assembly GCF_937910335.1. Classification (GTDB taxonomy): domain Bacteria; phylum Planctomycetota; class Planctomycetia; order Planctomycetales; family Planctomycetaceae; genus Gimesia. The sequence continues at coordinate 16,841 of NZ_CALEMX010000045.1, read as the reverse complement.
AAAACCAGTGCGTATTTCCGGGAGAACAAATGCAAAAATATCAAGGGGTTTGGAAGTTGGCAGAGGAGGATTCAAGCTGACAAACGAGCCTTTTCCCTGCAAACGCGTGATCCACCCCTGTTCTTCCAGCAGCTGCATTGCGTTACGGACTGTCGTTCTGGCTAACTGATAAGATTCACAAAGTTGATGTTCAGAGGGAAGTGCTTCTCCCGGACGGATTTCCCCGCTAGTGACTTTCTGGATGAGTTGATCGACCAGCAGCATGTATTTGGGGCGCTGTTTGCCAGATTGTGTGAGTAAAGGCATAGAGTTTCCCTGAAAGATTCAGGTAGTCTGCAAATTGATAAAAGACAGAAAGTGATTACATTTGGCTTGAAATTGAGTTCAATGTAAGTTACTTGTATCTATGTATGATACAACTTGTTTGCAGGCTGTCAATCATCAAATCTGTATGATTTACAGGCATATCGTCTCAATAGATGGTTATGATTCAGAAATTAAAAGTACAATACGTCTTTATACTGTAACAGGGGATTTCAATGAAACAACTAATGATATTGTTGCTTGTGTTGGTGGGGAATTTTGAAACGTCTCGGATTCAGGCTGCTGAAAAGAAACCCCTGGAAATCGGCAATCAGCGTGAGCTGTTTGTCGATCATCATCTGATTGATCAGCTCAAAGGAACGGAATTACGATTACATCATCCTGTTGATGAAGGCATTGTGTTGAAGTTTGATAAACCCTGGGAGGGTTTGTTCTGCGGCTATTGCACCATCATTAAAGACGGTGATCGCTATCGAGCTTATTACCGGGGTCGCCCTTCAGCGGGAGCCGACGGTGATGTTGGAGAAGTCTATTGCTATGCCGAGTCAAAAGATGGTGTGAACTGGGTCAAGCCGCAATTTTCCATGTTTGAAAAGCAGGGCCACAAAAAAAACAACATTATTCTTGCAGATGCGGCACCGATGACGCATAACCTTTCTCCATTTTTGGATACACGACCGGGGATTCCCAAAGCAGAACGTTTCAAAGCGCTGGGTGGAACGATGAAAAGTGGTCTGGTCGCTTTTACTTCACCGGATGGAATTCATTGGAAACAACATCCCGCTGGCGCGGTCATTACCACAAAGATGGTTCCGTATCCTTATATGTTCGATTCACAGAATGTGGCGTTCTGGTCTCCGGTCGAGAAGAAGTATCTCAGTTATTTTCGTGTATTTAAAGATAAGATTCGTCGTATTGCCCGCGTTGAAAGTGATGATTTCATTCACTGGTCCAAGCCGGTTTTAATGGAATATACTCATCGGGGTGAAGCAGCTCCGATTGAGCATCTTTATACGAATCAGACACATCCCTATTTTCGTGCTCCCCATATCTATCTGGCTGTGGCAGCGCGTTTTATGCCGGGGCGGCAGGTGTTGACTGATGCACAAGCTGCAAAAGTGGGAGTTCATCCGAAGTATTTTAAAGATACTTCCGATGCCATTCTGATGACGACTCGCGGCGATAATACCTATCAAAGAACGTTCCGGAGTGGATTTATCACCGGAGGCATCGGCGCTCAAAACTGGGTTTCGCGGACGAATTATCCCGCCTTGAATGTCGTACAGACGGGTCCTAGTGAAATGTCGGTTTATGTCAATCAGGATTATGCCCAGAAGACAGCACATTTGCGACGATATTCATTACGATTGGATGGTTTTGCGTCCGTGCGAGCAGGCTATGACGGCGGTGAACTATTGACGAAGCCGATCATCTTTGATGGTTCCCAATTGTCAATCAACTTCTCTACGTCGGCAGCGGGAGGGATCAAAGTAGAAATTCAGGATGAAGCGGGCAAAGCCATTCCCGGTTTTACTCTGGCAGATTCTCAGGAGCAAATTGGAAACGAGGTCAATCGGATTGTTTCATGGAAGGGTGGTCACGATTTGAAATCGCTGAGTGGCAAGCCGGTTCGTCTGCGGTTTGTAATGAAAGATGCCGACTTGTATTCTCTACAGTTTACCAAGTGATCAGTGCTAAAAGATCGATTCACTTCTCCGGCAAGACATGGTTTCCTCGAGACTGGTCTTTCCGGAGATTTTTTATTAGTCTCAGGACATTGGAATCCAGTTTCTTAGTATTTTCTTGAAGAAAAGAGAGCGATGGCGGACCGAAAACGATTACTTGTGGTGGGCGTTGGCTCCATCGGTGAGCGGCACTTGCGTTGTTTTCAGGCGACAGGTCGCGTTGAATTATCCATCTGCGAATTGAATGATGGCCTGCGTGAAAAAATTGCTGATCAATACGGAATTGAAAAAAAATATGCAGACCTCGATTCGGCATTGGCAGACCCTCATGATTGTGCGGTAATTGCGACTCCCGCGCATTTACATATTGAGATGTCAAAACAAGCTGTGCAGGCGGGCTTGGATATTTTTATTGAGAAGCCATTGAGTACTAATTTAGAGGGAATAAAGGAACTGCAATCTCTACTACAGGAACGTCAGCGCAAAGCGGCCGTGGCTTATGTCTACCGGGCACATCCGGCGTTGACTGCGATGAAAGAAGCCCTTGAGTCAGGGAAATTTGGAAAACCGGTGCAACTGGTTGTGATTTCGGGACAACACTTTCCTACGTACCGACCCGCTTATCGAGACATATATTACAACTCACGGGAGACGGGAGGGGGCGCTGTTCAAGATGCGTTAACGCATTCGATGAATGCCGGCGAGTATCTCCTCGGGCCTGTGAATGCATTGGTTGCTGATTTTTCGCATCAGGTGCTGGAAGGTGTTGATGTGGAAGATACCGTGCATGTCATTACACGGCAGGGGAATGTGTTGGGGAACTTCAGTCTGAACCAGCATCAGGCTGCTAATGAGTCGATGATTACCGTGATTTGCGAGCGGGGCATGTTACGGTTTGAATTTCAAAAAAGCTGGTATCGCTGGATTACAAAGCCTGAAACCGAATGGCAGGTGGGATATCAGGAAACCCTGGAAAGGGATACGCTGTTCCAAAAACAGGCGAGCGCGTTCCTGGATTATCTGGAAGGCTTGTGTCCTCCTTTATGTTCTCTTGCAGATGGGGCGCAGACATTGGCGGTGAACCTGTCCATCCTGAATTCGGTTGATCAACGATCCTGGATCGAAACGACAGATTATCTTTCCTCCTGAAATGAACTGGCAGAAGTGGTTATGAAACAGACAGACGAACCAACAATACAACAATTGTTTGATCTCACAGGAAAAACGGTATTAATATCCGGTGCCAGTGGTTATCTGGGAGGTGCCATGGCCCGAGGTCTGGCCGAAGCTGGCGCACGACTGGTTGTGAGCAGTCGTGATCAAGGTCGGGCACAAGAGACGGCCCTTCAAATGCCGGACCCTCATCAGGTTGGTCATTTGGGAGTGGAGCTGGATCATATGGAAGAGGCCTCGATTGAATCGGGCTTCGAGTCTGCTGTTAACGCAGCGGGTCAGATCGATGTGCTGGTGAATAATGGAAATGATCCATTGGGAGTCGATTGGAAAGAAGTCAACGGCGATGACTTTTCACGTCACCTAAAAAACGCGACTGGCTATTTTTTGTTAGCAAGGAAATTACGTGATCATGTCGTCGCGCGGCAGGCCCCCGGTTGTGTGATCATGATTGGTTCGATGTATGGTGTTGTGGGATCTTATCCCGAAGCATACGAGGACATCTGTAATGCAAGTCCTGTCGCCTATCATACGATGAAAGGTGGGATCATTCATCAGACGCGTCACCTCAGCGTATATTGGGCAAAGGATCATGTGCGGGTCAATTGTTTGAGCCCTGGTCCTTTTCCTTCTGATGCTGCACCTGTAGCAATGGTCGAACGACTGAAAACACATAGTCCGATGGGGCGCATGGGAACGCCTGCCGAAATGAAGGGGGCGGTTGTATTTCTGGCCAGTGAAGCCAGCAGTTATGTGACGGGTCAAAATATTCTGGTGGATGGCGGCTGGACCGCCTGGTAAATCAATCTCCTTATCAAACAGTATCAATCCCGTTTTACTTTATGGTAGAATGGAGATAGTTTGCTGTCGCGCTATTCGAGGCCTGTTATTCTGATAGGGATGAAACATATTCGGGAATTATGGATTCTGGGATCATTAGTACGTTAGGCGGCCTGGGCCTGTTCTTATTAGGCATGGTCATTATGACGCGTGGCCTGAAAGAGCTTGCCGGCGATTCCATTCGACGCATGATTGCCCGATTTACCAAGAGTTTGCTATCTGGAATCAGTACCGGTGCTATTGTCACTGCGATTCTACAATCATCGAGCGCCACAACAGTCACCGCCGTTGGTTTTGCAGGAGCAGGCCTGCTGACGTTATCAGAGTCGCTGGGAATCGTGTTTGGAGCGAATCTGGGAACCACCATTACCGGTTGGATTGTGGTTTTATTTGGTTTTCAATTCAAACTGGGTCAAATTGCGTTTCCCCTGATCCTGATCGGAATTCTTTTAAATTTATTTGGCAGGAAACGCGTAGCGGCAGCTGGTTTTGCCCTGGCTGGATTTGGTCTGATCTTTGTCGGAATTGACAGTCTTCAAGGTGGAATGTCCGGATTTGCCGATGTTGTGACGCCACAATCATTTCCTCCTGATACCTGGTTAGGGCGATTGTTGCTGGTTTTTATCGGCGTGGGAATTACTTTAGTAACCCAGTCTTCCAGTGCCGGCGTGGCGATGGCGTTGACCGCCGTTCATACCGGAACGATTTCACTCGCGCAAGCATCGGCGATGGTGATTGGCTTTGATGTCGGAACTACATTCACCGCGTTAATGGCAACGCTGGGAGGTTCTGTCGCGGCAAGAAGAACGGGCATGGCACACGTGTTTTATAACATCGTGACTGCCGTCGTCGCCTATTTTATACTACCTGTTTACATCTGGAGCTGGAATCATTATTGGAATCCTGCAGGTGATCAATCTCCAGAGGTCGCGCTGGTCGCATTTCACAGCCTGTTTAATTTCCTGGGGATTGTGATTTTAGTTCCTTTCCTTAACCAGTTTTCCCGATTGATCACCCGCATGATTCCCGATGCGGTCAATGATCAGGCGGAACGTCTGGAAGAGTCTTTCATTCAGAACCCCAACGTGGCAATTGAGGCGTCTCGATCCACATTAGTTGATGTGTTTCAAAATATTCTACAGTTAATACATGCAATGTTTACATCAGAGAAGCATCGCGAGCAGATTGAGGAAGATTTAGAGTCATATCAGGATACTCTGAAAACCACGGCCCAATATTTGAGTCGGATTAATGTCTCGGAATCGGATACAGAGACGCTGCGCTGTTATCAGGAAGTCGTTTTGGCTCTCGATCATATACAGCGTTTAACACGACGCTGTAAGGAAGCGGAGCGCCTGGCTGTGACTCACAAAGTGGTACAACTCAATGATCTGGTCAAGCAATTGATCTGTTTGATTCAACAAACCGAAGCTTCTCTACACGATCATTCGAAAGAATTCGATGAACGGCCCTTAGAAGTGTTCTGGCTACAATTGGAGAAAGATCAGAAATCAACCCGCCGACAGCTGACTGAGTCAGCGACCAAAGCAGGTACTGATTTTGATACTTTATTGAGGCAGTTGGATGCCTATCGCTGGTTAATCAGAACCAGCTTTCATCTCTGGCGAGTCTTACATCATGTGCAGGCGGCCCGGATGATTCTAAAAAAAGAAGCGTCTGAGTATCCACCCTCTGATTAGTTATCAGGCGAGTGGGGGGTGTTCCTCATGCCAGTGTGTGGCTTTCTGATAGGCGTGTGCGACAGAGAGAATAGTGTCGTCGGCGAACAGATTACCAATCAGTGTGATGCATTCAGGTTGTTCCGCATCGAACTTGTAAGGGAAGACGGCAGCGGGATTTCCTGTCAGATTTGTTAATCTGACGTCGCCTGAATGGGTGATGTAGAGATCAATATTTTCAAAATAAGCCGCCATCTCTTTCATCAAAGCAAAGCGACGTCTTTGGGCGTTAAGATAGTCGAGAGCAGTTATATGACGCGCGGGGCGAAAATTCTTTACTCGTACTTTCTCCACCAGCTGCTCATCCAGGTTCTGGCTAATGAAATCATCGAATGCCACTGCTGATTCGACGATTAAAATATGCTTAATTTCATGATAACTGGGGGGAACGGGCATAGGTGTCGGCTTCGCTCCGAGATCGCGGAGTGTCTTTAGAAACGGTTCATCAATGTCTTCACTATAGCCAATTTTTATGTTTGACAGATCGAGTGAACGCTGAAAGCGGAAGGGGGCAGTCAGTGTGGATGGATCTTTTCCGTCGGCTCCATGAATGGCGTTGAAGACGAGTGCACAATCTTCAATAGTGCGGCACATCGGCCCTACTTTATCCATCGTCCAACTGAGGGTCATACATCCATGTCGGCTGACGCGACCGAAGGTGGGTCTCAAGGCGCTAATGCCGCAACGTTTTGTGGGAGAGACTATGGATCCTTGTGTTTCTGTACCAATGGCAAACGCCACGCAGCCCGCTGCGGTTGCCGATCCGGGGCCCGCTGATGAACCACTTGAACCCTCTTCGATATTCCACGGATTACGCGTGCGACCGCGATACCAGTCATCACCTTGTGCGAACGTGCCTGTCGCCAGCTTGGCGATGAGAATGGCGCCTGCCTTTTGTAACCGAACAACAATTTCTGCATCTTCATCGATGACCCGGTTTTCAAATGGCTTGGCGCCCCATGTTGTCGCTATATTCCGTGTTGAAAAGAGATCTTTGACGCCCCAGGGAATGCCATGTAATGGTCCGCGGTACTGGCCTGCGTTGATTTCCTTCTCTGCTTGTTTTGCAGCGCGTATTGCAGACTCCTCCATGATTGTGACAGCACAGAGAAGTTGAGGATCAAGTCGTTTTAATCGCTCGAGATAAATTTCGGTCAAAGTAACCGGAGATAACTTACGAGATTGAATCAGCGCCGCCAATCGATGAACAGGTAAAAACGCGATTTCTGCATGCGAATCGGGGACAACCCCTTTCCAGGGTTCGATTCGATTGTTCTGTTTTCGAGAGACATTCGATGTACTGTCAGATGCCAGAGATTCGACATACGCGGCCGATCCGATGGGAGAGGCCTGGAACTGTACCGCGGGTGCCAGTGAATTGGGCAACAGGTTAGTTTGTTCAATAGGCTGTTGCTTTTGTGTATTGTTTTTGTTGTCTGCCAGGCAGATTTCAGGAACGCATGCGGCGATGGTGGCTGCCAGACTCAGGAATTGACGACGGTCAAAGAATGGGGTCTCATTGATGTCGTGATCCTTATGGATTTGTTCGTTATCAGGTGTTTCTGACTGATTTAATGACATGCTCGTTTTCTACTTCCGATAATGAAGATGATTTTCCGATCCGGCTTAACTTGATGACGCATATTATTTAATATTCAAATGATGTCATGTTATCGTAACAGTGACCGCCCCCGTGTGTCTAACACATCGCTAACTATTTGTTAAAGGCACGCCATGCAATTTGAATTGATCCCCTATCAATCGGACTGGTATTTCCAAGCCTGTCAGCTTCGAAATGAAACATTGCGCAAACCCCTTGGCCTGGATTTGATGACGGAAGATTTAACAGCAGAAACTGAATATCTGCATTACGGAATGATTGCATCAAGCCGGGTCATTGCCTGTGCGCTGGCGATTCCCGTTTCCGAAATCAAAATGAAAATTCGTCAAATGACGGTTGCTCCTCAATATCAGGGTCAGGGTACTGGCAGAGCACTATTACAGAACATGGAATTGGATTTCCAACAGCGGGGGGTTGCGCTTCTTGAACTGGATGCGCGTGTTACTGCTGTCGGTTTTTATGAAAAGCTGGGTTATACAAAAGAGGGTGAGGAATTTGTCTCGATTTCGATTCCTCATTTGCGGATGGTGAAATCGCTCATTTAGTTTCTTTACCCCAGGAGTTCCTTGATCACTGCGCCGCCTGTTTGACTGAGAACTTTAAAGCGGCCTTCATGGAAATAAGTTAACTGATTGTCATCCAGTCCCATGATATGTTCGAGAGTGACATGCAGGTTTCTGATGGGGTTAACCACTTCGACGGCGTGGTCTCCGATTTCATCAGTCGCACCGACTCGGTGGCCCGCTTTGACGCCTCCGCCTGCCATCCACATTGCCATTCCTTTGGCGTTATGATCGCGTCCGGCGGCCTGTCTGCCACTGCGAATGCCATTGTCGGGAGATCGTCCGAATTCACCCGCCCAGACGACCAGCGTTTCATCCAATAGGCCTCTGGCTTTCAGGTCTTTCAAGAGTGCGGCGATGGGTTTGTCGACAGCCTCGATCCGCGCTTTGTGAGAGCGGTCGAGATAATCGTGCGAGTCCCAACCTGCGGCATAGATCTGAACGAAACGGACGCCTTCCTCAACCAGTTTTCTTGCCAGAAGACAGCGGCGACCAAAACTATCGGTTTCCGTTTGTCCGAGGCCATACATTTCCTGAGTCTGTTTCGTTTCCTTATCGAGGTTGATGAGATCGGGTACTTGTGACTGCATGCGGAAGGCGAGTTCATACGATTCCATGCGCGCTGCCAGCAGTTCTTCATGGGGATGCCGTTGCATGTCCGCCTGATTCAACTTTGCCAACAGATCCAGGTTTTTGCGTTGTGATTCTCGCGTTACTTGAGCGGGGGGATTCAAATCAAGAATCGGCGAACCCTTGGAACGTAAGGCGGTTCCCTGAAAATAAGCGGGGAGAAAACCATTCGACCAGTTGGCAGAACCCCCCTGCGGGTAGGCAACTTCGGGCAGGACAACAAACGCCGGGAGGTTTTCATTTTCTGTTCCCAGACCATAGGTCATCCAGGAGCCAATTGCCGGGTCACCCCCAAAGCGATTTCCTGTATTCATGTGATAGCAGGCGGTGGGATGATTGATCGATTCTGCCTGCAGTCCGTGATACACGCATAATTCGTCAGCGATTCCGGAGAGCTGTGAAAAGTGTTCGCAGAGTGAAATACCCGACTCGCCTGCCTGTTTGTGTTTGAAGGGACTTTTGATGTAATACCGTTTACCGCTGGCCATGGCGGAAACCTGATTATCTTTGCGTACGAATTCTTTCAGGTGCAGTTTATCCAGTTCCGGTTTAGGGTCAAACGTATCAATATGACTTGGTCCCCCCTCCATAAACAGGAAGATGCAGGCTTTCGCGCGCGGTTTAAAATGCGGGTCGCGCGGTGCGAGAGGTTTTCCTGATTTCAGGGGGTTGGGTTTTGGTGCTGGTTTCTCTTCTGCCTGAAGCAGAGCGTTCAGCGCAACTGTGCCCAGACTGGCACTCATTCCATACAGAAAATCGCGTCGTTGTAATCGGTTCATATGATTCTTATCGCAAGTAAATAAATTCGTTGGAATTCATCAAAACAAGACACAGCTCGGCCAGGGCGCGGGTTTCTGCATCGACGTTCCAGGGTTTCAAGTCTTGTACATAGTTTTCAGTAAGGTTAAGTTTCTCGGTCCAGGAAAATAATTTTCCCGTTAATTCTTCAATCATTTCCCGTTTTACTTCACCTGGTAGAGATATTTTATGAGGAGGCTTTGATTGATGCGTAAGCTGCATTTCATTGACATGTTCGAGAGCCCATTTTCGTTCATTGGGTTCGGGCGTCCTTAAGACAATCTGTTGAAAGACCTGATCAATGGCGGCGGTCTTTGATGTCGTTTCCTGTTTGATTTTATGGGCCAAAGCAAGGGCACGGTCATGTGTGAATTGTCCGTTGAACAGAGCAAACGCCTGTGGTGTAACCGTTGTTTCATCTCGCCGCTCACATGAAATTTCACTGTCTGGTCGATTAAAGACCTCGAGCATGGGGTCAGACAGAGTGCGATATCGAAAAGCATACAGTGTTCGTCGATTACGTTGCTCAGGAAGGGGCATTGGTTGATAGGCGGGAGCCACAGAGCCCATAATGTGCCGCGGCTGTAGTGCGACTTCCCAGTTGATTTCCGGGAAGACGCCGGGGCCTCCCATTTCCGGATTCAGTTCATGAGTAATAAACAACAGCGAATCCCGAATTTGCTCGGCTGTCATTCTACGTGTGGGAAAATGTGAGAGCAGCCGATTACTGGGGTCTTGATTCTGGACCAGTTCCTGATTCAGCGGGTGACTACTTTGCTGATAAGTGTTTGAAGTCATGATGAGGTGGTGTAGTTTTTTGATTGACCAGCCATGATCCATGAACCAGGTCGCCAGCCAGTCCAGAAGTTCCGGGTGCGAGGGTTTTTCACCTTTCTGACCAAAGTTATTGGGCGTCGCAACCAAACCCGAGCCAAAATGCATTTGCCAGATACGATTCACAATGACCCGTGCAGTCAAGGTATTATTCGAACTGGCAACCCAGCGCGCGAATGCCAGACGTCGGCCTTCTCGTGATTGAGGGATCGTGTTCCAGGCTGTGGGTTCCTGAATATTGTTGGAGCCAGCGACAGCGCTTAGCACTCCCGGCGTGACTTGTTCCGTAGGGGCTGTTACTGCGCCTCCCGCGAGAATAAAGATCTGCTGTGCTTCGCCTTGTTGTTTTTTAGGGGCAGGTAATAAGTTGACCGTTTTTGTGGACTGATAATTGTTGGGAGGGCCATTGTATACACTAAAGGCGTAAGGTTCGTAACGTTTGAGTTCCCTTTCGAAGTAGGCGATGCGTTTGTTATTGATTTTGAGCAGGCTTCGCTCGAGTTCTGATAAGCCAAACCACCTGGAAGGAGGTCGTTTGTCTTTAGGAACTTCATTCAGGTTTTTGTAATGATTCTCTTTCAACCATTTATTAATCGCTGCTTTTGATTTCTGTGACAATACTTGTTGGGCGCTGCGTGTTTCCTGGATTAACTTTTCGGTGCGCATTTTCATATTCTTAAAGCCCGAAATGTTTTCAAAGGGCTGGTATGCAACCTTGCGGTCGGCAAATTGCACCGGAGCAAAGACCGCTTGAATACGGTAGTAATCTCGTGTAGGGACCGGGTCGAATTTATGATCGTGGCATTTGGCACATCGGAAGCTGTGTGCGAGGAAACTGACGCCTACACTTTGTGTGATGTCATCCAGAAACAGTTGCCGAGTTATTGCAGCTACACTCATTCCCGTATGTTCCCAGGGGCCGCTGCGGAGAAATCCAGTGGCAATCACCAGCTCGGGATTTTCTGGATCCAGTTCATCGCCCGCCAGTTGTTCCAGAATGAATCGATCGTATGGTTTGTCTGCATTGAAGCTACGCACGAGGTAATCACGATAGCGCCAGGCGTTGGGGCGTTCATAGTCGTTCGCAAAGCCGCTGGTGTCGGCATAGCGTACAATGTCGATCCACATCTGTGCCATCTGCTCGCCGTATTGCGGACTTTTTAACATGCGTTTAATTTGTTGTGACCATTCTTGTTTCGCATCTGTTTTTTCAAACGCGCTGACCTCTTTCGAAGTTGGTGGAAGTCCAGTGAGATCATATGAGGCGCGCCGCAGAAAAATTTTCCGTTTAGCGGGTTTTGAAGAGCTGATTTTTTTCTGTTTGAGCTTCTGTTGAATGAAGGCGTCGATCGGATGCCGTTGACCAGATTGTCTGGAAGAGAGTGATTTCCAGGGGACAGGTGGTCTGCGAATGGGCTGGTAGGCCCAGACATCTTCCGGTTTATAAGTGCGTCCGGTCCAGGTTGGACTCTGTCCCCCTGAAGTAGACATTGCGGTTTCTGTTTTTGAAATTGTGCTCCTTAAAGCAGGGGAAGTGAGTTTCTTTTCAGACCAGATTGCGCCTTCAGTAATCCACTGTTTCAAATTGGCGATTTCCGTTTCATTCAAACGGTTGCGTTCTTGAGGAGGCATCTGGATATCAGCATCTTTCCAGGTGACTGATTTCCAGAATGGACTTTGTTCGGGTTTACCAACGATCACGGCTGGCTCGCCGGACTCTCCCCCTTTGATTAAGGATTCGCGGGTGAGCATGATATATTCGCCTTTAATGTCGTCTGGCGTTTTGCCATGACATCCCAGGCATTTTTTTTCGAGGAGAGGCCGAATCTTCTCCAGGAAAAATTGTTCGTGTGCATTTATTTTTGAGTCATCTGCCAGCAGTGTCGAATTAGATTGCAGTCCCATAACAACAAAGAAGATGATGTATGTTGATTGTTTTGATAAAGAGTGAGGAAAAAGTTCGAGCATTGAATGGAATCTCTCAAAACTTGATGAACTGAGTGGAACTAATTGACACAATTTCATGATCTTAAGTTAATAAAGGAAGGGTGAGAAAGCAATTTCTATTCGACTTGAAATCCAAGAGTACCACAAAGAGACACCGTTATTTCTCTTAACAAAGTTTCGTATTTGGCTGGGAAGGTGAACACTGTTCCTGTAGGATGAATTCAGAACAAATTCACTGCAGAGTCCCCGTTCAATCTGCATTGGTAAACCATCTTTAAAAAAGGCAAATCATGAATAATCGGTTTAAGAAAATTTTATTGAGTCTGTGTGTAGTTGCAGTGTTACCCGTACTAGATGGGACTAATGCTTTTGGACAAAAGAAAAGTCTGCAGAGAGCTGGTGCGGTAGGCGATGGTGCCATTGTCAGTGAATCATCCGAGGATGCGTTGCACCCTGGTTACACCTCACTGTTTAACGGGAAAGATTTTACCGGTTGGGTTGTACCGGAAGGGGACAATGGTCATTGGAAAGTTGTCGATGGCGTGATTGACTACGATGCCCAAAGTGAAGCCAAGGGAGAGAAACATCTCTGGACAGAAAAAGAGTATGGCGACTTCATAATGAGCCTTGAATGGCGTATCAAGCAAACAACGGGTTTATACAAGGTGCCCATCGTTTTGGCCGATGGTTCGGAACTGAAAGACGCGAACGGCAACGTGATTACCGTTGAACTTCCGAATGCTGATTCGGGAATTTATCTGCGTGGCACACCAAAAGCACAAGTTAATATCTGGTGCTGGCCCCTCGGTTCCGGCGAAGTTTACTCATACCGTCGCGATCAAAAAGTGTCTCCCGAAGTCCGAGCCGGTGTAACACCGAAAGTGAATGCCGACAAACTTGTGGGCGAGTGGAATAAGTGCATTATTATTATGGTCAAAGATCGTTTGACTGTGATTATGAACAATAAGATGGTACTTGAAAATGCGCAACTGCCCGAAGTACCAGAGAAAGGACCCATTGCCTTTCAGCATCATGGCGGAAAACGGAAGGATGGGACATTCAGTCCTGCCAGTAGCCTGATGCAGTTCCGAAATATTTATATCAAAGAACTTGATTAGCTTCTGATTGATTCTTCTTAATTGATCCTTTACGATTGAACCCGTCTTCTGTTTCACACAAGTGAGTACAGCAGGCGGGTTTTTATATGCCTTAGATTCACAGGTAAAGCATTGATGAAACAAAACGAGCATTGTATAGCCTACCGGTTGATATTGGTTATGGTTTTCTGTTTAGGAATTCCAGGTTCGCTGACCGCACAAAAAACGAGTGATCCATTTCGAAGTGTGATTCGTCCCACAGAGCCACTCTCTCCACAGGATGCGCTCAAAACATTCACCTTGCCTCCCGAATTTGAAATTCAACTGGTAGCAGCCGAGCCCGATATTCAAAAACCATTAAATATGGCCTTTGATATCAGAGGCCGACTTTGGATCACCGAATCTTCCGAGTATCCCCATCCCGTTAAAAAAGGGAAAAAGGGAAATGACGCGATCAAAATTCTGGAAGATACGAACGGTGATGGGCGGGCTGATAAGATCACGACATTTGTGGAAGGGCTGAATATTCCGATTGGCCTGTATCCTTACAAGAACGGGGTAATCGCATTCAGCATTCCCGATATCGCGTATTATGAAGATACCGATGGAGATGATAAATCAGATAAAGTCACAAAGCTGTTTGGGCCGATGGGTTTCGAACGTGATACGCATGGCATGAATAATTCGTTTCGTCGTGGCTTCGATGGTTGGCTGTATGCGAACCACGGGTTTAATAATCAGACCAGTGTCAGTGGCAGTGATGGGCAGAAGATCGAGATGCATTCGGGGAACACGTATCGCATGCGCCTTGATGGGTCACGTATTGAACAATTTACGCATGGGCAAGTGAACCCTTTTGGTTCGTCGTTTGACGAAATGGGGAATCTGTTTACCGCGGACTGTCATTCCAAACCCATTTATCAATTATTACGAGGGGGCTTCTATCCCAGTTTTGGCAAACCTCACGATGGTTTAGGGTTTGTCAAACCGATGATGGAACATCTGCATGGGTCAACGGCGATAGCCGGTGTGGAAATTATTTCGGGAGATCAATTTCCAACCGAGTATCGAGGCAATTTCTTCAGTGGCAATGTGATGACCAGCCGCGTGAATCGAAATTCACCCGTGTATCACGGTTCCACGATCGTTGCCAAAGAAGAGCCCGATTTTCTCTCGAGCTCTGATTCCTGGTTTCGCCCCGTTGATATCCAGCTCGGGCCGGATGGCGCACTTTATATCGCTGACTTCTACAATAAAATTATCGGTCACTATGAGGTTCCCCTCGATCATCCGGGACGAGATCGTTTTCGAGGACGCATCTGGCGGATTGTTCGAAAAGGAAAAGACCATAAACACGTTGATTATTCTAAACTAAGACTGCCTGAATTGATTGAGTTACTTGGTTCTCCGAATTTGACGAGGCGTATGTTAATTACGGATTATCTTTCCGATCAACGGAGCCTGGATGTTGCTGGTCCTCTACAACAAGCAGTCATCAACGCGAAACAACCCACAATTGTCGTGCATGCACTCTGGGTCTTATTTCGGCTGAATGCGCTGACTGATGATTTGATATCGCAGGGCCTGTCGAGTTCTTCAGAACTGGTACGGATTCATTCGGCGAAAATTCTCGCGGAACAAAAGCCATGGGACGAACAGAATCGACAGCAGGTGGTTAATGCACTGCAAGATGAGAACGCCTTTGTGAAACGGGCGGCGTCAGAAGCACTAGGTTTGCATCCGAATCGGGAAAATTTAAAGCCTTTATTTGCTTTGCTAAAGTCCGTTCCAGTGGAAGACCATCATTTGGAGTATGTCGTACGTCGAGCTTTGATGCTACAGATTCGTGACCCACTGGTGTTAAAACAATTGGACTGGAAGGCTTTGAATCCAATACAGCGGAGTGAATTGGCAAAGCTCTCACTGGCTGTGCCCACTCAACAGGCGGCGCTGTATTTAATTCAATACCTGAAATCAGAGCGTGTCGATGAAAGAGCGCTCCCTGAATATTTAAGACATATCGTGCGTTATTTACCCGCAGAAAAATTGCCACAGATCATTCAGTTGGTCCGCACGAAGTTAGTCAGTGATCTGGACCTTCAAGTCGAAATTATCAAGGCCGTTCTGCAAGGATACCAGCAAAAAGGTTTGGTCTTTGATGCCGCTCTCAAAGAATGGGCGAACGATCTCACACATAAATTATTAGTGGTTATTTCCAGACAACCGCTCCAATGGGTGAATTTACCGTTGAGTGACGGGGAGGCTTCAAATCCCTGGAGAGTGCAGCAGAGGGCGTCAGTTGATGGCGATTTGATGTCTCCGTTTTTTAGTAGTTTGCCTGCAGGGGAGCGATCCACTGGTCGTCTCATTTCTCAGGATTTTACGATTCCAGCGATGTTGGAGTTTTATGTGGCAGGGCATGTCGGTTTTCCTGATAAACCGGATCATGGTCTGAACTTTGTGCAATTAAGACACACCAAAGATCACAGTGTTCTCAAACGTGTCTCTGCACCACGCAATGACCGGGCTCAAAAGGTAAGCTGGGAGTTAAAAGCGTCAGCGGGAGAGCAGGGCTATCTGGAAATTGTCGACGGTGATCAGGGTAAAGCGTTTGCCTGGTTGGCCGTCGGGCGATTTCAACCGACCGTCATTTCTGTACCCCGTAAAAGTCTACAACAACAAATCAGCCGCATAGCGGCGGCTGCGTTACTGGTTCAGCAGTTTCACATTCATTCTGCCCGAGATGAGTTGGTCGCGTTATTTGCATCGGATCGTCTCGATCACGGTTTGGTGAATGCGCTGGCGCTGGCTGTGATCACTGTCGATAATACCAACAAATTTCGACCTTTGTTTCCCTTAGCAGTCAGTCAATTTCCTGTGACAGATACGTTTCAACGTGATGTGATTCAGGCGGTCATTGATCAGAGGCAGGATCAAATAGATGTACTGTTTCAGCGTGCCTTTAAAACTTATCCCTTTCGTTTACAGACACAGTTGGCAGCAGCAATTTCCCGGCAACCTGAGGGGCTCACTCAACTGGTAACTTACATTGAGAAAGGCCTTGTGTCTCCTCAACTATTGACAGAACCGGCGATTCAAAACCAGATACAGCAATCAACTAATGAAAAACTGAAAACGCGTGTGCAAAAAATAGTCAGCGTATTGCCGCCACGTGAAAAAAAGACACAGGAGAGTATTGCTGCCCATTTGAAATCTCATGAGTCTTTCAAGCTGTCTCTGGAGAATGGTCGGGCGGTGTTCGAGAAGAACTGTGCGATCTGCCATCAGCTGACCGGCAAGGGCGCGGTTGTCGGTCCACAACTGGACGGAGTTGGCAATCGGGGACTGGAACGGTTGCTGGAAGACATACTTGATCCGAATCGCGCAGTCGATATCAATTTTCGAACAACGACCATCGTTACCGATGCCGGTCGTATTTTATCAGGGTTGAAGCGACGGGAAGAGGGGGCCGTTCTGATTTTTGTCGATAATAAGGGAAAAGAATTTCCGATTTCCAAAAACGAAATTGAAGAACAAAAACAATCTCCGCTTTCATTGATGCCCGCGAATGTGACGGAAATTTTGTCGCC
>NZ_CALEMX010000044.1 GCF_937910335.1 uncultured Gimesia sp. | reverse complement strand
GCTCAAACGGTAGAGAAAGCCCGCCAATCGGCGTGAACACTTCATGGAAGTGATCGGGATTTCTTACCAGGAATGAGCCTGTGGTCAGTATATTCCTTTATAGCGATAAATCATTGTGACAACAATTGGTCGCGATCCAGGAACAGAAACTCATTTGGAATTCCGCGAATTACCGGCGAGAGTTTTCGGCCTTGGGTGGGTGCTGGAATTAAAATCGTACCGACTTCGGTGTGATTATCGCAATACTCCAGGGCTTTTTCGATCCCGATTACATAAAAAGCGGTCGAAAGTGCATCTGCCAAAGCCGCCGTCGGAGCAATAACCGTTACAGACAGGAGTTCCGCAACAGGCCACCCCGTGCGAGGATCCAGAATATGGCCGTATCGTTTTCCGTTATGACGAAAATGCTGTACTGAAGATCCACTGGTTGAAAGGGCATTGTTCTGCAGCAGAATCGTTCCTAAACGCTGACTCGTAAAGAGTGGGTTTTTGATGCCTATAGGCCAGCCCGGAAGTTGATTGTGAGTACCTTTGGCAAGAATACTGCTGAAACCGCCATAAAACAGCCAGCTTTCTAACTCCTGTTCAGTTAAAAACTCTCCTGCCACATCGAGTGCATAGCCTTTACCGATGCCTCCCAGATTTAATTCATTTTCAGATGTTCGGTATTGAATGGTTTTTGCATCCGGGTCAAATTGAAAATGCCCAATGCCCGTATGGGTAAGACAAACATCAATTTCCTGCTGCGAGGGGATGCGTCCCTGTTGTCTGCACTCCCGCCAGAGCGCGATCAGTGGACCGGCAGAGGGATCGAAGCCACCTTCCGTTTCCAGACAGATTTGGCGCGCTAAATCAAGAATATCAAACAATTGTGAATCGACGGCAACAGGACATTCGGCAGCCTGGGTGTTCACAAGCGACATCGCGCTGTCTGTTCGGTAAACCGTCATCAACTGCTCCAGATTGTGAAGCAGATCCAGGGCATCAGAAGCGTGGGTCATCTGTTGGCTCGGGCCGGGATTCATCACCACGGCAAATTCCGTTGCCATTGCGTGTGTACTCAAGCGAACGGTAGCACCACCTGCAGGCGCGGCAAATTCTTCTGTTGCTTCGCTGAGGTAATCAGCTAGATTCTCTCCGGTCTGTTCGATCGCATTTTTTAAGACGCGTCCCGTCAGAAATTCACGACGATTACTGTTCGTATTTTTTTCAGACATAGAAGCACGTTCGCCATAAGAGCACGGCCATAAAAACACATTAGTCGAGTCTGCAAGACGTAGAGTGCGTCAATGCATTTCTTCGCGCAGACTCAGAAGGTGGATGCAGCCAGTTAGTGTTTCTTATTTTCAATAGTTCTTTGCAACTTGGGAGGAACCGTGGCTAACGCCATTCGGCTAATGATCAAAAACAAGATCAGCCGCAAGGCATTAGTCGCGGTTAATACCGATCTCGTTAAAGGTGACTTTCCTGAGAATGATCCTCAAAACGATTACATGAACACTCCCTAGCCGGTATGTTTGGATCAGGCGAAGGATGAGAAGTAAGGCACACCTGCAGCCTGTTCTTTGATTTCTGATTCGCTTTGCAGTAATTGCGCCAAAAAGTCATAAGTGCCTGATGTCAGAGCAGCCCGGGCATTATCCGGTAAAGTACAATCAAACTGTTGATCGCCGCATTTGATTTTCATCGTTAACAGGTCAACGGTGAGTTCCTGTTCCGGCTGATTATGAATGGTCTGATCGAGGGCTTCCAGTGTGTCACGGCTGGCACAAACCGCGGGAACTCCCAGGCCGGTACAGTTACCAAAAAAGATTTCTGCAAAGGATTCTGCGATGATGGCCTTGATTCCCCAGCGAATCAGCGATTGGGGCGCATGCTCGCGGGATGAACCGCAGCCGAAATTTCGTCCGCCAAGCAGTATTGAGGCATTCTGAAATTGTGGTTTATCAAAGGGATGTTCCGGGTCCTGCTTGCGATCATCTTCGAAAGCGTGTTCTCCCAGACCTTCAAAGGTCACACAACGCAAATAACGTGCGGGTATAATACGATCGGTGTCGATGTCGTCCAGTAAGAGCGGGATACAAGTTCCGGTGATGCTTTCAATCTGATTCATTGTTTTGACTTTATTATCTCTAAATTGGGTCGAATGTATTTTTTGAGCAAATTAAACGGTCAAATTAAACGGTGGCAGGTGATAACATTTCTCGAACGTCGGTCACACAGCCATTGATGGCAGCGGCTGCGACCATCGTCGGGCTCATGAGCAAAGTACGTCCAGTTGGGCTGCCCTGTCTGCCTTTAAAATTACGGTTGCTGGAGGATGCACAGAGTTCGTTTCCAACCAGTTTGTCCGGGTTCATTGCCAGGCACATTGAACAGCCGGCTTCTCTCCATTCAAAGCCTGCGTCGATGAAAATTTTGTCGAGGCCCTCTTCAATGGCCTGCTTGCGAACGAGTTGGGATCCGGGAACAACCAGAGCACGTACATGTTCAGATACATGACGTCCTTCAGCGACTTTGGCGGCTTCTCTGAGGTCTGAGATACGTGAATTCGTACAGGAACCGATAAAGGCGACATCGATTTTCTGACCCTTGATTGGCTGATTTTCTTCAAGTTCCATGTAGCGAAACGCTTCTTTAATCAGTGTCTGTTCCTCTTCCGGGTAACTGCTAATGGGAGCTAGATTCTCGGAGACTCCCACTGATTGTGCGGGTGTGATTCCCCAAGTGACGGTTGGTTCAATATCTGCGGCATCGAATTCAACCACATCATCAAATTTCGCATCGGGGCCGGAAGCCAGTTCGAGCCACCATTGTGCAGCTTTTTCAAATGCGTCTCCCTGAGGAGAGCAGGGGCGGCCTTTTAAGTAATCAATGGTTGTCTGGTCGGGATTGATATAACCGCAGCGGGCACCGCCCTCGATACTCATATTACAGACAGTCATCCGTTCTTCCATCGACATGCGATCGAAGACTTCACCGGCATACTCATATGCATAGCCGACGCCTCCCTGAACTCCGAGTTTCTGGATGATATACAGCGTGACATCTTTCGCTGTTACGCCAGGGCCCAATTCACCATTGATCAGAATTTGTCTTACTTTTGGGCGTCCTAATGCCATTGTCTGTGTTGCCAGCACATGGGCGACCTGACTTGTACCAATTCCGAGTGCAATCGAACCAAAGGCGCCATGAGTACTGGTATGGCTGTCTCCACAAACAATCGTCATTCCGGGTTGTGTCAGACCCTGTTCCGGTCCGACGACATGCACGATTCCCTGACGGCTGTCATTGACGTCGAGCAGTGTGATTCCAAATTCGCGACAGCTTTTTTCAATGGCGGACATCATCTGTTCCGCAAGATTGTCTGCAAAAGGACGTGTCTGGTTTAATGTGGGAACAATATGATCTACGGTCGCAATTGTGCGTTCGGGGAACATTACTTTCAGATCCCGCTCACGCAACATTTCAAACGCTTGCGGGCTGGTGACCTCGTGAATCAGGTGTAAACCAATTAACAGTTGATCCTGACCGGAATCAAGGGTTTTGACGGAGTGTAAATCCCAGACTTTATCGAACAGATTTTTTGTGCTACTCATCTTTTCTTTATTTCGTTCCAACTCGAATTATTAAAAATAGATCGTGAAATACTGTCGTTCGTCATTTGTTTCAGGTGTATCAAGATTATCCGCTCTGACACGTAGATTGCCAGCGGGGTTCAGGTATACATGGGGGCAGTTTGTCTTTGAGAATAGGAAATCGGGACCAAGGAACATACACAATTTGAGCCTTGAATATAAGGTTTCAGAGCATGACAAAACCAAAAATCAAAGTCATTTACTGAATGCATTCCCTTTAACTGATAAAATCCGCCGGCACCGAAAGTCTGAATGATGAATATTACGGCGAAGATTTCAGTCAAGTTGTATAACATTGTAGGAATATCGATGAGCAAAAGGGGCAAGAATTTTAAAAAGTAGTACTGGAGCCGTTGTATATTGTTCAGCCAGCTTTTAAACTCCACCGCTTGATGCAAGTTATTGTCTCATCACAACTTTGCGAATTCCGGCACCGACGGAAGTCTGGGCATATTGCCCTAACATCCTGTATGTTCCAGGTTTGCGTACGCGTTTTGCGCTCATTTTTGCATTGTTTGACGTGATTTGAGACAGTGTTCCCAATATATTTCTATTGGTTTAATACATCGTTTTTTCGTTTACAGCGATTTGGGTATCACAAGTGTTTGAAGGATTAACATCCAGTCTGCAAGGTGCACTCAGCGGTCTTGCCCGTGGTGGGAAGCTCACCGAGGGTAATATCAAGGATGGTCTGCGCGAAGTACGGCAGGCGTTGCTGGAAGCCGATGTTAATTATGAAATCGCAACGAGTTTCATCGAGCGGGTTACCGAGCAGGCCGTCGGTGAAAAAGTTCTCAAGTCTCTTCGACCTGATGAGCAGATAATTGGAATTGTCCATCAGGAATTAATCAATCTGATGGGGCCTGTCGAACCGGGTTTCGAATTCCGACCGACTGGTATCACCGTCATTATGATGTGTGGACTTCAGGGAAGTGGAAAAACGACAACCTGTGGTAAGCTGGCGCGACTCCTGAAAGAGGAGGGGCGTAAGCCGATGCTGGTGGCGGCCGACTTACAACGTCCCGCGGCGATTGAACAGTTAAAAGTCATAGCCGGTCAGGTCGATGTTCCCGTGCATACCGAGGCACCGGATGGAAATAACGCGGTCAAAGTCTGCCAGAATGGACTGAGTCAGGCGAAGAAGCTGGGGAATGTTGATACGGTCATCCTCGATACGGCAGGTCGTTTGCACGTAGACGAACAGTTGATGAAAGAACTGGAGCAGATTGAACGCAAGCTCCAGCCAGATCAGGTAATATTTGCCTGTGACGCCATGACCGGGCAAGATGCCGTTAACAGTGCTTACGCCTTTAATGAAGCATTGGAACTTGATGGCGTTATTCTGACAAAATTGGACGGTGATACACGCGGCGGTGCTGCACTGAGTGTGAAAGAAGTCACAGGGGTCCCCATCAAGTTTATTGGTGTCGGGGAAGCCCTGGACCGTCTGGAAGCATTTTATCCTGACCGGATGGCGGGACGTATTCTCGGGATGGGGGACGTGGTTTCTCTGGTCGAGAAAGCACAGCAGCAGTTTAATGAAGAAGATGCTGCCGACCTTCAAAACCGGATGGCTCAGGGGAAATTTGATCTGAATGATTTCCAGAAGCAGATGGCCACCATTCGAAAGATGGGACCAATGCGGGAAATTATGAAAATGATTCCGGGCATGGGGGGGATGCTGGATACGAATCCGGATGTTGACCCGGGTTCGGAAATGAAACGCATCGATGCGATTATCAGTTCCATGACACCAGCCGAACGTCAAAATCCCGATCTGATTGATCATGGTCGCCGTCGCCGTATTGCGCTGGGTAGTGGTTCGGATCCCTCTGAAATCAGTCGTCTGGTCAAAGATTTTAATAACATGGCTGGAGTCATGCAGAAGATGGCTGGCATGGGAATGCGTGACAAGATGAAAGCCATGAAGGAGTTGTCGTCGGGTGGGATGATGGATCCTTCCGGAGGCATGGGCAGACAGAAAGAGCGAAGTAAACGTGGTGGTGATCCCGTGAAGCTTCGTGAAAAGAAGAAAAAAGACAGAAAAGCCAAGAAGAAACAACGCAAGAAAAACCGTTAGTCGGACTCACGGAATTTGAAGTTGTTTCGCATGTATTACAAAATGTATCTTCCATAAAGTAAGAGTCAAAAGGAGAAGTTTAGTGGCAGTTAAAATTCGTATGAAAAGAATGGGTCGAAAGCATCGCCCCTTCTATCGTATTTGTGTGATGGATTCACGCAAGCAGCGCGATGGTGCAGCAATTGAAGAGATCGGTACTTACGATACTTCGGTTGCCGACAAATCAAAGCGTGTGACGATTAACATGGAACGTGTTGATTACTGGATGTCAGTCGGTGCGAAGCCTTCTGATAACGTTGCAACACTGATCAAAAAAGTTAAACAGAATAAATTTGGAACAGCGGCTGCGCCTGCACCTCTGATTGCTCCTAAGGAACCTGCTCCTGAACCGGAACCGGAAACTCAGGAAGAGTCAGCAGATACTGCAGAAGCTAGTTCTGAAGAGGCAGCGACTCCTGAAGCAGAAACTCCCTCAGAATAAGTTCCTGAGATGTTTGGACAGAAGTTCGCTCTTTGAGAGAGCACAATGCGATTTGATATTCTAACTTTGTTTCCCGAGCTATTTGATAGCTATCTTGAGCAGGGTCTGCTGAGGAGAGCGATCCAAAATCAAATAGTAGAGATACAGCGTTGGAATTTTCGAGACTGGGCAACAGACAAGCATGCATCAGTAGATGACCGCCCTTATGGAGGTGGTCCGGGGATGTTGATTGGCTGTGAAACAGTATTTGGATGTGTAGAGCACGTTCGTGAATCGGTTCCTGAGGCTGGCAAATTGATCATGTTGACTCCCCAGGGGAGAACGTTGAATCAAAGTCTGGCTCAGGAATTGTCAAAAGAACGGCAATTGACATTACTCTGTGGAAGATACGAAGGGTTCGACGAGCGAATCCGCATTGGTCTGGAGCCAATGGAAATTTCGGCAGGTGACTTCATTACCAATGGAGGTGAAGTGCCTGCCATGTTGATAATCGAGACTGTGATCCGGTTGATTCCCGGGGTGTTGGGAGATGAAAGCAGTGCCAAGTACGATTCCTTTTCAGAATCGGGCCTGTTAGAACATCCTCAATACACGCGGCCTCAAAACTTTCGTGGAATGGAAGTTCCGGAAGTGTTACTAAGTGGAAATCACCAGGAGATCGCACGTTGGCGTCAGGAACAGAGTTTGATTCGAACTCGCGAGCGGCGTAATGATCTTTTAACTGAGTCGGAATCAAATTCAATTTGAACTAAATTTAATGTAAACAGTACGGTTTCAGTCATTTTGTTCAGATGATGAAAAACATGCAAAGAGGACTTTGAGTCATGCAGGATTTAATGAAAAAAGTAGAAGCTTCGAGCCTTCGCGAAGAGCCACTTCAATTCGAAATTGGCGATACCGTTGATGTGCACACCCGAATTCAAGAAGGTGATAAGGAGCGCATTCAGATTTTCAGCGGTGTGATCATCTCCCGACGTGGAGACGGATCGCGTGAAAATTTCACAGTGCGAAGAATCGTTTCCGGCGAAGGTGTCGAACGAATTTTTCCGGTGAATTCACCAAAAATCGCTAAGCTGGAAATTAAACGACATGGTCGAGTTCGTCGTGCCAAACTTTACTATCTCCGTGATCGAGTTGGTAAAGCAACACGTCTGACCGAACGCCGCGCTAAAGTGAAAAAAGTCAAAGAGTAAATCGCAGCAGGATACATGGCAGAAGCGCTGGAACTGTTTCAGCGCTTCTTACCCTGAGGTATCTCAGCTTGAGTTCAGCTTTACCTTTGTTTTCAGGTAATTGCTTATGGCTGGTAAATGGTTCGGAAAACTTTTGGGCGATAAAGGCGAACGTGCTGCCGTCAGGTTTCTGAAACGGCAGGGGTATTCGATCTTAGCAAGGCAGTATCGGACGGATCTGGGAGAAATCGACATTATCGCCCTGGACCGTGAGACGGTCGTGTTTATTGAAGTGAAAACGCGACAAAGCGATTTCAAAGGTCAGCCTTATGAGGCCGTCACGCGACAAAAACAGAGTCAGCTCACACGGCTGGCCAGTGCGTTCCTCAAGAATCATCAGTTGTTGAACAGTCCTGCCCGGTTTGATGTGATTTCGATTCTCTGGCCTGTTCAAAAATCAGCACCAGAAATACAGCATTTCCAGAATGCCTTTGCTCCTGCGGGTGAGTTTCAGTTTTTTACTTAATGCGCATCGATTGTAAAACAGAGTCGATCCCTTTACATTAACGTGCATTGTTTCTGGAACGTTTATCTCTGAAGGAAGAATCCATGTCTGCCGAACAAAAAGCTGCTGAGTCAGGTCTTGTTTTTGAACCGATTGAACCCGGTTATCTCAATCTCTGTATTCGAACTGGGAATCTACTAATCACCTCTGGCCATGTGAGTGACCAGAAGGGGCGTTTGGGAGAGAATGTCAGTCTGGAAGAGGGGGTTGCTGCCGCCCGCGATTGTGCTATCAAAATTTTACGATCTGTTCGGGATGAACATGGCACTTTAGATGGTTTGAAAGTCGTTAAATTACTGGGTTGTGTGAACTCAACTCCTGATTTCACCGATCAGCATCTCGTTATTAACGGCGCCTCAGATCTGTATCATGATTTGTTTGGCAAGACCGGTGATGGATTTCATGCCCGCAGTGCATTGGGATTTGCCGCATTGCCCACGGGAGTTGCTGTCGAGGTTGAAGCCATTTTTGAAATCATCGACGCGTAAACACTCTTGCAAACCAGGAAATGATCTGGTCAGGTCACACGCGGTATGGTTGTCGATTACAGCGGATTTTACAGTGAAACGGGCTTTTCTGGGAATTCGCTTGACAAATTGTCCTGTAAAGTGTGTAATAGTGTCTGATTGGTATCTTTCAGAGTCAAGATATCATTGAAGGGGACCTCAATGATATAGTTTGAACTGATTTGATTTCACTCGAACCTGCGAAAAGGATTTCCAACCTACAATTCGGGAGTTTTGCTCTCTATCACACCCTTGCTTTTAAAGCACCTGCCTTAAGTACTTTCAACGCGTCGAGAAACAAAGTTTTTCTTTGCCATTGCGTGCCCTGAAAAGGGGTTATAGCCTTATAACCTGTTTAATTTTCGGAGTTTAAGTATTTTCTGCATTGGGTTTGAGATCGCTCTCAGATTTCTGGTTGCCTTTTTCCGATAAACAATAAAGAGAAGGAACTCAATGAGACTGAGGTAGTTATTCTCAGAGTAATGAGCACGTTTCGTGTTAAACTGAGAGTATCAACAATCTTACTTCTACATTTGAAACAATGGTGTTAATGGACTTACATTGTTTTTCTGTAGGAGATTAAGGGTCAGGCTAAGATGGCTGGGTCAAATCAAACACGAGTAGTTATATCCGGTATTGGGGTGGTATCACCCATCGGTATCGGAATCGATGCGTTCTGGGATAGCATATGTTCAGGAAGGTCGGGTATAAGCCGTCTTGAATCTATTCCGACAGAAAATTTGCCTTCCAAGCTGGCAGCCGAAGTCAAAGATTTCGACCCTGAACTGCACCTTTACAACAAAAAATTTCTGAAAGTCATGTCACGTGACATTCAGCTCGGTGTTTCTGCGGCATCTGACGCGGTTCGGAACGCGGGAATCAAAAGTGGTGTTGTTGATCCGGATCGCTTTGGTGTTTCTTTTGGTGCCGGCCATATCTCTACGACCCCGGATGAACTGGTTGAAGCCGTTGAACTTTGTGCTGGTGAATCATTTGAAGTCACGCGTTGGGGCGAAGACTTCATGGGACAGATTACTCCCTTGTGGATGCTGAGGCAGCTTCCCAACATGCCGGCCTGTCATATTTCAATCGAGCATAATGCACAGGGCCCTAATAATACGATTACCAGTCAGGATTCCTCAGCTTTGCTGGCGTTGTCCGAGGCGATGCGTTGGATTAAACGTGGAGCCGTCGATTGCATGGTAGTAGGTGCTTGCACATCGAATATCAATCCCGTTGATCTTTCTCGTAAGAACCTGATTGACCTTTTGTCACGAGATGAAGATCCCAAACGCGCCTGTCGACCTTTTGACCGTAATCGGAATGGAACGATTCTTGGGGAAGGGGCAGCTGCTTTTGTCGTTGAAAATTATGAGCATGCGGTTCGTCGTGGTGCCGATATTTATGCCGAAGTGATTGGATTAGGTGCGGGCTGTGATGGGCATACACTTTCTGACAGCACTCAGCAAAATGATACCGGTCTGGTTCGCGCCATAGAATCGGCGATGAAGCAAGCGAACTTAAAGCCTCGTGAACTTGGTCATATCAATGCTCACGGCAAGAGCACAAAAATTGACGATCAGGTCGAAGCGAGAGCCTATCACCGTCTGTTTGGTGATGACGCTGCAAAAATTCCCATTACCGCTCTCAAGAGTTATTTTGGTCATTTTGATGCGGGTTCTGGTGCTGTCGAGTTGGCGGCAAGTATTCTTTCACTTCGTCACGGCGCGACACCTGCCACGCTGAATTACGAAACTCCTGATCCCTTATGTAATCTCGATATTATACATGGGGGTGTTCGTCCATTGACTGTTCCTACAGCAATGACTGTCAGCCGAACCTCGTTTGGCCAGAGTGCCGCAGCGATTCTGCGAGCGATTTAAGAGTTCGCAAGAGATGCCTTCATTGTTCTTCCCGTCTTTTTTTGCGCGCTTTCGGGTATCCCTCTTGAGAACCTGATCGAAAACGATCAGAATAACAGTCTGATCAGACTGGCATGCGCGCCTCTCTTTGGACAACAAATCATTCTCTGCTATTAATCGCTCTTCATTTTCTCAGGAGATTCAGTCATGGCGACAGACGTTCTTGATTCCGTAGTCGACACACCAGGTATCCGTCAAACGCAACTCCTGATAGATGGCGAATGGCGTGATGCTATCAGTGGAAAAACATTTTCAACGGTGAATCCAGCTACGGAAGAGGTGATTGCAGAAGTTGCCGAAGGTGATGCCGCTGACATCGATCTGGCAGTCAAGGCAGCTCGCAAAGCGTTTGAAACGGGGCCGTGGTCCAAAATGGATGCCCGTGATCGAGGACGGTTAATTTATCGTCTGGCGGATTTGGTTGAAAGCAACGTTGAAGAGCTGGCTGCTTTAGAATCGCTGGATAATGGAAAACCGATTCGTGACAGCCGCGCTGCTGATCTACCGTTGGTGATTGATTGTCTGCGTTATTACGCTGGTTGGTCTGACAAAATTGAAGGTACCACCATTCCGATTCGTGGTAATCACTTTTGTTATACCCGGCGTGAACCGCTAGGGGTGGTAGGGCAGATCATTCCCTGGAATTTTCCGTTATTGATGACAGCCTGGAAGTGGGCACCCGCGTTGACGGCAGGTTGTACTATTGTGATGAAGCCTGCAGAACAGACACCGCTGTCTTGTTTGCGAATGGCTGAGCTGGCTTTGGAAGCGGGGATTCCTCCTGGAGTCATCAATGTGGTTCCCGGCTATGGACCGACGGCAGGTGCCGCTTTAGTGAAGCATCCCGATGTCGATAAGATTGCATTTACAGGTGAAGATGCAACCGCAAAAATTATCATGGCTGATGCGGCTGCCACTCTTAAACGACTCACCTTCGAATTAGGAGGCAAGAGTCCCAACGTTGTTTTTGCTGATTGTGACCTGGAAGCTGCCGTCGCCGGTGCGGAATTCGGCTTGTTTTTTAATCAGGGACAATGTTGCTGTGCGGGAAGTCGTTTGTTTGTCGAGGAGTCAGTGCATGAAGAATTTGTTGCTCGGATTGTTGAGAAAGCGGCATCCCGAAAGTTAGGTAACCCGCTCAATCCTGAAACCACGCAAGGCCCGCAGGTTGATCGGGATCAGATGGAGAAAATCTTAAGCTACATCAAAAAGGGGAATGATGCAGGAGCGCAGTGTGTTACCGGGGGCTCACGTTTTGGCGAGAAGGGATATTATGTAGAGCCGACGATCTTTGATCATGTGACCGATGAAATGCCCATCGCCACGGATGAAATCTTTGGACCGGTGTTGAGCATCTTGCCAT
>NZ_CALEMX010000043.1 GCF_937910335.1 uncultured Gimesia sp. | reverse complement strand
AGTTTCCATCGGGTTATCCAGAAAATGAAGTCCTGCTTTTAAAACATTCTCGGCGAAGAGTTCTACCGCTTTTTCTTCATTGTGTACATCGAATTTGAGTCCATTGATGATGGCATCGTTGCGATATGTTTCAATAAAGTCCAGAGCGATACGATAATAGGTGGCTTTGATCGAACGAAATGTCTCTGTGGAGAAGACGACACCATTGGTTGCCAGCTTTCGAAAGACTCCCTTGGAAATATCGATTGACATTTTAGAAAGGCCTGCCTGGACATCCTCAACAGATAAATTCTGATGTTTATGATCATACTTGTCAGCAATATCAACCTGACATAATCTGTTCGTTGAGAAGTTCCGTTTGACTTCAGAGAGCACACCGATTTCGAGTCCCCAGTCACTGGGGATTCGAATATCGTTAATCACATCGACGCGAAATGAAAACTCACCTGCCAGGGGGTAGCGATAGCTGTCTAGATATTCGAGATAGTCCAATGATCCCAGAATTTATTTCAAAGCACGCATCAAGGGAGTCACTAATAATCGTGTGACACGGCCATTCATCTTGCTGTCTGCGACACGTGCGTAGTATCCTTTGCAGAACTGATAGTTGAAGCTGGGGTTTGCAACGGGATAGATCAATCGTGCGAGCAGACTGCGGTCATATGTCAGAATGTCACAATCATGCAGAGCGACCGATGAAGTGGATCCCTGCGCGAGTATATACCCGAGACAGTACCAGACATTGCAGCCTTTACCCAGTTCTTTGGGAGCCAGACCCTGTTCTTGCAGCATACTGTTGACAGCCTGCATACGTGGACCATCATTCCAGAGTATGCGATGATTCTGAGGTAAGCGACTAAAAAACTCGATCGCGTGCTTGTATTGCGTTTGATCAGCCCGATCGAGGCCGATTACAATTTCATTCAGGTACTCGACTTTCGCGAGTTCCGTTACGATTTTATCGAGCGCCGGTCCTTCCAGCTCGCTGTAGAGACAGGGCAGTACCAGACTCATTGGGCGCACTTCAGAAAACCGAATTAACTCTGCTTCCATCTCCTCAATGGAACGTGAAGACAGATTATGTAAGGTCGTAATGATACCGTTTTGGTAAAAGTCTCCCATTCCGGATCTCCGTAATCATTGTTTGAGCGCCAAAACCAGAATGATCAGTTCAATGATTCATCCAGTATTTGGGTTAACGCGTCGGTCCATCCCTGTGGGCCGGTTTCTTCAGTAATCATGACCGAAGATTGCTTCTCAAGATCGGGAGGTTCGTGATGAGAAGAGCGCACTATGACGGCAATATCTGCTGCATTGAGCATGGCAACATCATTCTGGCTATCGCCGAGTGCCACAAACAGCGGTGTTGCGCCACACGAGTCGGTAAAGCGCTTCCTAAACCAATGCAGACATTTTCCTTTGTCACACGCGCCAATCACATGCACAAACCGGCCACCTTGCAGCAGCCGCAGACCATGATTGGCAATCAGTGCTTCAAACTTACGCAATTGATGTGCCGAGTCTTGCCAAATTAAAGGCTCAGAAAAATCTCGTGCCATAGCCTGCAAGGCGGCAATCTCCGATAGTCCCGTATATGCAATGACTTCAGAGACTTCCATGTCATCAAATCCGGTAAACAGGAAATTTTCGTCAGTGCGAATTTTTTGGATCTGTGTCAGGATTTCTGACCGAAGTGCTCCCAAAATGTGCTTCTTGATTCCTGTATTTTGGGCAGGTCTCTCTATTTCTTCACCAAAATAATCTGCAGATACAAAAATCGCAGAGCCATTCTCCACGACATAAGGATCGGAATTCCTCAATGATTCTCGCAATGCCTTTAATTCTGCGTCAGTCTTGCTCGTATTCAGAATGATTGGAATACCGGCAGATTTCAGACGTGACATCACCGAAGTTGCTGCTGCAAAAGAATAAGTGTCATGGTCCAGCAAGGTTCCATCTAAATCGGTCATCACCACAAGTGGTGGCAGAGAGGAGCGCGTAAAACGTGGATCGCTAGACATAACCAGACAGGCAGTGAGTAAGAACTATGCGAGCCTCAAAAAAATGAGGAACCATCGGATAGTCCGACAGTATGATGAGCGGAAAGCATGATAGCAGCATTTGAACTGTGAAACAAATGCAGAGAATGTTGTATAAGCAGTGGCTGTATTTGATAGTCGGAGTGGCAGCATCGTATACAGGAAGTTCATTTCGCTTGGACGAGTAATATTTCTGTCATTGTATTCTCAATGCTTTGTGAAATTGCTAGACTAAATAAATAAGATTAAATATTCACTCATGATCTGCATCTGAATGTCGAGAGGTATTTCCCCATGGTTAAGCTGAGATTCATTCGAACTGCTGCTTTGTTCTTTCTGTTAATCGGCACTGTTTCTGTCATTCATTCTGCCGAACCGCAGTCGACCGGATTACAGGAACCGTGGCGATCACACTACACGAAAGCAAATGCCGGCGGGAAACATGTTCTTGGATTGTGGACATTCGATGGATCTGACCCTGGCGAGGATCTTTCCGGAAATGGGCATACCGCGAAATTTGACGGTGCGGAAGTTGATCAGCAGGGACGTTTTGGCGCTGCCTTGCGTTCGTTTCCCGGATTTCCGGTGGAAGACAAACGCCATTATGCGACGATCAAAGATAGCCCCAAACTTTCTCCGCATGGGCCATTCACGCTCGAGATGTGGATCAACCCCGATAAAGATTTCAATAAGTCAACTTCGGCATTTCTGTTAGACAAAAAATATGTGAGTCACACTGATTATCAGCTTGTGTTTTCTCCTCCGGGAAGATCGGGTACACGTACTTTAAAAGCGGTTCTCGGTTTTGGTGCCTCCTCGGAAATATGGTATTCTGATCCATTACTTTTGAAGCCGGGCACTTGGTATCACATTGTTTTTCTTTACAATGGCGCTGGTCGGGGACGTTATCTGATAAACGGGATTCCACATGGCGAAAAAACGATTAGCAGTCTTGGTTCGATTGCAGCGGGTACAAAACCTCTGACAATAGGCGATCGTAATGGTAGCAACTATGGTGGATTTTCCGGTTTGATTGATCAAGTACGTATCAGTCAGGGAGAGCTGGAGTTTCGGCCGGTTCGTTTTGATCGAATATCTCAGCGTGCCTGTTTCATTCGGATGGAAAAAAACCGTGCGCTTACCTTTCAAGTGACAAACTTGCAGCCGAACGTGTTGTCTGAAGCGACTGTGACCTGGTTGCTGAATGGAGAGGTGCAGGGGACTTCGGCGCTCAAAAACTTAGAATCCGGTAAACCGCAAGAAGTTCTGTTTCCTTTGAATACCTCCTTACGCCCTGATCAATATCTCCTCACTGCCAAATTAAAAACTGTGGGGCCAGAGATTGCTTCCGCTGAAGAATCGTTCCCCATTCAAATTGTGTCCCGAAAATTACCCGATCCGTTTCCGGTGATCATGTGGGGTGGTGGACTCAATGAAATTGATCGACTCAAAAAAATTGGTTTTACTCACGCGACAGGATTAGGGGCCAATTACACAAAGATATTAAACGCAGGAAAACCAACACTCGCAGATACAGAACAGAGAGTGAAAGAGATTCGCGCAGGTCTTGATCGTGGTTTAGCTAATGGTGTTTCCTTTTATGCTGCACTTTCTCCTGGTTCCTATTTACGAAGTCAGGAGAAATTTCAGCGGATGAATCGCGATGGAACGAAAAAGTCTGGTCGTGAAGATATCTGTCCGGTGATTCCGGAGATTAAGGAGTACTGCTATAACGTCGGAGCTTCTGTTGCACAAACCTATCAAGATTATCCCGCCTTTGATTCGGCTTTGCTGCATACTGAGGTGCGCGGTCATTCGCGGCCCTGTTTTCATCGGCATGATGTTGAGGCGTTTAAAAAGTATTCCGGGTTTGAGATTCCTGTAGAGGCCGGGCCTCCCCACGGCGTTTCTTATACTCGGCTGAAAAATTTTCCCAAAAATCGCGTTGTGAAAGATAATAATCCGCTCTATGTCTATTACAAATGGCATTGGAAAAAAGGGGATGGCTGGAATGACTTGAACAGTGATCTTGAGCGAGGGTTGAGTTCCACCGATAAAAAAATCTGGACGTGGTATGACCCTGCGATGCGTGTTGCCACGGTGTTCGGCTCTGGTGGAAATGTCGATGTGCTCTCGCATTGGACGTATAGTTACCCCGATCCGATTCGGATCAACGTCGTACTCGATGAATTATTTGCGATGGCTCGTGGGTCTTCGAAGAAGCAGGATGTGATGAAGATGACTCAAATTATCTGGTATCGTTCACAAACTGCACCGAAGCCTAAAAAGCCTGAAGATGCACTTGAGATTCAAGCAACCTGGGAAAGGGAGCAGCCTAATGCGGACTTTATCACGATTTCTCCGATGCAATTACGAGAAGCATTCTGGGCAAAGATATCGCGGCCGATTAAAGGTATTATGTATCATGGCTGGCAATCTTTGGTTCCCACTGATGGTTCGGGCGCGTATCGCTATACGAACACGCAAACTCAATATGAACTCGAACGGCTGATTCATGAGGTGGTTCAGCCATTAGGCCCTGCTTTAAAAAATATTCCCGGTGCAATAAACGATATTGCATTTTATGAGAGTTTTGCATCGCAGGTGTTTGCTCATCGGGGTACGTTAGGCTGGAACGGATACTGGCTGGGCGATTCGCATCAGATGTTGCAATGGGCGGGTTTGCAAAACGATGTCGTGTTTGACGAAACAATCACACAACAGGGGTTAGACCAGTACAAGGTTCTGGTCATGATGCACGGCGATGTGGTTACGGAATCTGTGTTGAAGAAGATTCTGGAGTTTCAACAACGTGGAGGGCTTGTGATTGCAGATGAATATCTTACGCCTGCAATTAAACCCGACATTCGGATCACCTCTTACAAGCGAACTGGTAAGGCTGATATTGACAAACAGGAATTTCTGAAAAAAGCAAAGGAATTGCAAACCGCATTGGTAGGGAAATACAATCGTTTTGTTGATTCTTCGAACCAGAACGTGGTTCATTATTCGCGACGGTCAAAAGATGCGGATTATATTTTCCTGGTGAACGATCATCGTGAGTTTGGTAAGTATGTGGGGCATCATGGCCGAGTGATGGAAAATGGATTGCCTTCTGAAACAACGCTGACGATTAATCGTGGAGATGGATATCTTTACGATCTGGTGAATCGCCAACAGCTATCGACGACTCGATCGGGGAACAAGCAAAGTCTGTCGGTTCAACTGGGGCCTGGATCAGGCGGTATTTACGTTTTGACAAAGGAGCCGATCGAACGGGTGGCGATTGATATTTCAAAGCAAATCAAGCGCGGTGAGACGGCTAGAGTTTCTGTTAAAGTGACCAATCAAAAAGGGAAACCGGTTTCGGCTGTGATTCCCGTGGAAGTCACCATTGAGGACTCTGAAGGACGGATCGCGGAGATGTCTGGTTATCGAGCGCTGGTTGATGGCGTACAAAGCTTCCAGATTCAAATTGCTCCCAACGATACTGCCGGTATCTGGCGCGTGCATGTGAAAGAATTGGCATCAGGCAAAAGTTCGTCTGCACATTTTCGAGTCGCCGACGACAATTCTGCTGTGAAACCGAATTACAAAAACATCAAAGGCTTTAACCCTGCGCAACCTGCCGGTTAATCTGGTGTGTCTCATCGTTCTATAAAACAACAAGCCAATACAGATATCAACGATCGCAACCTTATCGCTTGACGATTCTGAAAAACTATTGGTTAGACTTTGCCTGCTAATTTTATTTAGGCGTTTCTGCTTTTACTTTTGATGCAGGAGTAACAGTAAGTGGATTATTGCTCAGCACGGATATTGTTGAAGGATTCGGAGGACGACTTGTAACCTGATTCGGATTGGGATCCTGTAGTTGTATCGGGTAAATATTAATCTCACCCGAGACAAAAGCATTGTGTACTTGTATAAAACTTTTTGCGATTTTGGATTGTTCTATACGTTGTTTTCGTAGAAGCGAGACGTCCGCATCGTGATTTCCAACTGATGCCAGTGTGTATAAGTTTTTCTGATGGGATTTTTCTGAAGGGATGCCGTTTAACAGAGAAGAAATATTGGCAGCATTGAGATAGAGCCAGACTAAGCGTGGCTGAGCAATCTGGTTAGCCTTATCGATTTTACTTTTGAGTTTATCTCTTTCAGTGGTCCCTTTGAATTTTGTGTATTTGGTTCCCTGTTTAAGCGACTCATCGATTTTAAGAGGACTTTCAACATCATTCTTCAATTTCAACAGTTTAGAAGAAAGTGACTTGAAATGAGTGGAAATCAGATCAATTTTAGTGTTCGGATCGACTAGTAAATCAAGCTGTGGAAGCGTCGCTTGCTGGCTAATTGTCTGTTTTTTATTGAATATAAAAATGGTTTTGGAATCTACCTGTAATGTGATTTTAATATCTTTATCACATATAAAATCGTAATCAGTATGCAAGGTGTTTTTTATGACACTTTTGTTAGAGACATTCATGGCTAAAATGAGAAGATTACCAGTGGGACGCGAACGAGTTAACTTGATATTTTTATTCACAAACAGTGGCAATTTCTTTTCATTTATGATTGAGGCGAACTGAGTTGCGTCGAACTGTTTCTCCCATTTTGGAATGTTATCATAAATCAACCGAATATTGCCCGGGTCTTGAAAAAAAACATCGTCTTTTGGCCAGTATCCGATCTTCTCTTTTTCTTTTTCTTTATACTTGACCATGTTGATCTGTAATTCGGGATGAACGTCCTTCTTTTTGTTACTAAATTCAGAGATATTCACCAGATGCTGAGGAGATAATTTTGATATCTTTTCACTCTTAAGCTGCAACTTTTTCCAGCAGTTTTTTCTTAAATCAAATGGTTTCAGTGGAACACTATGTTGCTTCCCGCTGCTGCTGATGAGGTCTAATTTGGTATCCACCCAGTCATAGAGTGTTCCATTTTTGACGGTGATAAATTGTGTGGTTTTAGCACATGTTAAAGCTGTATTAAGATCCATTACGTATTCCGAAGCAGAAAATGTAATAGTTGTGTCTTCGTAACTGACATGAATGATTTTTTTAGCAGTAGATTTGGTAAATAATAGTTGAATATGTTTTTTATCAATGCATATTTCTACGTCTG
>NZ_CALEMX010000042.1 GCF_937910335.1 uncultured Gimesia sp. | reverse complement strand
GTTCAAATCAGGTAAGATCGACAATGTAAGTATTACTCTTTTCGGGACTCATGACTACATTTCAGATATTTCCGAAGTCGATTCTTCATTATTTCAGATACGATCTCGATTTTCACGGCTCAGTGACATCTTTTTAGCAGATTTTCAGTTGGAAAAAGATAATTTATCCACTTTTCAGTTCCATCATACAACCTCTGTCGATACCTAATTTGAGAACTGATATTTCCTGTTTACGACAGATTTTGCCGAAGTTTGGCGCGTGAAATGCTAAATATTCGATTATACTGATACATACCAAAAGCATCTGAGGAACTTGTCACAATTGAGACTCATCCTAATAATGATTGATATACTATATATCAGAGAGGGTTATTAGAGAGTTGTATTACAAAAGAAGTTCGCTCTACCTTTAAAGCTTGATGGATTTCGTATTAGGGAAGGCAGGGAAAAAACACCCTCTGCTCATTATAAAGTGATTCTGTTCAATATAACTCTGAGAAATCTTTCTGGAACCCAAAAGCTACTCAAGGAACTCTTTGAAGGATCTATTCTTGAGTGGGTTTTGGCTGTGATCACTGTCAGTTTTTTGATTTGGTTGATCGTAAGGGTCGTAGGACATTTTCGGGAAAATGAGGATCGTCATGTTGACACAAGTGAATTACTTCTTCAATTCTCAGAAATGCGTCGAGAAGGTGACCTCACCGACGATGAATTCCGATCCATCAAGAAACGACTTGTTGATCCGACCGATAAGGGTTTGGAAAAAGAAGAAAATACTGATCAAACTGAAAAATCTGATTAGAGAATTCGGGCAATATTGTACCAGCTCATCTCCCATCATTTTTGATCATCATAATGACATACTGATTGCCTCTTGAAATTATTTCATTTTAGATTTCATCATTAGATCTAATTTTTAAGTTATTTACCTATCGAGTGATTTGCAGGGAGGCAATATCAAAACTCACTGGACGTTGAACGCCACAATTTAGTTGACACCGTTGAAGGGAAGCTATGCCCACCGGACGAGATATCACTTCTGGAAAACGTAATCCTTCTGGAAAAAAAAATGCAAACTGTTCTTTCTGTAGAAAAAGTTATCGCGAAGTCGGGCCTCTAGTAGAGGGTCCTGACAATGCATATATCTGCGGAGAATGTATAGAAGTCTGCCAATCAATATTGGAACAAGAACATCGACGCAGAGGGACCTCGAAGAAGTTATTTAAAAATGTTCCTACACCACGAGAGATTGTAACCCACCTGAATGATTACGTTATTGGTCAGGAACGTGCCAAAAAAGTCATGGCGGTTGCCGTTCACAATCATTACAAAAGACTGATGCATGCCGAAGAAGAAGAATCGGATGTTGAACTTGATAAATCTAACATTCTGCTGATCGGACCAACTGGATCCGGTAAAACGTTACTTGCCAAAAGTCTAGCGCGTTATCTGCAGGTTCCCTTTGCGATTGGTGATGCAACGACCCTGACAGAAGCAGGCTACGTAGGCGAGGATGTAGAAAACCTCTTATTGAAATTATTGCATGCCGCCGACTTTGATGTGGAAGCTGCACAAAGAGGAATTCTCTTTATTGACGAGATTGATAAGATTGGAAAAACCAGCCAGAATGTCTCGATTACTCGCGACGTTTCAGGCGAAGGAGTCCAGCAGGCATTGCTCAAGATGCTGGAAGGAACTGTTGCCAATGTTCCTCCTCAGGGAGGTCGAAAACATCCAGAGCAACAATATATTCAGTTAGACACAACGAATATCCTGTTTATCTGTGGCGGCACATTCGTAGGTCTTGATGACATCGTCGGTAATCGTCTCGGTCGCAAAACGATCGGCTTTGGACAATCTACCAGCCAAAAGAAAGAGCAGGAACGGTCTAAAAACGAATTACTTGCTCAGGCCTCTGTTGATGATGTTTTAGAGTTTGGCTTAATTCCGGAATTACTCGGGCGACTTCCCGTATTGTCCTCGTTATCTCAACTTGAAGAAGATGATTTGGTTCGGGTATTGACTGAGCCCAAGAACTCCCTTGTCCGGCAGTTTCAAAAATTCTTTGAAATGGAAAATGCCAAACTGGAATTTACTGACGAAGCGTTGCATGAAATTGCCTGTATTGCTCAAAAGAAAAATACAGGTGCGCGTGGATTACGAAGCGTCATTGAACAGGCAATGTTTGACATCATGTATGAACTTCCCGAACAGGAAGCCGGTAAAAAATATGTACTTACACCTGAAGTCATCCGGGGAACTGAACAATTACTACCCACCGACGATTCCGCAGCCGCATAGACTTGCTTCGATCTAACTTACATGATCGAGCTTAGTTGATCTAATTCCCCGCCGAAGTCTCACTTCGGCGGGTTTTCTTGTATGTGATTGAGTCATGAAAATTCAACTAAGTATTCAAAGCCCTTCTCAAAGTTCAAAACCCCTAACGCTCACTCAAACTACATTGGTCGGCAGGGGCTCTGATTGTGATTTAAAGCTGAAGTCTGAACTGGTCAGCCGCCATCACTGTAAAATATTCCTGACCGATTCTGTTGCCATCGTTCATGATCTGGGAAGTTCAAACGGCACCTTTATAGACGGACAAAAGTTAACACCCAAACGAGACACAAAACTGGCTACCGGTTGCCTGCTGTCCATCGCAGACGTCAATTTTCGTATCGACTATGATAATCAAGAGATTCTTGATCCTGGATCAACTATTTTCTTAAAGGGTATTGAAGATATTCTGCCGACGAATTCTCATATTCGAACTCCCGATAAAGCGGTAGAAATCAAGCTTCCCGAAGAATCTGCTCAGTCTAAAACTCCGGAAAAGCCTGAAAAGCACAAAGCGAGCGAAACTGTCACAATCGAAGAATATATTCCTGATCATAATAACAAACAAAATAACAGGACAGTTGAATATCCAGAAATTGAGTTAGATGATAAAATGGAGGAGAAGTAATTTCCGCTTGACTATTTTCAGGATACGATCATGTCAGATAATGATGTCCAACTACTTTTAAAATTGAGCAAACAATTACTCGATTCCATTGATCACAAAGACTGGAATACCTACACAGCTCTGTGTGATGAAGAATTGACTGCATTTGAGCCCGAAGCCCAGGGACACCTGATTACAGGAATGGATTTCCATCGTTTTTATTTTGAGATGAATCCAACCGGACGTCCTCGACAATCTACCATCAGTTCTCCCATGGTTTCCATTATGGACGACGTCGCATTGGTTACCTATGTTCGAATCGTCCAGTCAATAGATGAACATGGACATGATTCAAGTGCATCGTGTGAAGAAACACGACTCTGGCAAAAACAGGATGGTGAATGGCAACATGTGCATTTCCACCGTTCTGTTATCTAAACAAATCTTTATGAATTGCTCTCAAATATGACTGAAACAGGTACGTCACCGCAGATCGTCATTCTCTGCTCAGACATCTTTTTTTTGAGCAAAATCACAGGAGTCGCCACTCAACTGGGGCTTTCATTCAGTACCGCGAATTCCTGTAAACAAGCATTGGAATATCTGACCAATGAATCGAGACAGTTAATTCTAATCGATTTGAATCTTCCCCATCTGGATTGGGAACTGCTAGATTCGATACTTAACTCTGAGTCCCCTCTGGTGAGCATTGCATTCGGGCCGCATGTGGATACAGAACAATTTAAAAAAGCAAAAACAGCAGGATGCTCTCAGATACTTCCGCGCAGTCAATTTTCAGCACAGCTTCCACAGCTACTGCAGGCGGCTCTCGAAAGAGAACCGTAAACTGTTCATGCCAACCGAAACTTTTTTAAGAGTTCCCGATAGGCATTCTCACCATGCCTGAGATCCACGACTGCACTAATCCGGGTTTCACTGGTGTTAATCATTTGAATATTGATATTCGATTGGGCAAGCGTGGAAAACATTGACTGGCCAACACCCGTATGACTGCGAAGCCCAATTCCGACGACCGAGAGCTTCGCAATTTCCGCTTCATGACTCAACTCGGCATCTCCCCATTCTGACAGTAGAGGTTCGACCAATTCCAGACTTTTAACCAATGAACTTCTTGGCACAGTAAAAGAAATGTGGGCCTGCTCTTCTTCTCCCATATTTTGCACAATCATATCAACAGACACACCACCCTCGGCAACCACTGAGAACAACCG
This sequence comes from uncultured Gimesia sp., assembly GCF_937910335.1. Taxonomy (GTDB): domain Bacteria; phylum Planctomycetota; class Planctomycetia; order Planctomycetales; family Planctomycetaceae; genus Gimesia. Next base: position 2,987 of record NZ_CALEMX010000042.1, on the reverse strand, counting down.
CGAGCAGATTCCCGGGTTATCTGGCAGATTTCTGACCGTGACTCGAGACTGACTCTGATCCAGTAATACTTCACTCACAACAATGTCTTCCATATTCGATAACTGATCAATGATTTCCTGCTCTAACTCGTTTTGCTTCAGCACCGAACTTTCTGATTGTTCTCCTTCCGAGATAGTCTCATTCGTAGCAAAGCAATAACTGGGAAGACAATCCAGTTCGAAGCCTTTATGAATGACTCGGACTGCTTCTTCACATTGATTGCGATCAACGAGAACTGTCGTCTTGATTTCGCTGGTAGTAATCATACCTACATTGATATTCGCTTCAGACAAAATGGAAAACATCCGACTGGCCACACCGTGTTGATGACGCATTCCGCTACCGACGATTGAGACTTTGGAAAGGTTGGTTCCGTGTTGAATCTTTCCTGAACCGATAGCATCAATGGCTTCTCCGGCAGCAGTCAGTGTTTCAGCCAGATCTGATTCAGGAACTGTAAAGGAAACACGAGCGACGCCTCCTGTTCCCACATCCTGCACAATCATATCAAGACAAATTTTTCTTTCCGCCATGCAAGTAAAAATACTTCCCATCACACCAGGCTCGTCCGGAATGTCAGACAGGCTGACTCTGACTTCATCTCGAACAAAAGCGACACCTGTTACTACGGGTGCTTCTTCTAATGGTTGAACAGCAATGAGGGTCCCGGGGGCATCCGAAAATGAAGGACGCACTTTCAATGGTACTTTGTATTTTTTTGCAAATTCAATGGAGCGAGAATGCATTACACCAGCCCCCAGGCTTGCCAGTTCGAGCATTTCGTCGTAAGAAATGCTATCAATTTTATGCGCATCAGACACAATACGTGGGTCGCTGGTAAAGACTCCTTCCACATCGGTATAAATTTCACACATATCCGCATCTAACACAGCCGCCAATGCTGTCGCGGTCGTGTCACTTCCGCCTCGTCCCAGAGTAGTAATATTCCAATCCTTGTCTCTACCTTGAAAGCCGGCCGCAATGACGATCTTTCCCTCATTCAAAGCGGTGCGCATTCTTTCCGTTGAAATCGAGATAATTCGTGCTTTCATATGAGAAGAATCAGTGACGACGCCGATCTGAGATCCGGTCAAACTAATAGCCTCTTCCCCCAGTTGGTGAATTGCCATCGCCATCAATGCGACCGATTCTTGCTCTCCTGTAGAAAGTAGCATATCCATCTCACGGGGAGTCGGGTCGTCTGAAATTTCAGCTGCAAGCCTGACAAGTTCGTCAGTTTTTTTACCGCGTGCACTGACTACCATCACGACCTGATGTCCTGCTTGATGCATTTCAGTGGCACGTCTCGCTGCAGCCTGAATTTTACTAGTATCGGCTACACTCGTTCCACCAAATTTTTGGACAATCAGTGACACGTCTCTTCTCCGTTTCTACTCGCTCATCTGTTATTTTATGTTTTGGAATGAAAATACTTACAGAGGCAAACATTCCACTGCACGCATTGCTCCCTGTAATGAAACAGGAACTCTGAAAGGTAACAAATCGGCTCATTTACGTGAATCTTCAGACTTTTCAGATTCTGTAAAACTTGGAAAACCAGTCTAAAAGGTAATAGTTTACCGATAGATGACACACTGCCTTGGCTTATGTACTATCCACTGGAGCGGACAGTGAACACTAAGACATGTTTTCAGTTTATCAATTTTGTGACCTCAACAGCGACATCCCGGGCTGCTTGAGGAAGTGAGATTTTAATCATGGACTGTCGCATTTTGTCCCGTTGATCACAATCCGTCAGTAAAGTGAGAACCACATCTCCAAGTAGTTTTGCCGTGGAAGTAATCTCATGGGACTGTTCTACCAGAACCGCAGCACCGCTGTCCTCAAAAAAACGAGCGTTAAGAAGTTGGTGATCTCCGATGGAATCGGGAAAAGGAATCAGTACCGTCGGACATCCAACACAGGCTAACTCTGCCAACGTTGTAGCACCAGCACGGGAAATGATCAGACCCGCTTGGGAGTACCACTCTGACAGATTCTCTATAAAAGGTTGAACCGTTACCTGGAGTTCAGGATAGGTCTCTTTCAACTGTTGGTAAGCATTTTCAACGTTCCTGTAATCTTGCGTTCCTGCTTGATGTACCAGATGCAACTTGCAGAGTAATACGTCAGAACATTGTTTCAACATGGAAACAACAGCGTCATTAACGGCAGTCGCTCCCTGGCTTCCCCCCAGAACCAGAATTAAGGTTCTGTCTAATTTATTGATGATTGTTTCGTTTGATGAAGCCGACTTCAATATTTTTTTTCTGACAGGATTACCAGTAAAGACGATCCGAGGCTGATCCGTTTTTGTGTTATCAGCACTTTTAAATGATGTCTCTGCAAAAGAAGTGCAGACCAGATTTGAACGAGAAAACAAAAACTGATTGGCTCTTCCTGCAATAATATTTTGCTCAAGCAAAACAACTGGAATTTTAAGCCTTGAGGCAGCAAAGACCACAGGAACGCTGGCAAAACCTCCCAAGCCGATCACAACCGCTGGCTTTTCTTTTCGTAAGAAACGACGTGCCTGTAAAAAGGCACGGCTGTTATTCCAGAGAAATCGAACGGGGGTCCGTTTGAGATCACTGGTTGAGGAGCTTGGTAAGCGAAGGTGCTGATATCCGGCAGATTCAATAATTTTCTGTTCAACGGTTCGATTCGAGCCAACGAAAAAAAACCGGAATGCACTTTGAGAATCCAACTGTTCCGCGACTGCGATTCCCGGAAGCAGGTGACCTCCGGTTCCACCACCAGCAAAGATGATTGTTTTTTTATCCGAAATGGTTTCGGTCATAGTCCAGAGTGATCACGAAAAGAGAGTTTGATAAATTTAAACAGCCACTAACTGTTCCAGCATAAAGGATCTACGCTCAAATTCCCAGTTAACCATCTTCATCTTCATCTTCATCTTCATCTTCATCTTCATCTTCATCTTCATCTT
>NZ_CALEMX010000041.1 GCF_937910335.1 uncultured Gimesia sp. | reverse complement strand
GAAACAGTTCCAATGCGATTTTCTTAGGAAGACCACATTGATGCAGTTTCAATTCCGGACCAACAACAATCACACTACGTGCAGAATAATCAACACGTTTTCCAAGCAGGTTTTCACGGAAACGCCCCTGCTTACCTTTGATCATATCAGTCAAAGATTTTAACGGACGGTTGGAAGAACCAAGGACAGGTCGCTTACAACGATTATTGTCAAACAATGCATCTACAGACTGCTGCAACATTCGCTTTTCGTTGCGTACAATCACTTCCGGTGCATTCAGGTCAACCAGTTTCTTCAAGCGGTTATTGCGGTTGATGATTCTCCGGTAAAGGTCATTCAAATCGCTTGTCGCAAAGTTACCGGAATCCAAAAGCACCAAAGGACGCAGATCGGGTGGAATCACGGGAATGACTTCCAGAACCATCCATTCCGGACGATTATCGCTATCGCGCAACGATTCTACTATTTTCAAACGCTTGATATAGTCTTTTCGTTTCTGCTGACTGTTTGTTTCGAATAACTCTTTTCGAAGTCGTTCAGAAATCTCTACCAGATTCAGACCCATCAGGAGTTTCCTGATCGCTTCTGCACCCATATCAATTTCAAATGCGCCAGGCCCATACTTGGCCTGATTCTGACGCGCCTCCTCCTCAGTCATGGTCTGGCAAAGTTCCAGAGGTGTATCCCCCGGATCGGTGACCACATAGTCCTGGAAGTAAACCACCTTTTCCAAGGCGGTCGTCTTCATATTCAACAAAGCACCCAGGCGGCTGGGCATTGATTTGAAGAACCAGATATGCACGATGGGCGCAGCCAGTTCGATGTGACCCATTCGTTTTCTACGAACACGACTGTGTGTCACTTTAACACCACATCGATCGCAGATCATGCCTTTGTATTTCATGCCCCGATATTTTCCGCAGGCACATTCCCAGTCTTTTTCAGGACCAAAAATCCGTTCGCAGAATAAACCATCGCGCTCAGGCCGGTAGGTTCGATAATTGATCGTTTCCGGCTTTTTCACTTCGCCGAATGACCAACTCCGAATATCGTGTGGACTAGCCAAACCAATTTTTACGGAACCGTAATCGTTAATCCGCTCGTAAGCTGTCTGTGCAACACTCACTCTGCACGCTCCTTATTTTCTGAACTAATTATGATCAGACATTGATCCTGAAAAAGAATTCTTCACTTTGAAACCAGATCCCCGCTATGAAGGATCAGGCATCAACCGGGATTCTTTTCCAGCTGTAGATTCAAACCAAGTCCACGAATTTCGTTGTTTAGCACGTCAAAGCTGGCTGGCGTACCTGCTTCCAATGTATTCTCACCATTTACCATTGATTCATAAATCTTAGTACGACCTTCTACATCGTCACTCTTCACTGTTAACAGTTCCTGCAGAATGTAAGCTGCACCATAGGCTTCCAATGCCCAGACTTCCATTTCCCCAAATCGTTGACCACCAAACCGGGCTTTACCACCCAAAGGCTGCTGAGTAATCAATGAGTAAGGACCCGTCGATCGAGCATGAACTTTATCATCCACCAGGTGATGCAGTTTCAACATGTAAATCTGGCCCACTGTCGTTTTCTGTTCGTAAGCTTCACCGGTACGACCATCATACAACTGTGCCTTGCCATCAGCGGGTAGACCGCATGTATCCAGAAACTCCATGATCTGTGACTCTTTGGCCCCATCAAATACCGGACAAACGGCACGGAAGCCATGCTTCTCAGCAGCCCAGCCCAAATGGGTTTCCAGAATCTGCCCCACATTCATACGACTGGGAACACCCAGCGGATTTAACATGATGTCAATGGGAGTACCATCTTCCGTAAAGGGCATATCTTCAATCGGTAATACTTTTGAAATCACCCCTTTATTTCCATGACGCCCCGCCATCTTGTCGCCCACTGAAATCTGGCGCTTGGAAGCCACATAGACTTTCACCATCTGCAGCACACCATTGGGCAATTCTTCGCCGCGTTTCATACTGTTGACGCGCTGGTCACAGGTTTCAATCACGTCCTCCATGAGAGGCCATGAATCGTCAATGATGGCACGACAGTCCGCCTTTTTCTGCGGGCTGCGTATATCAAGATTATCCAGATGAGATAGAAAATCATGAGCATACTGAGACACAAATTTGTCTTCAGGAATATCACGAATTTTACGACCATCGTCGTCAACCATAGGTTGCCCCAGGGCGGCTTCAAATGTTTTCAAAAATTCACGGAATTCGGTAGCAATTTCCTGATTGCCCTGCTCTTCCACCTTTGCAAGTTCTTCGTCATATTTTTTGCGATCTAAGTCCGTCAGACTCATCCGACGTGCAAATTTTTCAGTATGAATGACGATTCCTTCAACGCCACTGGATGCTTCCAGCGATTCGTTCTTAACATCTTCACCTGCACGGCCAAAGATAGCATGCAGCAGTTTTTCTTCTGGCGTGAGTTCAGCCTTGGCTTTCGGCGAAACCTTTCCGACAAGAATATCTCCCTGACGAACGCGGGTTCCAACCTTGATAATCCCCTCTTCAGTGATATGCCTTAATGCTTTTTCACTCACATTAGGGATATCGCGCGTGAACTCTTCGCGACCCAGTTTTGTTTCACGAATCTCCACATCGAATTCATCAATGTGAATCGAAGTATAAACGTCTTCTTTCACAAGACGTTCTGAAAGAATGATCGCGTCTTCGTAGTTATAACCATCCCAGGACATGAAGCCCACAAGCACGTTTCGGCCGAGTGCCAGCAATCCATCGGATGCAGCAGCACTGTTACAAAGGATCTGATCTTTTTTGACCTGATCTCCAATCTGAACGGCAGGTGTCTGATTCAAACAGGTGCGTTCGTTAAGACCTTCATATTTCCGCAAGTGATATTTTTTACCGGAAACTTCCACGACATTGCCGTCAACATAAGTCACCTTGCCCGCTTTTTCAGCTCGTACAACCATTCCAGAGTTTTGAGCTACCGCCACTTCCATCCCTGTACCAACCAAAGGTGGCTCTGCAATTAACAGAGGTACCGCCTGACGTTGCATGTTAGAACCCATCAAGGCACGGTTTGCATCGTCATGCTCGAGGAAGGGAATCAAACCGGCAGAAATCCCCACCATCTGTGCGGGGTCCACATCGATGTAATCGACATCACTTCCAGCGATCCAGACTACATCATCGCGGAAGCGGGCCATCACACGGTCTTCAGCGAATTTACCATTGAGTACCGGTGTGTCAGCGGGAGCCACATGCACTTCAGCTTCTTCATCTGCACGCATCCAGTGGACTTCATCTGTTAGTTTTCCATTTTTGACACACCGATAAGGGGTGATCAGAAATCCGTAATCATCGACTTTAGAGAAAATACTCAAACTGGAAATCAGACCAATGTTGGTACCTTCAGGAGTCTCAATCGGACAGATGCGCCCATAGTGAGAAATGTGAACATCGCGGACTTCAAAACCCGCACGCTTTCGATTCAAACCACCAGGCCCCAGGGCACTCAACCGACGTTCGTGCGTCAACATGGAAAGTGGATTTGTCTGGTCAACCACCTGAGAAAGTTCACTACGACCAAAGAAGAAGTCAATCGCCGCAGAAACACTTTTCGGATTGATCAAGGTGCGAGGTGACATCTCCTCTACGTCTTTTTGAGTCATCCGTTCCTGCACAGTACGACGCAATTTGAGAAATCCTTTACGAATCTCATCGGCCGCCAACTCATCAATCGTTCGCAAACGTCTGTTACCCAGATTGTCAATATCGTCGACGTAAGCGGAAGAGTCACCAACGCGAAGTCGTACGAGATAACGTATGGAATTAATAAAATCTTCCGGACGCAATGTCATCTCGGTATCAGGCACATCCTGCTTGAACTTTCGATTGATCCTGAATCGCCCGACGCGTCCCAATCGATAACGGTTGACATCAAAGAATTTTTCCTTGAACAAATCAATGGCGCGTTCCAGTTGCGGAGGGTTACCGGGACGTAAACGTGAATAAATTCGCAACAACGCTTCTTCGTGTGTCGAAGTCGGGTCTTCTGCAATACTCTGCAGAACCAGGACGTCAGCGACATCTAAGACGATTTCAATGGTTTTCAAACCGGTATCGCAGATCTCTTCAATCATTTCTTCTGTGATCGTTCCACAACAATCCAGAATCACTTCCCCACAGCGTTCATGCCCGGCAGGATAAACAATATCTTCTGCAACAATCTTTCCAGTCAGTTTCTCAGCGGCAGAAGAATTGACGATTTTTTCCGATTTGGTTTTGTAAAACAGTTTGACCAAATCAGTATCTGATGAATAATCTTTTGACATCGCCCGCAACAAAGTCATTGCAGAGAACTTACCGCTTTGGTCGATACGCACACCCAGTGTATCTTTTTTACCAACAACCAACTCAATCCAACTACCTCGTTCCGGAATCACGCGACAAGAATATTCTTTCTTCTCGCCGGGTTCTGAACTCAGCACGAAGTCTACGCCGGGAGAACGGTGCAACTGACTGACAATACAGCGTTCCGCACCATTGATAATAAACTCGCCGCCACCAATCATGATCGGCAAGTCACCCAGATAAACTTCTTCTTCGATAGGCTGCTCTTTTACCAGACGCAGCCAGACACGAAAGGGACGACCATACGTCATCCGGAGCTGGCGACATTCGGTGGGGGTATATCGCGTCTTACCCAGTTCATACTTGACGTACTCTAACTGGTACTGACCTTGATAGCTTTCGATCGGAAATATTTCTCGCAATATTTCCTCAAGACCCTGGTTCTTTCTTTCCCGAGGCGATTTATCAGCCTGGAGAAATTTAGCATAAGAAGAGGTCTGAATCTGCGTCAGATCAGACAGTTCAAAACTATGTTCAATCTTACCAAAGTTTTTGACGGAATTTGTTGGAATCGTTCGCTGTGCTGGAATCGGCATTAAGATGATCTTTTCTACTTACCTGGTGCCAGATGTGGAAATGCGCTATGCGAGTGATGATATAAACCTGACAGAGCACAAACCAAGAATAGCGAGGAACAGCAGCGCGTACCTCGAGAGAATACAGCCCCGACAGCTGCATTAAAGGCGAATCGCTCGACTAATTCAAAGCCTGATAAATCGCTCAATACGACTTTGCTATTCAAAAGAGAGTACAATGAGTCGATTGCTTCGACCAAGTGGGACTGAAACGATGACTGATCGAAGCAGATAAACTTACAGAAACAAACTTTAAGCAGTTCATGCAACCAATGAAAAAACGCTTCTGAGAACACAATTTGAAGGCTACGGTAACATAATCAACTCAATAGAGCCAATCAGCAAACACAGCCTATTCTAAACAGCGTAACAGAACACTTCAATTGCACGAAGAAAAAAACCGGCAATAAACATACATATACTGCAACCCACTCCCCTGTGCCAAAATCATTTCAGCACAGGGTCGTTCGGAACGGCTTTCCCCTAAAACTACTTATTTCACCTCAGCAGTACCACCTGCTTCTTCAACCTCTTTAACCAGAGATTCGGCATCTTCTTTCGAAACAGCTTCTTTCAGCGGCTTGGGAGCCCCTTCGACCAGATCCTTTGCTTCTTTCAGGCCGAGACCTGTTGCAGCGCGGACTACTTTGATCACGGGGATCTTAGCATCTCCAAAACCAGTCAGAATGACATCAAACTCGGTTTGTTCGGCAGCAGCTTCTGCACCACCACCATCTCCACTGGGAGCAACCATTACAGCTCCGCCAGCAGCGGCTTTGATACCATGAACTTCATCAAGGTAGTCAGCCAGTTCTCTAGCCTGGAGCAAAGTCAATCCAGCAATTTTGTCACCCAGTGCTTTGCTATCGTCACTAAACTCAGTTGTTGCTTCGGCCGTCGCCATCTTCTCTTTCCTTTCGCACGAATGCGTAAAATAAAATCTCTCAACACTATAAATCAAACCAACGCTGCATCGCCTGAGCAGCAGTTGTTACAAATACCAACACACATTTGATTCATCTTCAAACGGATCACCGCTTTAAGACTCATCCCCCTCCGCGATCGATTTAATCTGACCTGCCACGGTTCCACCAGGACCTAAAAGTGCACCCGCCAATTGAGCACCAGGCCCCAGAATACGGGATACAATTTCGCCGATCAGTTCCGTTCGACCAGGACTCTTGCTTAATTTTTGGACATCGTCTGATGAGAGTGAAGTCCCTTCAGTCAAGCCGCCTTTAATCGCCAACTCTTCAACCTCAGACGCCCACTTTGACATCTCTTTTGAAAGCGCGACAATGTCTTCGCCACCCCATACCAGTGTGGAAGGACCCTTTAAAACATCTCCCAAACCTTCAACGCCGGCATTCGCAAATGCGCGACGAGCCAGGGAATTCTTCACTGTCAGAGCGCTAATCCCTTTTTCCTGCAACTTAACCCGAAAACCGTTATCGGTGATCGCATCTAATTTGGCAGAGTCCACAATTACAAAATCCTGGACATCGCCTATCCGAGACTCGATCTCAGAGATGATCAGTTCTTTTACGAATTTACTCATTAGATCTCTTTCAGCTTATTGATTGGCGAATGCAGTTGCTTTGCTTTGCTTTGAGCAAATCGCATTCACAATGTTTCAGAGTGCAACTGCAATCCCAGGGCTCATGGTTGAGGAAATCGCGATATTTCGCACATAAGTCCCTTTGACAGATGAGGGTCGCAATGAATCTAAAAACTTCAACATTGCTTGAATATTCTCTACCAACTGATTCGGATCAAAGGACATCTTGCCAACCCGGCAATGCACATTGCCGCCGGCATCAACACGAAACTCAACTTTACCCGCCTTGTATTCTGCGACTGCGTTGGCCACATCCTGAGTGACGGTACCCGCACGAGGAGAAGGCATTAAACCACGGGGACCTAACACACGACCCAGCGGACCAACAACACCCATCATATCGGGTGTAGCAATCGCCACATCAAAATCGAGCCAGCCCCCTTTGACCTTTTCTGCTAATTCTTTACCACCGGCAGCATCAGCACCAGCAGCTTCAGCAGCTTCCAGGTTGGCACCTTGAGCAAAAACAATCACTCGCTGTGTTTTCCCGATACCATGCGGAAGAATGATAGAACCACGCACCAGCTGATCAGCCTGACGTGGATCAACGCCCAGCCGAACGGCCAGCTCCACAGTCTGATCCATCTTAACCGGCTTGATAGCAGCCGGAAGACCACCATCCAGAGACTTTAATGCCTCAACGGCTTGTTCCAGGCTGACAGAACTCAGTCCCGCCAGTTTCTCGTTGTAAAATTTGGTTCTCTTCGATTGTTTTCCCATTACACTCTACCCGAAATACGGTTTCTATATTAACTTGATTTGGCTCAGAATCGGTCTCAAAGACCCCTATCTTAATTCATTGAAAAGATTATTTTTCGACTTCCAACCCCATACTGCGGGCCGTGCCAGCGATAATCTTGGCAGCCTGATCAATGTCTGAAGCATTCAAATCTTCAAACTTGGTTTTTGCTATTTCTTTCAACTGATCCATGGTCACTTTACCCACCTTGTTACTTTTAGGGCTACCGGACCCTTTCGCAATCTGCGCTGCCTGCTTGAGCAACACAGCCGCCGGCGGACTCTTCATAACAAAATCAAAAGAACGATCATTGAAAACACTGATCACAACTGGAATGGTTGTGCCAGCCATATCTTTGGTACGCTCATTAAACTGTTGGACAAACTGTCCAATATTCACTCCATGCGGCCCTAAAGCAGTACCCACAGGAGGAGCGGGAGTCGCCTGACCACCGGGAATCTGAACTTTAATTTCTGCAACAAGCTGCTTAGCCATTCGACCGACTTTCAAAACTCTTTAACTAGTACACATTAATCAACATTATTACCGGCAAGAACTATTACCGACAAGACCGAAAGATCTGTCAGACTTTTTCAATCTGCCAATACTCTAATTCCGTGGGAGTGGGACGACTGAATATTTCAATCAGGACCGTCACTTTGCCACTGGCTTCATCAATCGCATCGATCGTACCTTCAAACCCTTCAAAAGTACCGTCTTTGATTTTGACAATATCACCACTCTGGAAATCCAACTTAATTTTTACTGGCGTCTCTTCTTTCGATTCTTCGCGTCCCAACATCCGGGATATTTCATGTTCCTGCATGGGAATCGGCTTACCGGCTGCTCCAGTGAAGTCGCCTACTCCATTTGTTGACCGTACCAGATACCAGCTGTCATCATTTAACTCGACCTGGATCATCAGATAACCAGGATAAAGCTTTCGCTCAAAAACTCGCTTCTTGCCACCTTTTGTTTCAACAACTTTTTCCGTGGGAATAATGATTTCCCCAAAGTATTCTTCCAGCCCGTCTCTTTTGATCCCTCTTAACAATGCCTCTCGAATCGATTTTTCCCGGTTACTCTGCACCTTCAACACATACCAAAGGCGATTTCCAGAGCCTTCAGCTTGTTCAGTTTGTTCAGAATCCGAATCATTACTCATTAGACACCTTTAACAGGGTCCGTCACATACGGTTACCCCTATATTCACTCGAATGCTGCAATTAAAAGAGACTGCTAAAAAACAGGAATCGCCCATAATGAGCAGGAATCACAATTAATTCAATAAGCAGAGATCAAAAATCTCTTCAAATCACTGAAAGGCGTATTCCTCTGCTTCAAATCTGAAGAAAACCAATCAATCTGAAGAATGCCTGCCAAAGTACATCAAAGGCCAGCAGCAAAAATGACAAAAACACCATCAATACAATAACCACAGCAGTCGAACGCCACAACTGGTCCCAGGTCGCCCAGGTCACCTTCCCCACTTCTGCTTCGACAGAAATCAGGAAATCAGCAAAACGTGGAAAATTGACCACACGATAAGACAACCAGGTACAAATTACCACGACCGCCACTGCGATCCCCTTTTGCATTCCGGCCGACATCCCGATTGGCAAAACGTTATAAAGCGAATAGGCACCAAAGATTGCAATGGCCACCATGCCTATTGCCGTCAACTGACGCACCAGACGCCCTTGATTCCTCTTATACAAACCACTACTCACTAAAGTAGCGGAAAATCCTTGCACTGTTTTGGATTTAGCCATTGGACCAATTTACTAAATAATACAAAGTTCAGATGCGAACAATTAAATTGCAAACCTGCCTTTAAAAACCTTCGTTAAAGAGCAAGCGACTGCTGCCTCTTAGTAAAGCCTTCGCAGCAAATGCAACACACAAAAACACGGGCGGAGGGAATCGAACCCCCAACCGCTGGATTTGGAATCCAGTGCTCTGCCAATTGAGCTACACCCGTTCAAATCGAACTGACCAAACATTTTGACCACCGGAAGCAACTCAAAACCTGACACCAGTCACAAAACCCCGGCCAGCAAGTCCTACTTCTTGCGAGACTCTTTATGTAAAGTGTGACGCCGTAATTTTGGACAGTACTTCTTCAACGCAAGCCGCTCTGTACCACGAGTCTCTTTGCTGACCCGATAGTTGCGCATTCCCGTTTCAGTACATTCCAACCAAACATATTCACGTGCCATAACCGACCTCATGCCCCAAAGGACAACAAATACGACTAACCTGTAAATCTTAAGGTGCCCACTCCGATTAAAAACAGAGTGGACACCGTTTTATTTAAATAGCAGGACGAAAAAATCCTACTCTACAATCTTGGTTACCACACCAGAACCAACCGTGCGACCACCTTCGCGAATCGCAAATCGACTTCCCTCTGACATGGCAATAGGCTTACCAAGTTCGACTTCTACTTCAACATTATCGCCAGGCATACACATTTCTGCACCACCCCGCAATGTTGTTGAACCGGTCACGTCAGTAGTACGGAAGTAAAACTGGGGACGATAACCGTTAAAGAACGGAGTATGACGACCACCTTCATCTTTACTTAGAACGTAAACCTGACCTTCAAACTTGGTATGAGGAGGAATCGAACCCTTAGCAGCCAAAACCTGCCCACGCTCGACATCTTCCTTCTTTGTTCCACGCAACAGAATACCGACGTTATCACCGGCCTGCCCCTCATTCAGGGTCTTCTGGAACATTTCAACGCCGGTACAAGTTGTTTCCTGCGTGTCACGCAGACCAACAATCTCAACTTTATCACCAACGGTAATCACACCCTGCTCAATTCGACCTGTCACAACCGTACCACGACCAGCGATAGAGAAGACATCCTCGATCGCCATCAGGAATGGCTTGTCAGCTTCACGTGCAGGAGCGGGAATATTGTTATCCAATGCATCCATCAATTCACCGATGCATGCGTTGAATGCTTCATCGCCAGGATGATCGAGTGCCCCTTTGGCATTTCCACGAACGATGACAATATCATCTCCAGGAAAACCGTATTTGGTCAGCAGGTCGCGAACTTCCATTTCGACCAGCTCAAGCAACTCTTCATCGTCAACCAGGTCGCACTTGTTTAAAAAGACAACCAGAGCTGGTACGTCCACCTGACGAGCAAGCAGAATGTGCTCACGCGTCTGAGGCATAGGACCATCAGCGGCTGATACTACCAGAATGGCACCATCCATCTGAGCAGCACCGGTGATCATGTTCTTGATATAATCAGCGTGACCAGGACAGTCAATATGAGCATAGTGGCGACCTTCGCTCTCGTACTCCACGTGACTCACAGCAATCGTCACTGTCTTGGTCGCGTCACGAACGGTTCCCCCCTTCGCGACATCAGCATAACTCTTCATCTTAGCAAGACCCTTTTCACTTTGCACAGCCAATAGCGCTGTCGTCAAAGTTGTCTTACCATGGTCGATGTGCCCGATCGTCCCAACATTTACGTGCGGCTTTGTTCGCTCAAAGACTTCCTTAGCCATCTCTCTTTAAAACCCCTTTTTCAGGACTGGCACACAGCCAAACCCAAAACAATAAGACCAACAAAACTAATAGCGAGGTACAAACAATTGCAACACCCGCACGCAAGAGGCACACACCTCCTGGAAACCACTTTTTAACTCTTACCTACAAAGCTGCTGATGGGACTTGAACCCATGACCTCGTCCTTACCAAGGACGCGCTCTACCAACTGAGCCACAGCAGCGTTATTTGATGTTTAAATTTATTTCTTATATTAAAAAAGCGGGTGAAGGGAATCGAACCCTCACAACCAGCTTGGAAGGCTGGGGCTCTACCATTGAGCTACACCCGCATACCGTAACCAGTAAAACTTCTCTTTCAAATTGGGGGAAGCAGGATTCGAACCTGCGAAGGCGTAGCCATCAGATTTACAGTCTGACCCCTTTGGCCGCTCGGGAATTCCCCCTCCCAACCAGCCGAAGCTGGAATCCATAAGCCAACTACTGCACTACCTTTACATCAAAAAGCATCGCAGTTCTAAGGCTAAAGAGCTAGCGGTGGGAATCGAACCCACAACCTTCGGTTTACAAAACCGATGCTCTGCCAATTGAGCTACGCTAGCCTGCTAACCTAAAAAAACTAAGCTAGTAGGCTTCAAGCCTCATGCAACCCGAACAACTCGCCTGGCTAAAGAGGTACTTTCCCCGTCGAAACTCAGTAAGCTGCTCAATATAGCAATCAGGCACTTGCTTGCAAGTGTGAACGACAGGCTGATTAGAAAAATTGTTATCTTTTCTTCATGATGTATGCCTATATGGCCTAAGATTTTCCATTGCAAAGGCACACACTTTTTGTCCTCCAGAAAGTATTATTTCAGCAACAGATGAAGCACCTGAACACAGCCAAGCCTAAGTTCCAACCAGTAAACAACAAAACAGGGCTCTCCCAACCACCTCAGAGGGAAAAGCCGCACTAAACAAAAAACAGGCATGATTTACAAAACCATGCCTGTTCTTAAGGGGAGAACTCACTCACTAACCTAGGCCAAAAAGGCCTGGAATAGTCTGCCTTAAATTCCCGGTATTTCAACCCGTTCTACCTGAGTAATCCGACGTAACTTTTTCAGAGCACGAGACTCCAACTGCCTGATTCGCTCCTTGGTCACTCCAAAACGATTCCCCACCTGCTCAAGTGTCTGAGGTTCATTTCGTGCATTCAGACCATAGCGATAAATCAAGATATCTTTCTCGCGACCATCCAACTGATCCAGAATACTCATGATCACAGCATGTTGCTTCCGATTGACCAGTTCTTCTCCATATTGACTCTCCCGGTCATCCGTTGATTGAAAGAAAAGCTCCTCGTTACCCGTCCGGAACCGATCCAGAACTTTATACTCTGCTGGAATGGAACGAGCATAATTTTTCATGATCGCCCAACTCGCATAGGTCGAAAACTTGTTCCCTTTGGTGTAATCAAATTTCTCGATCGCCCGAATCAGCGACATGTTGCCATCACTGACCATTTCAAAGAAGTTGCCTCCCGGCCGAATGTGACGCTTCGCAATCGAGACGACCAGACGAAGGTTACTGCGAATCAGAAAGTTTTTGATATCGATACTTTCATCCATCAGTTTTTCGATCTGATCCATGTCACGTGCTTTAGGACGATTCGGGTCAAGACCCTCCTGAATCTGAAATGCTTTGTACTTCAGGTAATTGAATTTTCGGAAGTAGTACGCCTCCTCTTCTCTCCTCAAGAGAGGAATGGAGTACAGGCTTGCCAGATAGGGTGGTAAGCCGGGCGGCGTCCGAATTTTTTCCTTACTTTTATCAATTTCAGGAGGAGGTCCGAGAATGAGCTTCTCGGCATCCGGAAGATCGAATTCGTCACTGTACATGTAATCGATCTTCTGGGCGTGCAGACGTACTGCACGCGCCTCTGAAATAATCCGATAGATACTTGCCTTCGTTCGACAGTAACGGCGTGCCAGTTTTTCGACCGGAATACCACGCCGGGAACTATTGTAGATATCTCGTTTCTGTTGATCTGTAATTTTTTCTGGAGCATTCGGAAAGATTGCCAACTCAGGATTCTCCCGATCAAAGTTTTTTAACGTATATCGAATTGTCTCAGGCGAACGATTCATATGTCGCGCGATGCGGCGACTGACTTCTGCAGGGCAACCTCCATAGCGGGCCAGTCGTCGGGCCCGACGAAGAATTTCTTCCCGGTCCTCATCACTTAACTGACTGAAATTCATACTACGCATAATATGACCACGGTTCTTCTGCAAAAAACGATCAACTGACGATTTCAAAAAGCCAACACGCTTTCGTCCGTTAAACCGAAAACGACGACTGACAAGCCCTTTGTCTCGCCAGCGATCTACGGTCTTGGTGGAAATATTGAATTTTTCACTGAGGTCCTGTACCGTCAAAACCTGCTCTTTTTCATCCTCTACATTGATCTGGGCGCTATCAGACAGATCTTCGATCAAACAACGTAAATCATGAAAGACGTCTTTGCCGGAAATTACCAGATCGGGATAAAGCTCACCGCGATATGTGGTAACCTGTTTACAGATTTCCGGGTAGGAATAATCCTGATCCAGATCGATTTCTGATAAAAACTCTTCCGAACGGCTAATCTGTTCCAGCTTGACCTCTCTCGGAGCAAACTTCATCTGCTGATCGGCCAACTGCTTCATTGCCGGATTGTTGTATTTTGAACTAACCATGACTACCACCCCCCATTTTGTAAGCCACCCCTGGCAACCAACGCGTCCTTCACGCAAGCTCTCACAAGGTTCCGCCTCTTACTACGCTATTATAGACGAAATTGAGAACAAAAAGTTCACACGTAAATAATTTTTTTGAAATCCTTTTTTTAACTTAGGAATCGAGCGGTATAAAACCAAAACCACAGGACTCAATTTGACTTAAGTCATTTACCAAAAATATCTTATAACGATTCGAAAAAGTTGATTCTCCTGCCATCTCCCCAATATTGACCCTTTCAAACAGAATGTGATTCGGTGGAATACCGCAACTCTTGGAAATTAAATGTGTGAAACAGCTCACATTTCAAACTTGAGACATCGACCACAAATATATATACAAATTACTACTGATCAATAATGTGCACAATACTTGCTTCAGCCCCTGCCTCACTTTTTTTGATGCCAACTGCCATTTCATCAAAACGTGAACATGTATCACCAGTTGGAATATATCTCAAATCGCCTCACTTTGATTTCATCAAAATCTATTTACCTTTACCCCAAGGTGGATACCATTAGAGTAACTGGATCAGACTCTGCGTTGTAAAAGTCGTTCAGAATTCCGCAGTTCTTTATCCTGTCGAATCAATGAAGAGATCTTCTTCATTGAACTCAATTCCATCCTCGATTCTCCGAAATTCTCAATCGGAAGCGGGTTATTTTATGTTGAAGCGTGGTCAATCGAATTATTCTGTTTCCAGCCAATTGATCATTTGGGTCACACTGATTTGTCTGATTCTTACAACAACTTTGGAAGCAGCACCGAAAAAAAAGAAAAAAGCCCCCCCACTGAATCTCCCCCCCCTGAAAACTCAGGAACAAAAGATGCAGCTTCTGGGGTACATCAGACAAACGATGCCCACACGCAGAATTGCCAGCAGAATCAGTTTCAGTTCTGCCGACCTGGATAAAGCGCTTGAGCAGGAACTCGGCCCGGCTACGAAATCCTTCGCAAAGATCATCGATGATGAAACTTTTATTCGGCGCGTCTATCTCGACTTAACAGGCGAACTACCCTCGCCGGAAAGAATCAGTTCTTTCACCTCAAGTCAAAGTCGGAGGAAACGATCCATCTTGATTGACGAATTACTGGAAACCGAAGCCTACGCGCGAAAATGGGCCCGCTATTGGACCTCCGTCATTTTTTATGATAGCGAAGCCAACAAAAATCGAATTAGTCCCCAAGCGCTGGAAGACTGGCTGACAGAGCAATTCCAAAAAGGAGCTCCCTGGGATTACATTACCGTCATGCTGATTTCGGCAACTCCACAGCGGAATAAAAAAGTGCGAAATGATTATGGCCAGAAATACGGTCCTAATAATTTTGTACTCGCTTGTGAAAACAAATCTACAGAACTGGCTTCCCAGACGGCCCGTATTTTCATGGGCATCAGCATCAAATGTGCTGAATGTCATGACCATCCTTTTGATAACTGGAAACGCGAACAATTTCATGAACTGGCCGCCTTCTTCCACCCTTACACTTATAAAATGCCAGATAAGGATGATCCAACAGTAAAAACCACTGTCAAACCCCGGTTTCTGCTGGGAGAAAAACCATACGAAACAATGAAGTCAGATGCGCGACGCGTTTCGATTGCCGCCTATCTGGCATATAACCCGAAAAACTACTGGTTTGCCCGGGCTTATGTGAATCGAATCTGGAGTGAAGTGATCGGTGATGGCTTCTACGATGTAGACAGCCTCGGACCCGACAGTGATGTGATGCACAAGCCGGTCGTAAACCGGATCGCAGCGAACTTCAGATACAAGGACTTTGATCCCAAATGGGTCTTTCGGCTGATTATGAATTCCCAAGTCTATCAACGTGAAATGCGTACTATTTCCTCGACTTCAGAACTGTTTACTGCGATCAGACCTTCTCGCTTACGACCCGATGTTGTAGCAGCCTCGGTCAAAAATTTGACGGGTGAAGATAAAAATCTACGCAAAGAAATCATGCAGGTTTTGATATGAATCCTTCGCTGCCACAGGGTGCTCT
>NZ_CALEMX010000040.1 GCF_937910335.1 uncultured Gimesia sp. | reverse complement strand
CGACTCTGCCACGGATGCCAGTCTGTTTGTAGAAAATTTCCTGGGCCGATTCTCTACTCAGAATCTCGATATTCAGAGTCGTAACAGTGCTGGTATTCTCGTCGAGAGCCTGGCTGGAACTATGGAAATTGGTGGAAATACATCAATTACAAATGGTACATCTCTTATCACAGACCATGCTATCGATGTCAATAATTCGACAGGCGATATATCATTTTCAGGAACCCTTGGTATTACCGGTAGTACAGGTCAGGGGATTTCATTCGACACAGGTGTTAATACAGGCACCTTTAGAGTGTTTGGTGACACATCCATCTCCGGGACGGCGCTCGAGGCGTTTATTGTCCGCGACGATAGCCCTGTGATTACGATGGGTAACGCAATTCTGTCTAATACCAGCACAGCGAATTCAGTACTCCTGCTCGATAATGCCGGCCAGGGTGGTACTGCCGGACAGGTCACCTTTGGCGATGTGAATGTCACAGGAACAACGGGCGCAACGTTGCCAACGGTGCATATCCTCAATAATACGCCAACCATTAGATTCAATGGGTTGGATGTCATTACAACCAGTGCCGCATTTCCTACTTTGGCTCCATCCGTGTTTGTGCAAACCAACCCGGGTATTGTTGACTTTGGAAAGTTAGACATTGATTCAACTGATAACCTGGCATTTATTGCGAACGCAAATACGGGGACAATCCGTTCTTCAGAAGGTACCATCGTTGTAGCCGATGCCGCTGCCATTGATATCCAGGATAGTAATATTGCGATGAGACTGACATCAGTGACCGCGGGCCCCACAAGCGGAGCTAGTTTGAATGTCACGAATGGATTTTTCCTGAATAGTGCCGGAATTCGTCTTTCTAACACACCAGGAACCTTTACCATAACTGGAGATGGAACTATCGATTCCGGTGGTACGATTACCAGTGCACAACACGGGGTTTGGGTGGAACAGATTGAATCGGTGAATATCGATGGGTTGGAAATTCAGTCTCCGATCACTTCTGGTATCGAATGGCATGAGACCGATGTAGACACGGTACATTCAATGAATCTAACACGCGTCAGAATTGAAAACTCTGCCGGAGACGGTATCGTCGTGGAAAATGGTCGTGTCTTCAATCTTGTTGATTCAATCTTAGAAAACAATGGTACGGCTGCGACCGAACACTCCCTGGAATATACGGTAAATGTTGAACTGACTGATACCACTGATGATTTCTTTGCCGTCACACTTCAAGGCAACACAATTACAGATGACAGCGCGGATGCGATTCTCATTCAATCAGGTGGTTTGCTCGACGATTCATTGATGAATTTCACTCTGGAAGATCAAAATACCATTACCAACACTGCGTCCAATACAGACAACCTGGCTGTGGTTTGGGAAGGCCCGATCAATGTCCTTGTACGGAACTTTAACAACTTCATAGGTACGGCTCCGACAGATAATATAGGGATTAACATCAACGCCACGAGCAACGATTTAGACGATACATTGAATTTCTCAGTATTCAATCAAAATAACTTCAACATCTCAGGTCCAGATAGTGTAGGTATTTTGGTTAACACAGATGGGCCTTCAAATATCTTTATTGCCAACAATAACAATGATGCGACTCCGGCTATCACCGGTCAAACAAATATCGGGTTCGTCATGGGTGGATTTGATTCAACCGCAATTCAATTCCAGAGTTTAGCTGCGAATTCCACTGTTCAGGTCGATAACAATTCATTTGATATGACAAATACATTAAGTAGAGGCATCTTCTTTGATCTGATCAATGCAACGAATTCCGGAGTCCAAATTGACAATAACGAATTCCAAATTTTTGATATCAATGGCTTCACTGAGCTGGTCATCGGGTTTAATACAGTGCTTAACGGACCGCTGCAGATTGGTACTGGTGCAGATAACCCCGTATTTTTCACACCTGCCGGGGGCACCAACGGTTCCTTTCTACTCTTCAATCCCGGCGGTGGTACATTTAATGGCCAAATCAGAGTGGATGGAACCCTGTTTCCATAACAAACATAATGTCTAGTTTTAATCATACGTTCGTGTGTTTTGATCCAAATATTTCAAGGTTCTAATCGATGAGTCGCACATCCTGGAAAGTAATGATGATTACTCCATTCAGACTAAGTGCACTATTAGTGTTGCTGAGCTTTACCGGATTTCCGGTGGGTGAGAAACAGTTTGCAGCAGCAGAAGATGGTACACAGGATTATATCATACGCGGTGATGGAGATCTGGTAGACAATGGATATGGAGGCGACCCTGGAGTATTTTCAGGGGTCAACACATTTTCAAGGTCGCTGGTCCGTCAACTGCCCGTAGATCGAGGGTGGACGTATAATTCCCCCGTTGATAAATCGATCAAAAATATGTTCCAAAGTTCCAAACTACGACTGGAATATCTCCACTGGTCAATTGAAGGACCGGACAACGTACTTTTGAGCTCACCCATATTAGGAGTTCCTGACCCAACACAACCTACAACTGTATTTGACCGCGAAACAGGTGTACCAAGAGGGAACGGTGTTGCTTTACAATACAACGACCGCAGTATGGACACGAATGGGATGCGCGGTGTTTTAGAATTTGCTTTGCCTGAGGGCAGCCTGGAGTGGAATGTCTGGGGCCTTTTCAGAAATGACTCGAACCGTCCGACTGACAGCATTTATGCCTTACAGAGTAATGCCGATATTGATGATGATTTGTCGGTGGTTGTGAACTTCAAGAAAGATGGTGTGTTGGCATCGAATACGAATGTTTTTGATGTCGACTATACTGTGAATATGAATACGGAACTGGTTGGTACGGGAGTCAATTATATTTTAGATCCCTTTCTGCCCGGCGATGGTTTTCACGTGCAACCTTTATTCGGTTTTCGTGTGATCAGTCTGCGGGAAAGGCTGAGTCAGGTCGGTATCGATTCTGGTGATGGTCTTGCCGTAGGTCGAACTTCAGTGATAGAGTCTAAAGTGGAAAACCGAGTCTTCGGACCCACTATTGGTGCACGAGCAGAATATAAGAACAGTCGATTTTCGATCGGTGCTGAGCCCAAGTTTACATTTGGATTTAATCGCAACACCAATCAGGTCGCCACCGATCAATTGTTCGTCTCAACAGATCCTCGTATTGTCACGGTCGATAAAAACAATGAATTTTCACCCACATTTCAGTTAACCGTTTATGCTAAAGTAAATGTGAATGAACACTTAAGATGCTTTGTCGGTTATGACTTTCTGTATATCGGCCAGATCTCACGTGCCTATAATGTCATTGATTACAATGAAAGTCCCACTAGTGGAGAAGAAGCGACAGGAACGAGAGTACGTCAGGACAACTCTGACTTTACGGCTGACGGAATTACAGCGGGTATTGAACTTGTCTGGTAAGTCAGCATCTCCGCTATGAAACTCTGATCACAGTTGCGCTGGTATGTCGCTGATCGGTTTTTTTGATCTGATACGGCAGACTCCCGGCAAACTCCTGATAAATCTTCTGTGCCCGAGTGTGATCGAGCTCACCTGCATGAGCCTGCAGAAGGAATCGAAATTTCAACGGCGCTTGGCGAGTCGCTTCCAGCGAACCAGACATACAAGGGGAAGCCCCCATCCAGCCATCTTCACGCACATGCCATGAAACCGTGTCCTGAGCTCCTGCAATCGGATTAGAGGGATGATAAAAGTAGGTGATCCCCTCATTGACATCAGGTGCCACCGGTCCCGAATAATCCATCCATTCTGCCGGCTTTCCGAAGATGTTTTTCTCGCCGACCTGTTGGCGGCTGCTGGTGATTTTTCCCTCACCAAAGAAGCTTGAGATCGATTTGGCAATACGGACTGCCAGAAAACCAAAATTTGTCTTTTGGAATTCCAGAGATTCTGCAGTCGGGTGAAATGTGGACTGCAATTCTAGAAACAGTTCTTCAGCGGAATTGGTTCTGATGGCTGAAATCGATTCCTGTCGTAATAAAGGTGTCGGGTCATGTCCGTCAAACCACTCGAGCTCAACAGCCAGGATGGCTTCGTCATCTCGTTCATCGATTGAGAGCCAACGTTTCTGAATGATTTTAGCTCCCGTATTCTCTGACCAGAAATTGATTCCCAATACGCGATGGTGGGCAAACCAGATTGACCGATGATGGTCGTGATTCGGGGCGCCAGGATGTCCGATGCGTGTTAAGGGAATCCCGGCTGGACCAGTCAGAGGGTAAAAGAACGGACGCGAGTATTGGGGATCATGGTGCCAGCGAAGCCGTTCTTTGCCTTTCACGCGAAAGGAAAATTGAAAATCGGGAAGTGGAATGATTTCGCATTTTGGAAATAGTTGACTCACACCCGGTCCCCCTGTTTTAAAGAAGTGTCGAAGGGTACGAATTGGCAGATCGGCATTTCAACCGATGAATTCAAAATTGAGTTTTCATTAAAAACATAAAATGAGATTTACGACATCGGAAAGACAATCGACAGCAGGATCGTGGTCGCCATACTGGTGCAGCCCAAAACGATGAGTAAGGGAGTCCATGATTTTAGTGCTTCAGTTTCGGTTAAGCCGCTCATTTTGCAGAAAATCCAGAAGCCGCTATCGTTCATCCAGGAACCGATCAATGAACCTGCACCAATGGCTGTTGCCAGATAAACGGGATCAAATCCCAGCATTTGTGAATTCACGTTCATGGTCGCCAGCATGGCTGAGGTCGTAATCATGGCAACCGTGCTGGAACCCTGCGCCACTTTCAGTAAGGCGGCAATTCCAAATCCCAGAAATAGAAAACTGAGTCCCGTGGCATCTGCGTCAGAGCTGCCAAATTGTTCTTGAATGGCAGGACCAATTTGGGCGACGGTCAACATTTTTCCGAATGCGCCGCCCCCGGCGGTAATCAGAATAATCACGCCGCCACTCATGAGAGCTGTTTCCACAGTCGCTCCCAATTTCAACAGCGTCAATTTTCGCTGTTTAAAGAGGATCACCAGAGAGATCGCCGTCGCTACTAACAACGCAAAGTTGGGATCACCAATTAATGATGTAAACGGACTGAGACGTCCCAGCAAATCTTGTGGGCCTACACCACTGGCAAGCATCGAGCTGACAAGCGTGTTGGCTGTGATCATCAATACGGGTAAGACAATCGGTGTCAGTGAAACAAGCAGTGAAGGCAATTCATGTTCTTCTAAGGGATCGGGGTCTTTATGCTCGGCGACTTCACGCATCGGGATATTCATTTTACGATTGGCAAGCATGGCATAAAAAATTCCGGCAAAAGCGGCTGGTAAAGCGACCAAAAATCCGACAAAGATCATTTTACCCAGATCCACTCCGAGATTGTCGGCCATTGATAACGGTCCTGGTGTGGGAGGCACAAGGGTATGTGTGATCGCGCCACCGGCGGCGATGGCCATGATATACATCAAATAATTTTTTTGAGTACTGCGATAAAGTGAACGTGCGAGTGGAATCAATAGATAAAAGACAGTGTCAAAAAAAACGGGTACAGCCAAGACGAAACCACTGCCCATGAGCGCGAGCGAAGCATTTTTTTCGCCGAGTGCTTTTAAAAACGTTCTTACAATACGATCTGCGGCACCACTATCCATCATACATTTTCCGATGATGGCGGCCAGTGCAATGACGATACCGATCCCGGATACGGAGTCACCGAATGCGATGGCTACGCGTTTGATGCGATTGATTCCATCAACGGATTCTGGGGCAAGCATACTGACGGCCATCGCTGCCGTGATCAGCGCCAGAAATGCATTGATCTTCAGGAAGATGATCATGCCGATGACGATGGCAATTCCGATGCCTAATATTACAAAAGGATAGTTTTCCAACATAAGCGCTTCTCCAGAAGAATCTTAGGTGAATTTCTCAGTTGGGTATGAGCATTACATAGATTTGCCTGCGACGCAAGCGAGAGCCTGATAGAAAAATCGTGTTCTCCGATTATGAACGAGATTAAGATATACCTGCTTTCGCCGAAACTCTGTTTTTTGTAGGATGAGATTGTTCATGGGCTCCTTTTTCTCTTGACGTTAAGGAATAACCGGCAATGCCTGATTCTTTCAGTTTTCGACGAATGCAGTTCCTGATTTTGATTTGTTCAGTTTGTTTTTGGGATCATTCGAGAGCATGCCTGTCCGCTGAAATTTCAGCTGCCGATGCAAAACAGGCAATGAAACGAGCCACGCATTTTTTTACGAGTGAAGTATCAACTTCTGGAGGCTATCTCTGGAATTACAGCGAAGATTTAACCAAGCGCGAAGGAGAGGGGAAAGCTAGCGATTCGATGATCTGGATTCAACCGCCGGGAACGCCCTCGGTTGGCGAAGCGTTTTTGAATGCCTATCAGAAAACGGGAGAACCTTATTTGCTCGAAGCAGCCAAAGGTGCTGCAAGTGCTCTGGTCAGAGGACAATTGAAGTCAGGAGGCTGGGCGGGTTACATTGATTTTAAAAATCGCAGTGGAGTTCAGTATCGCGTTGATGGCGGTGGCGCCCGAGCCAGAAATCTAACGACGTTTGATGACGATAAGTCTCAGTCCGCTTTGCATTTTTTAATGCGACTGGATCAGGAAGTCAAATTTCAGGATCAAACGATTCACGAGGCGGTGACATACGCTCTGGATGCATTTATGAAGGCACAATTCCCCAATGGAGGCTGGCCGCAACAGTATAGTAACTTTCCTGACCCGAAAGATTATCCTGTTCTCAAAGCCAGTTATCCTGCCAGTTGGTCTCGAGAGTTTCCGAAAAAGAAATATTCTGATTTCTACACATTCAACGACAACGCGATCGCTGATCTCGTTGATCTGATGTTTCTGGCAGCGCATATTTATCAAGATCCCCGTTATCGTAAAGTGGCTCTCAAGGCGGGTGATTTTATCATACTGGCACAAATGCCGGAGCCACAGCCTGCCTGGGCTCAGCAGTACAATCATAAAATGCAGCCCGCATGGGCACGAAGATTTGAACCTCCCTCTGTAACGGGAGGTGAGTCTCAGGGAGTGATCAAGACTCTCATACAACTTTATATTTATTCGGGTGATAAAAAGTATCTCAAACCGATACCATCTGCAATCGCCTATTTGCGAAAGTCAGAATTGCCTGGAGGAAAGCTGGCGCGTTTTTATGAATTGAAAACGAATCGTCCTTTGTATTTCACAAAGCAGTATCAACTGACTTATAAGTCAGATGATGTCCCTACGCATTATGCTTTTGTTGTCAATTCTAAACTGAATGATCTGGAAAGTCGTTATCGTAAACTCGTTAAGGTGTCACCCAAACAACTGGCTTCAATGCGTTTTCCGGAGCGTCGTGTTCGTTTAACTCCCGCATTAACTGCCAAAGCAAAATCCGCTATTGAATCGTTGAATAAACGTGGTGCCTGGACTGTGCAGGGGAGGCTCCGCTCTGCCAATCTGGAAAACGTTCCCGTCATTGAAACGCGTGTCTTTATTAAGAATTTGGACACGCTTGCCAATTATGTGGCTGCAAGTCAACGTGACTGAATTGAAACACGGTTACGAGTCTTCTGCAATCGCCTGCATGCATTCGAGTCCTCGTCTGGCGACGTCTAGCGGGTTCTGCTGCCAGAGGTCTTCGCGAAACAATTCAAGTGAGAGCCAGCTTTGATAGCCAATTTGTTTTAAAAGTCGGCAGTAACGTGTCAGATCGATATGCCCCTCCCCCGGCATCACGCGGTCCGGGTCCATCTGCTCTTCACGGGGAATCGAGTTGACAGCATCGTTGAAGTGTGAGATGGCAATCTGTTCGGGTTTGAGTTGTGCGATGGTTTCGATTGATCCACCGCCTCGGAAGACATGAAACGGATCGAGTACGAGTGTTGCTTGTGGGTGTCCCGATTTTTCAACGATTTGTAACGCATCTTCAATTTTGGTCACCGCTTCTACAAATCCTAGAAATTCCACTGCCGGTTTGGCACCGACCTCTATGCCCGCTTCAAGTAGTTCCCGGTAGCGCTGTGCGCCTAGATCGTAGTCTGGTGTTTCTCGATGCGGACAGGCGATGACATATTCGGCTCCCAGTGCGGCAGCCAATTTGAGACGATTTAGACAAATATCAAAGACGGCAGGATATTCTTCGGGCGAAGCAGACCACCAGTCCCGCAGCATAATCATTGTGGGGATAGCCAGGCCCGATTCCTGTATCGCAGCGGAAATCGTTTGCAACTCTCCACCCTGGGAAAGAAATTCCTCTACTTCGTTAAACCAGAGTTCAATCCCTTGATAGCCGGCTTCAGCTGTGATTCTGATTTTATCAAGCAGAGGAGTGGTACGAATGGTACTGGCATTCAGGCTGTAGAGAAAAGAACTCATTGAGATGGACCTTTAGAGGAAAAAGGGTCAGAAACAGTCATGGTTTTATGTATGCTTTGGCGTAATAAAGATACAAAGCGTGATGTCTTTTGGGACGTATTATAGCAGATTGCAGTCAATTCAATACGACTTAGACATTTTGCAGTAAATGTCTAAAATGATCAACTCAGACAGTTACAGAATCAGGTTGCTCGACTCGGCTCCGTTTATCCGTCACAATATGAGAACAGGTTTATTTCTGATTCATATGAAGCGTGAACAGAATTTGGCAGGTTTTATTATGAGAATTTGCTCAACATGAGAGATATTTGTTACTTTCAAGTGTTATGCCAGGTCACAGTGGTTAGTTTGCTGATCACAGGTTGTGACTCGGGATCGACTACACCCACGACACCTGTCGAATCAGAGATTGTCGTTTCCAGTGCCGCAGAGACGTCCCCTTCTTCTTTGCAACAGAATTCTCAGGAACGTCAGGCCAATTCAGTCACCGAAACAAAGAAATCGGATACCAAAAAACATTCAAATCACAAATCGGAATCAGAAAATACTCAAACTCAAAAAACTCCAGAAACGATTTATCGACCAGATGATCAGAGGCCGCTCCATAATAATCAGCGATTGGCTCTCTTAGGAATTCACCTTTATGAATCGCCACGTTTGAAGCTTTATACAGATATCGATCCCAAACTGGCTGCGACATTACCTGCTGTGATCGACCAGGCGTATCCGGCGATGGTTGATTACTTCGGCCCTTTACCCCCTGATCGAGAGGGGGCCGAATTTCAGGTGACCGGTTATATCATGCAGAATCGGGAGCTGTTTCAAAAAGCGGGTGTGATCCTGGAATCGTTACCTAAGATTTTTAATGGTCGTCATTTGGGTGCGCAATTCTGGATGGATGCGCAAAGTGAGAATTATTATCTGCGACACTTGATGATTCACGAATATACTCACTGCTACAGTATGATTATGGACAACATAGGCGCGCCGGTCTGGTATCTGGAAGGCATCGCTGAATCGATGGCAACACACAACATCGACCAGAATCGCAAGATACATTTCAACGTAATGCCTTATAACAAAAATGACTTCGGTGGTTTAGGAAGAATTTCACTGATTGAAGAGGCTGTTCGTGTCGCACCACCCAAGTCCATGCTGGAAGTGATGCAATGGGAATCCAATGATTTTGTGAATAATAATGTAACCTATGCCTGGTCCTGGGCGTTGTGTCAGTTTTTTGATAAGCATCCGCGATTCGCAAAACCGTTTCGCCAATTATCGCGCCATATGCAGGGCAAAGCGTTTTCAAAAAAATTTCGGGAGCTGGTGAAAAACGATTATTCCGACATCAATGATGCCTGGTTATTGTTCGCTAGAAATTTACAACATGGATACGACTTTGAACGCGCAACGATTACATTTCGTCCCGGTCAACCGTTAGGTCAACCCAATCTATCAGCGATCGCAATGATCGCCAGTGATCGGGGCTGGCAGTCGAGTCTGATTCACGTTGAACAAGGCAGTACTTATGATGTCGTCGCTGAAGGTAAATTTATCCTGGCCGAAAAACCGAAGCCCTGGGAATCTACGGCCGATGGAATCAGTTTTCGCTACTTTAAAGGACAGCCCTTAGGGAGGCTGATGATGTTGATCAGGCCCGATTCAGGAGCCGGGAGTTCCAGTTCACGATCGGTTTTAAAGGAGTATCCTCTGGGAGCCAACGCTACCTGGATGGCACCTGTTTCGGGAACCATCTATTTCCGATTGAATGATGACTGGGCCGAACTTGCCGATAATCAGGGAACAGTGAAAGTCACTGTGACTCAAAAGAAAATCTCCGACTCTGGTAATCTGTCAAAAAAATAAAACGGAATTGCTACGAGATTCCACGCAGTGTATTCTCAATAGAAACTTAACTAGAGTTGATAATAAAAAAGACGACAGGAGCCGTTTAATGTCAGATCAGACCAATCGATTTATTGATTTAAAAGACCAGTCTTCGCGCAGAACATTTATAAAGCAGGCATCAGCCTCCTTGCTGGCTGGAAGCCTGATTCAGCCTGTATCAGCAATTGGAGCGGAGTCTGCGGCCTCTTCTAGCGGGATCAAAAAAGCGGTCAAGTATCAGATGATTTTGGAAAAAGTATCAGTTCTTGATAAATTTAAAATGTTAAAAGATGCAGGGTTCGACGGAACAGAGATGCATTTCAGGTCTAAGGTTGATCCCAAAGAAGTGAAACGAGCCAGTGAAACAACTGGTGTCCAAGTGCATGGTTTTATTAATAGTGATCGAGATGACTTGAAAGATTCGATTGATCAATCGAAATATTATGGAGGCACCAGTGTTTTGGTGGTAGCCGGCCGCGTCGATCAGAAAAACCCATATGAGGGTGTCTATCAGCAACAGCAGGCCAAATTACGGAAGAATTTACCTTACGCAGAAAAACAGGGTATTAAACTACTGGTTGAAAATGTGTGGAACAATTTTCTGTTGAGTCCTTTAGAGATGGCTCGTTTTATTGATGAGTTGGAAAGCCCGGCAGCGGGTGTGTACTTTGATGTCGGCAATGTCGTTCGCTTTGGCTGGCCCGATCAGTGGATTCGGATTCTGGGGCCTCGGATTGTGAAGCTGGATATTAAAGAATACAGTCGAAAAAAGCAGAAGGATGAAGGGCTCTGGAAGGGATTCCAAGTCGAAATTAATGACGGCGATTGTAACTGGCCCGCCGTACGTCAAGCGTTACAGGATGTCGGTTATACTCAAGGTTGGGCGACTGCTGAAGTCAAAGGCGGCGATCGCAAGAGATTACAGGAAATTTCAGAACGTATGGATCGTGCTCTTGCTCTTACCTGAGGGAGCGTTGATAATTGGGTATGACCGTTAAGAAGTTTCTGTATTCTGATGGTCTCCCACCAAGATTCCTACCATTGGCGGACTCTGCAGAAACGAGTCCATTTAATCCAGAATCGAAACTCAATACTTTCTTCTGAATGAAAGGCCATTCCTATGCAAGAAACTGCCTCAGATCAACAGCCATCACAAGGTCGTCGCCAATTTATGAAGCAATCTCTGGCGACACTGGCAACGACAGGGCTTGTCGTCAATCCCGCATTAACGACAGGCGCTTTTGCCGCCAGTTCGGAATTGATCAAAGTAGGGTTAGTGGGTTGCGGAGGCCGGGGAACGGGAGCAGCCGCTCAAACATTGAAGGCTGATCCCAATGTAGAGCTGGTTGCAATGGCTGATGCCTTTGGTGATCATCTTGAAAAAAGCTATCAGAATCTTAAGAAGACCGATGTTCAAGATCGTGTGAAGGTCGATGCAGAACACAAATTTGTCGGTTTTGATGCATACCAGAAACTAATTGATTCCGGCGTAGATCTGGTGTTGTTGGCGACACCACCTCATTTCCGCCCTCAGCAATTGAAGGCGTGTATCGATGCGGGCAAGCATGTGTTTTGCGAAAAACCAGTCGCCGTCGATGCACCTGGAATTCGTTCGGTATTGAAAACCACGGCAGAAGCCAAACAGAAAAACCTGACAATTGTCTCCGGTCTCTGCTGGCGCTATGAACCTGGTATGCAGGCCATGGTCGAAAAAATACATAGTGGTGGCATTGGCGATATTATTTCGCTGCAGAGCATTCGCTTCCTGGGCGGCGTAGCCAAAATGGTCAAGCGAAAACCAGAATGGTCCGACATGGAATATCAGATGCGAAACTGGTATTACCACACTTGGCTCTCCGGCGATTTTAATACCGAACAGTTCGTGCATGAACTGGATAAACAGTCGTGGGTCATGGGTGAGTATCCGATTCGCTGCTATAGCACTGGTGGTCGTCAAACGCGGACCGGGGAAGATTATGGTCAAATATACGATCATTTCAGCACCGTTTATGAGTATGCCAATGGCGCCAAATTCCTGGCATCCACGCGGCATCAACTGGGATGCAGTTCCCTGTTTGTTGATACTGTATCCGGCACGGAAGGGACGGCGACTTTGATGAAGTATCAAATCGAAGGTAAAAACCCCTGGAAGGGAGCTCGCCGCCGCGGCAATATGCATCAACTGGAACATAACGAGATGTATAAGGCCTTGCGCAGTGGAGAGATCATCAATAACGGGGAATACATGGCGAACAGCTCGATGATGGGAATCATTGCCCGGATGTCTGCTTATACCGGTAAGACCCTCACCTGGGAACAGGCTATGAATTCGAAAGAAGATCTGTCTCCTGAGAAATACGACATGGCCATGTCATTACCAGAACCCATAGTAGCCACTCCTGGAGTGACACCTTTTGTTTAAACTGTTTTGAAATCCAATCTGGTTCCGTAAATAAAACAACCGGCGTGTGTGATGCATTCCGGTTGTTTTTTATTGGACATTTCAAACGTGATTTATCAAACTAGAATCAAATTGAGTTTAATTCTAACCAGGAGGAATTGATGAAGTCGCTCGCTTATCTGCTTCTGTTATTGGGAATTATCATTGGCGCCTGTTTTGTTCCATCAGATCCCCAGCTTTATGCTAACGAGAAGACAGCCAAGAAGGATTCTACGAAGACCAGGCTGACTCTCTCTCGTGAAAAGAATATGTTGTATATTCACGGCGATCATATTCCGGGCGGGAAAATTCCGATCTATTATCTGGAAGCCTACTGCCGCGCGAATTCAACAGATGCCGATTGGGGGAAACATACTGTCATCAAACATGAAACACAGATGATTTCGATGAATAAAAGTCACACGGTGCTCAAACTGAAGTGCACTGTTGCAGATGGCGTGACCGTGCATCACACCATCACGGCGAAATCTGATGAAGTGGATTTTCATTTAGTGGCCCATAATCCCACACAGCAGCGATCTGAAGCACATTGGGCACAACCTTGTATTCGTGTG
>NZ_CALEMX010000039.1 GCF_937910335.1 uncultured Gimesia sp. | reverse complement strand
TACCTACTTCTATTAGATGAATACATCTTATCAGCTCTATCATCCATTATAGTCAGACAACAACAATTTCTGTGATTAATTCGTCTTGATTTCCTTGTGTTCCCATTCAGAAGTACCATCCGACCAGTTTTCTTTCTTCCAGATCGGTACAATTTCTTTCAAGCGATCAATTAGAAAACGTCCCGCCTCGAATGCCTGTACTCGATGAGGTGAACTCACGGCAATCGCTACACTAATCTCTCCCAAAGCAAGATGACCTATGCGGTGTTCGATGGCCACCGCATGCACGGGCCATTTTGCACGGGCTTCAGAGATTAATTGCTGCAACATCTGTTGCGCCATTTCAGGATACGCTTCATAGTCCAAAGCGACCGTCTGACGCCCCGCCGTCATTTCGCGGACGGTACCCATAAATAACACAACGGCCCCACATTCATTAGAACGAACTCGTTCAGTGACTGCAGCATAATCTATGGGTTGATCTGTAATTAAAATAAAATCTGGTTTCATAACTCGTTGTCAATTGATACTTTTTTGATAATGAAGAAATCAGCCACCACTGACCGGAGGAAAACAGGCTACTTCCTGTTTTTCATTCAGAGTCTGGTCTTCCCCTGCATACGCGTTATCGACGGCGATTAACAGCTGACCAGTTAAAGGCTTCAACTGCGGGAACTGGTCCGCAATCGCCAGCCGTAATGCTGCGACCGTGATTCCCTCTGAAACTGCCACAGAGATCAAATCACTTTCTGCAAGTTCTCTGGCACGGGCAAATAGCTTGATTTGAATTTGCTGAGCTGTCATGACACTACCAGTTTTTTCTTTTGAGGCTGCAGCTTCCGTTCAATTTCCGGCATCAATCCATATGAAAGTGCCAGTAATTTGACTGGATGAATGGTTGGAGTCCTCGTTTCCTGTTCCATCTGCATTTTGCAACTACTGCATTCAGTCGCCCCAGCGCGAACCTTTGTTGTTTTCATATGATCGATCAGCTCCCGACCGATCTGTTTTGATGTTTCAAACGTGTCCCTGGCAAGACCATAGGCCCCTGCCATTCCCGAACAACCTTTTTCAATTGTATTCACCTTCAGTTCAGGAATCAAAGCGAGAAGATCGATTAGCGGTGAACGAGACGATAATGCCTTTGTGTGACAAGGCATGTGATAGTCTATTTCCATGTCGAGTGGCCTCAAATCTGTTTTTAAACGACCCGATTCATGCAACTGCTTCAAAAAGGCCCCTGCTTCAATTGTCTGTGAAGAAATGGCGGCGGTCTCCTCCCCCTCTATCAGCATCGGATATTCCTGCTTGAGACAGATGGCGCTGACTGGTTCCAGGCAGATCACCTGATGTCCCTCTCTGGCAAATTCGCTCAGAATCTGAATATTTTCTTCTGCCAGACTACGAGCGGCAATTAAATCACCTGCTGAAACCATTGCCATGCCTGATGCAAGTTGACCTGGCGGCACATAAACGGGAATCTGGTGATGCTGCAAAATTGCCAATAATGCGTGAGCTAACTCTGGGTCATGATAATTCGCATAATAGTCAACAAAAAGAACGACCATTTCAAGGTCACCCCCCGGGCGCGGGCGTTTCGTGAGGCGTTTAGGAACAGATCGTAAAAATGAACGTCTCGAAAATAAAGGCAGCTTCCGACTCCGGTGAATGCCCATCATTTTTTCCATAACCCATCTTGCCGTGGAATTATTGATGGCCCAGTTCGCTGCCATCGAAACCGTACTCCCGAATGCACCAAAAGAGTGGGCACGTGACAAAATCCAATCGGTATGATCTAATCCTTTGGTCGAGACATAAGCGGCTTTGGCCTCAATCGCCATTTGTGGAATATTTACCGCCGAGGGGCAATCCAGTTGACACTGCTTGCAGTTAAAACAAGTGTCTGCCAGTTTCTTTGTCTCTTCGGAAGAGAGTTCGTTGGGGTGAATCGCGCCGGAAAGTAACCCACGAAACAGATTGGCTTTCGCGCGGGGTGACGCCTCTTCTATCGATTCGATGCGAAAAACAGGACACATTCGAGAGCCGGGATCTTGTCTGCGACAGGAACCGCAGCCATTACATCGCGCGGCTTCCGTTTGCAGTTCCTGGGGTGTCCAGTTCAATTGCAAATCAACCAGTTCGGGAAATTTTTCCGGATGTGGCCTGAGGTGCCGAATTGTCACATGGGGATCATCATTAATAATTTTTCCGGGATTGAGAAGATTATGCGGATCAAAAATATCTTTGACCTGACGAAAGACTCTGTATAAATCTCCATACTGCGAACGAATAAAGGCGGTCCTGGCCAGACCGTCTCCATGTTCTCCACTGATGCTGCCGTTAAGAGCAAAGACGGTTTGATATAAATCGCGGGCAATACTTTCTAAAACAGGCGCGTTCTGATCAGTCAATGTGGGAAGGAAAGGACGTAGATGAATTTGACCTGAAGCAGCATGTGCATATAAGGTTGCTGTTACTTGATGTCGTTGAAATACTTTCTGCGCCTTCTGAGAAAATTCATACAGACATTCCGGGGGAATGGCAATATCTTCCACGAAGGGTTGTGGGCGAGATTCACCGGGTAACCGGCTTAATGAGGGTACTACCTTTTGAGGCAGTGACCAGAGAAAATCGACTTCGTCCGGCTGATGCGTCTCCATCGCTACCACAACGCGGGAGTTGATATTTTTTACAGCAAGAATCACATTATGCAAACGATCCTGAACCTGTCCATCGCTGAAACCCACCTGTTCAACAAGCAATGCGGCTTCTGCTGCCGGTGAAATCAATGAAGCGAAACGCGGATCGGCATCTCTGGCTAAAGACAACAGGCGACGATCGAGCAAATCGCAGGCGGAAGGCTGCAAGTGAATGATGGTTTGTACTGCACGAATCGCTGATGCCAGATCTCCAAACAATAAGAGAGTCACTCCGCGATGCGCGGGTAAGGGAGAAACATGCAAAATGGCAGATGAAAACAATCCCAGTGTTCCTTCTGAACCAACCATTAACCGCGCGAGATTCAAGTGTTTTTGTGTTTTGATTCCTTTTAAGTAATATCCACTGCAATTAGGAATGCTCGTTGTCTGTTTTTCCTGAATTAGTGCTTCATTCTCTGTCAGCATTTGAGAGAGTCTGCTTAATACCGTCCGTTTGACCTGCTCTGCTCTCACTTCAGGAGGCTCTTCTCCTAATAATGATGTGCTCGAGGTGGATGCCAGCGGCTGATTCAGTATTGAAAGACTCTCGTTGCCTACTTCCAGACAGGTTCCATCCGCCAAAACAACTTCGAGTTGATTTACGTAATCGCGTGTTGAACCAACGCGAATCGCACGCGAACCCGCGGCATCGATGGCCAGCATACTTCCGATCGTCGTGACTTCCGTATTCGAGGGGTCTGGTGGAAAATACAATCCGAGTGGTTTTAAATAACGATTCAGCTGGGCATGTACTACTCCTGGTTGAACGCGCACGAGATTGTCATCAATCAGTTCAAAGCCTGTGAGGTAACGCGAACAATCGACCACAATCCCGCTACCGATGGCATCACCTACCAAACCGGTTCCCGCCCCGCGCGGAATGATGGGAACGTTCATATCTGTCGCGTATTTGGCTATCGCGATTAAATCATCGCGTTCACGAGGATATGTGACACACAATGGAGGAATCTGATACACGCTGGCATCGCTGGAATAAATGGACAATGCCACCGGATCGCATCGCACATCTCCTGCAATCAGACTGGAAAGATCTTCTGCAATTCTTTGCTGTTGACGGTCCAAAGTGAATGGCTCTCGGGCTGAATTACTGGCACGCGATTGTTGAGGCTTAAGGTTGACTCTATTCTATGCGATAGAAGTACATGGTTTGAATAGTCAATCCACTGAATCATGCCGCCCCCGGAGAATTCAGGAACATCTTTGAAAGAACCCGTACAATAAGAGTATCCCGAAATCTCACTGAAAAATGCCTGTTCATGGCTGTTTCACCAGATAAACATCGGTCTTGTCGAATTCAATGCAGAGGACCTTACCTTAGCTGGAGGAATCTGACCGTTGATGATTTATTTCTGAGCTGCAGTTGTTTTCCCAAAAGTTGAGGAATCACGAACCTGTTTTGACAGCCATTCACAGGCGGGTTGTGGTAAACCTGCATGTCCTCCCTGAAAAATGGTGACGCGTGCCAACCGGGAGTTCCTCCTTAGATGAATATCGCGGCCATAAGATTCATCCATTACCTGATCAGATGGTTGTGGTGTTTTTAAAGCACCATCATCCCATAACTGTTGTATTTCCTCTTTAGAAACGGGAGTCGTCAGATTTTGTTCTGCTAGAACATTGAAAGCCCGTATCGTATGGGCAAAGGGAACAGATCCGGTTTTACCGTCCGTCACACCAGCGTTCAAATCGAGTGGCAGTCTGGTTGCATTTCCAATCCAGTACAGGGGAGAACGATCACGATATTCCGCATCGATTTTGGGGGAGGCCCCCGGTTTGTCTTTAAGTGACTTCAAAATCATTTTCGCATAATTCTGAGGTTTTCCATCTTTGAGATGAAATCGATACCAGTCAGCGAGATCACTGATTCCGACCCAGGCAGAGGCCGCCGAGAATCGATCCGGATGGTGCCCCGCCATGAGCATCGTCATATGACCGCCGCCTGATGACCCCGCCAGATAAATACGAGATTGATCGACTTTATAATGCTGAATCATATATTCAATCGCGTCCAGAATATCCTGTCGTGCCAATCGGGAACCGCAGGCCTGGGGATGCTGATTCACTCCTCGAAAATTGGGGTGCAAATAAATCCAACCTCGCTTTTTCGCCTGTTCCTGCCACTTGGTATTTCCCTGTTTATAGTTACCACTCCAGGAATGCAGGAACACAAATAATGGTGCCGAAGTTGTTTTCGCCACTTCAGGCACCCAGATCAGTGAAGGCTGCAGAGTTTGATCCAGACTGCTTTTCACTTTTATGGGCATCAGAGGATGCCTCTGCGTTTTCTTAGTCTGGTTTTTCTTTGGGGGGTTTGCTTTTTCAGCAGCCATCAAAGCTTCATTGCCGTTGACGCACAAAACCAGCGTAAAAACGCAAAAAATCATTCTCTTCCACATGAAAACGAGCTCCTCAGATTGATGCAATATCACAGGTGTTATTTCTTGTCTTCCGATTCAGGTTTCTTTTCAGCGTATTCAATTTTGCCCCAGAGGTGCCCGCCTACTTTACCATGCTGCCAAGTGCCCGCATAGCGTCCTTCAAAGAACATGACACGCGAGGTAAAGCCACTGCCTAATCCTGGAATCGCTAAATTCGTGAGTGAAATGACCGGCGTGTCTCCTGCCCAGAAAATATTCAAAGGCATGGGCACACTGATATCATGATTTCCATACTTAATCCGAGCAGTCAACAACCATTGATTGCCGTCCAGTTTTTTTGCAGAAGCGATCTCATACCGTTCGACACGTGGTGCTTTACCATTTTGTTTGCCATCAACTGTAAAATGTCCTACCAGTGTGGCGCCTGCCATTTGCTGTTCGAACTTCTTCTCCCGTTTTTCCTGCTGTTTCGTCTGGTCACCATTCTGCTGACTGGGATCAGCTGCCATCCCCGTAGCGAAAGTGAGTAACAATACGTAAACAACCAATATACTTTTCTTGAGAAAACTCATCTTTTATGCCTCATGATTTCCATTTGAATTTTCAGGGCGAGCTGAACTCGCTACGATACTACCATCCTACACAACAACCGCTTTCAGGTGAATCATACGGTAAAACAATGACAGATCCCGACCCGCAATCCAAGTCGACTTCCCCTGACATGCCTCCTAGACCGGAACCGGGTACACCTCCCGATTATAACATCCTAACCCCTGCATTTGAAAAGCTTTGTGATGTAATAGCCCGTTTACGTTCGCCGGAAGGATGTCCCTGGGATCGAGAACAAACGCTGGAATCGATTAAACCTTACACTCTGGAAGAGACTTACGAACTGCTGGAAGCCATTGATTCCGGCAATGATCAACACATTATTGAAGAACTGGGAGATTTGTTGTTGCAAATCATCCTGGATGCTCAAATCGCCGCCGATGAAGGTCGCTTTGATTTAACGCATATTGTTGATCGATTGACTCAAAAGATGATCGACCGCCATCCACATGTTTTTGGAAATGTCAACGCAGAAACGTCGGACGAAGTGCGTAAAAACTGGGACCAGATCAAGGAACAGGAAAAACAGCGACGTTCGATTTTTGATGGATTGCCTCAGGATTTGCCAGCACTGGCACGCGCTGCGCGCGTGGCAGAGAAAGCAGCGAAGGTCGGTTATGACTTTCCACATCGAGATATGTTGTTTGATAAATTACGGGAAGAGATTCAAGAACTGGCAGACGAAATTTATCCCGATGGAATCATTCCTGAGACACGCGCCACAGTTGAAGCGGAGATTATCGCTGATACAGAAGTCGTTGATCTCAAATCACGACATCGCGTGGAAGGTGAATTAGGCGACATCTTATTCGTGGTCGCAAATATTGCTCGTCGCTGGAAGATCAATCCAGAAGAAGCGCTGAGAAAAAGTAATCGCAAGTTTCAACAAAGAGTAGAAAAGATCGAGCAGGAACTGGAACAGACAGGTCGATCCATTCAAGAAGCTTCCTTACAGGAAATGGAGAAAATCTATCAGGCAGTCAAAAAGCAGGAAAGACTGAATTCTTAACGAGAAACGTTATTTCAAAAAGGTAATTCGACCCCCAGGCCTTCTTCAACTGCCAGCTTGTAGACCTCGACTCCCATCGCCACATCTTCTACAGCCAGTCCGACCGACTTGAATAACGTCACCTGCTCACTGGTTGCACGTCCTGTTTGACGTTCGGCGACAATTTCACTTAAGTTATGCATGAGGCGCCAGTCTGTGATTCCTTCTTCTACGGGCTGAATGAAATCTCCGGCTTCCATTTTACACTGTTCCAGATCATCACAGACAATGACGTCTGCCCGCTTGATGGTGGTACGGTCGATTTCTCTACGTGAGCGATGATTCGATCCTACGATGTTCAGATGCGTTCCTTCATCGAGGACACGACCGTCAAATAAAGGGGCCTTGCTTGTGGTGGCACAAATCACGATATCTTTTTCTGCAGCCGTCTCATCTGGTGAATGAGAGGCAGTGACCTCTACATCACACAATTCGGTCATTTCTTCAGCAAACTGGCTGCATTTCTCATAATTGCGTGAGTAAACCGAAACGAAGTCGATTTTCCGCGTCAAACAAATGGCCTGCAACTGCGTTCGAGCCTGAAGGCCGGCGCCGAAGAGGCCGACGACTTTTGAATCGGGACGGGCCATATATTCCGTTGCCACTCCACTGGCGGCGCCTGTTCTCAATTGGCCGAGAAAATCACCTTCGATCAAAGCGCGCATCTCGCCGGTTTCCTGATCATAAATGGCCACATGAAAGTGTGCGTTCTCTTTCGTGGTTGTATACGCTTTCCAGCCAACATGGTCTAAATATTCGTTGGCTCCCGACATCGTATGTAAAATGATGCCTGGCGCCCGAACGCGCTGACGCGGAATATTGATGGCTCTGCCTGAAGCAATTTCCCTGAAGACTTTATGCGTGATGAGCAGGGATTTTTCCATATCCATCACGGAACGAACATCATCTTCAGTAATATACAATGCCGCCATGAACGGTCACCTTTTTCATCGTGGAATCAGAAATGATGATAAATACACAGACACTGACAAGTCGCCTCTCACTCAATAAACTTTTCAGCGTTTTATTACACGCTAACGTCAAACGCGCTGATATACAATACCAGTATCAACCTGACGATAGCCGACTGCTTCGGCAACGTTCCATGCCACAACATTCGACTCTTCGATATGCAGTTCCAGTTTGGTAATCAGTTCATCCTGCAACCGACGGGCGATCTCCAGCAACAACGATTGACCGTAGCCTTTGCCTCGATTTTCTTCTTTTACGAAGACATCTGTCAGTCCGATCACCCGCTCTTCCCACTTGGGAATATACAAATCCAAACCAACCACTGTCGCAGAGGCGACGGCTGCTTCTCCTGACTTGGGAACGAGTTCGAAGTGGAGGGTCTCCAGTCTCCCGAGACGAGTCAACCACCACCAGTTGGGTGCCTGAAAATCATCGAAAATCGTTAACTGCATTTTGCGGCGAATATTGACCAGATGAAATTTAATCGGAGACTTTTGCCCGAGCAGGTCGCGTTGATAAATTCGTGTCGACCCCACGGGTTGGTAACCAATCGATTCAAAAAACAGGGCTGCGAATGCATCAGATGCTAGAAAGCCGGAAGGTCGGGTTCCCCCATAGAGGCCGGATAAATACGGCGAAAGTAGCCCCGAGGGTCCTGCAGTGATTTGAGTGGCACCTTTAGAATTAAGATACTCTTCTCCCCGGAGGACCAGTTCACGGCCAATTCCCTGACGACGAACATTCGGATGAACGATCACGGCGCAGATCACTCCTTGAGAATAATCCAACGCTGATCCCTCTGAGTTGGGTCCGAATCCTGCGAGGAGAAAACCTACGACTTCATTGTTTTCCATCGCCACAATCAACCCATTCGGATCAAAATAGGGCTGAGAGAAAATCAGAACTTCAAAGGCATCGATACTGAGACATTCAGCGGCTCCTCTTCCCAGTCCGGCAGCGTGCCATAATTTCAGCAACTGCGGTGGGTCAGTGTTATGAAACGCACGAAACTCAGTCACAAAGTTCTCTCATCAACTGTGAACAGGACCTGGAACCCGTTTTTACCGAAACAGGAATAAGCAAAGCCCCCTTGTATTCCCAAGAGGGCTTTGTTTTCGTTATTTTACTTTTTTGACTGCATCAATGATCGCAGCTGCCGTCAAACCATATTTGTCCAGCAGTCCTTGAGGATCGCCACTTTCTGCAAAACAGTCACCAACATTGACATAGGCCATCGGTACTGGATTCGATTGTGAAACCACCATGGAAACAGCTGACCCTAATCCACCATGTGCCAAATGCTCTTCTGCAACAACAATGGCTCCCGTCTCGCGTGCCGCATTCTGAATCGCATCGACGTCTATGGGTTTTACAGTATGCATATCGATTACACGTGCGCTAATTCCGTCTTCAGCCAGTTTGGATGCTGCATCAACGGCACCGGCTACCATGAGACCATTGGCAATAATGGTTACATCGTCTCCTTCACGCACGGTATTGGCTTTTCCGATTTCAAATGTGTCCCCTTCGGCATAAATCTCAGCAACATTTGGTCGTCCGAGTCTCAGGTATACGGGGCCCTCATATTCCATCATTGCGGCAGTCGCTGCTTTGGTTGAAACGGCATCAGCGGTTACGATGACCACCATTCCGGGCAGACTACAGGCCAGTGACACGTCTTCGATTCCCATCTGCGAAGGGCCATCTTCGCCAATCGAAATACCTGCATGTGTTCCGACGAGTTTTACGTTCATACTCGGAAAGGCGATCGACATTCTGATCTGGTCATAGGCATTACACAGCAAAAAGGCTGAGAAGCTGGCGACAACCGGAATCTTTCCGGTAGAAGCCAAACCACCTGCTACACTGACCATATTGCTTTCTGCAATCCCCATATTGAAAGCACGTTCTGGAAACGCATTCGCAAACACTTCGGTGCGAGTCGAATTTCCGACATCACCATCGACGGTTACAATTTCCGGATATTGTGATCCCAGATCTTTCAATGCATCACCGAATGCATCCCGGGTGGCTTGTCCGATTTTCAGTCCACTTATTTCGCCTAAATACATAATAATCTATCTCTTTTGTCTGTGTGTTGACTTTCGTTGTTGATTTGATTCGCGCTGCCACCAGGTTTACTCTGCTGGGATCTGAAACCCTTCACAGAAAACTAGAGAGCACGGTTACTAACCGAGTAACGCTAGTGCTTTTTCTGCCAATTCGGGAGAAAGTGGTTTACCGTGATAATTACAGTCTCCCGCTTCTTCCAGCACGGGAAGAATACCATACCCTTTTTTCGTTTTAGCTATAATTGCCTTGGGACGATCCGTGATTTTGGAAGCCGTCTCCAATGCATTGACAACTGATTCCTGGCAGTTTCCTTCGATCGTCTGAGTATGCCATCCAAAGGATGAAATTTTTTCTTCGAAGGAGCCAAAATCGAGAACATCTTTCGTTGCACCGGTTTGCTGGTATCCATTCTGATCGATGATAGCAGTCAAGTTGCCCAGCTTGTACTTTTCAGCACCTGCTAAAGCTTCCCAGACCTGACCTTCTCCCATCTCACCATCACCAATCACTACAAATACGTTGGAGCCATTCTGATTCAAACGTGCTCCCAGCGCCTGCCCGATACCCAGTGATAACCCCTGTCCCAGTGAACCTGTCGAAGCTTCAATTCCGGGAAGACGTTTCATATTGGGGTGGCCTTCAAATGGACTGCCCAGTTTTCGAAGCGTCATGACATCATCAACAGAAAAGTACCCTGCTTCCGCCATGGCTGCATAGAGTACAGGTACGGCATGCCCTTTACTCAAAATGAAGCGATCGCGGCCTTCCCAGGTCGGATTCTGCGAATCGTACTTCATGAAACCGCCAAACCAGAGTGCATTCACCACTTCGACGGCAGACAAGCTGCTGCTGGGGTGTCCACTGCCTGCTTCAGTTGTCATGCGGATTATTAGACGGCGAAGGACTTTGCCTTTTTCCTTCAACTCTTCCAATGATAAGGCATTTGCTTGAGCTGCCACTATGTTTCCTTCAATTCTTATAAACAAACAAATAAATCGCCACGCTCTAAACTCTCTTCAATCTGTTATTTAAGGCACGTTGACTTCACGCGATTAAAAGAAGTGTACTACCAGTTCCGGTAAACATTGAGTAGAGCATTGACAACATTCAGGCGCAACTTAAGCGCGTCAATTCATAACGGTATGCTAACGAGCAAAGCTTCCAGCGACAAGCATTCAGGCATGAGAAACCATTTTGTCTAATTGGAAAATCAGCTACTTACCCTCTATTTTTCTTAAATTCACGATTCCATCTATAAAATTTAATACGTTATTGCTCATTTCACGTTTCTGTTAAAATACACAACTGTTTACGCGAATAGTCTTTAAAGCAGATTGTTGATCAGGAATAATAGAAAGCTGCGTTTCAATAAGTACTTAATTCCTTTCAGAATTTCCCGAGGCTCCCGCATGACTGACGAAAGCCCATTTACAGATCAGGAACTGCTTGCCTACCTGGATGAGTCACTTTCCATTGAGCTGATGTCTTTGGTTGAAGAGGCACTTAGGAGTACAGATTCGCTACGCGTCCGCCTGGCTCAGTTATCTCGCCAGCGTGATCAGGGAGCTCATTCGGTAGGTGAAATCTGGAGAAGAAATCATTTGAGTTGTCTTTCGCGCAGTCAACTGGGTGGTTATTTACTGGAAACTCTTCCACCTGATTTTCTAAGCTATGTCGAATTTCATTTGAATCAGACAGGTTGTCGCTATTGCGCCGCCAATTTAGAAGACCTCAAAGCGGGCTTGTCCACAGCTTCCAATGAGGCAGAGCGTAGGAGACAAAAATATTTCCAGTCTTCAGCCGGTTATCTCTCTGCAAAAGAGACGGACCTGTAAACTCACTCTTGTTTTCAATCGAGTGGCCCAGATTCAAAATCGGATTCATTAACCCAGCCCGCTTTGATTTTTTCGCCTTGCATGTACCGCTGGTAAAAATTACGCGTGCGCGCATCCGAATATTGATAACCTTCAAACACAGAACCATTCCCCAAAACGCGTGGGTCATTCTGAGCCGTCAACTCTGAATGCATCTGCTGCTTCAGAGAATTCTTGACTGCCTGAAATTTTGGTAGCGCGGCCAGATTCTTCATACATTCCGGATCATCCTGAATCGAATATAAC
Source organism: uncultured Gimesia sp. (assembly GCF_937910335.1). Classification (GTDB taxonomy): domain Bacteria; phylum Planctomycetota; class Planctomycetia; order Planctomycetales; family Planctomycetaceae; genus Gimesia. Next base: position 5,182 of record NZ_CALEMX010000039.1, on the reverse strand, counting down.
TCTTCCGCTTTTCGTTTGCCGAAGGCCCCGCTCCAGAAATGTTCCTGCTTCCCCTCTCTGCGGAATTGCAAAATGGCTGTCTTTGTCGGGCTGCCATCGCAATTCAGATATCCCGTTTCCGGATTGCCCGCGGGCCAGCGTCCCGGTTCATCATTCTTGAGATACAACATCCCGCCTTTCACAATTCCGCGAATCGGATACCCCTGATCCGACGGCCTGCCGATATCGTGACGCTCTTTTCCTATGAGTACATGATCGCGTTGGGGATTGACGATACCAGATTTCGCAGAGTGAAAAATATCGGTTAGACTTTGGCCCGTGGCAGGTTGCATGCCCGTCTCTTCCCACTTCATTCCTGCGGCCTCAACAAAAGTGGGAGCAAAGTCAATAAAGCTGACATAATCATCAATCACCCGATTTGCCTTTTTAATGCCCTGCTTCCACATTACCGCCAGCGGCAGGTGATTGGAGCGTTCGTACTCCTGCCCTTTTACGCGGGGAAAAGGCATACCATTATCGGCGGTGACTACAATGATCGTATTCTCCAATTCATTCCGCTGCTCTAGAAAACTCAGCATTTTAACCAGATGCTGATCGAAGTGTTCAATTTCAAAAGCATAGTCCAGCATGTCATTTCGAATCACTTCATTATCGGGCCAGTATGCGGGAACCCGATCAATGTCTGTGATTTTTTTACCCGCCTTGTGGACTCCTGATCCATATTCATAACGACGATGCGGTTCCAAACCGCCATACCAGAAACACCATGGTTTCCCTTGAGGCGAGGTCTTTAAAAACTGCTCGAAGTTGGCTGCATAATCAATGGGTGAAATACCGTTTGCGGGTGGCTTCGCGCGAACCTGATTAAAAGCGGGGCCTGCCAGATTGCGACGTTTGCCGGCAGCATCCACGGCGACACCTGGCGCCCAGCCTTTGGCAGTCTTACCGACAGCATAGCCTGAGTCCGCCAGTGCTTCGACGTAGGTTTTGAATTCCGGCGGAAAAAATGCCATATGATTCCCGGCCTCTTTCAATTGCCAGGAATTTCGACCCGTGAGGATACAGGCACGCGATGGTGCACACTTGGCATTGGGAGTATAGGCATTCGTAAACAATAATCCTTCCCGCGCCACACGGTCGAAGCCGGGCGTCTTCACCCACGAACAGCCATACGCGCCCATATGGGGAAACGAAGCATCATCGGCAATACAAAAAAGTATATTCGGTCGGTTCGGTTGGGGTTTAGCCGACGCAGCGGATGTGATGCCGACTGTCACAAACAGGAAAAGCACCGAACACAATAACCGACGTTCAAGCTTGTTCATTGCAGTATATCCCCGGAAAAGCAATCAAAGGCAAACAGATTATCAACCCGTCCATTAATTCAGAGTCTCTTATCTTATGAAACGCATGGCTCAGCCACAAGAAGTTTCAGCTAGACACGTATCAGATAAGTCTGAGAAAAAGTAATCCTGAATCAACCCCGGTATTCGATCAGTTCAGACTGAAGGGAATCGATGTGAAGTGAGCAAAGGGGTTACGTTGCTGATAACGCAAATGATTCTTGAGAAAATCCAATAAGAGATCACTGCGCAGATCAACATCGTGTTCCTCTAAAATCAACTGACGCAATACTGGTTCCATGTTGATCGTGCTTGCCAGAGTATCACAAAGTTTACCAAGTGAAATTTCCCGATGCAGTAAATGATAATAAGTGGGATCACCGGAATGCTGCAAAAATATTTTCGCATATTGTTCCAGTAATTCGAGGTGGCGGTGTTCACGATGTATCATTGGCTGATCAGCATAAAAGTCAGATTTAGCTGCGAGCAGCGCTCTTTGATAGGTTTGATCAGGTCCCTGCAATACTACTGCACGCGCGCGACAGATTCCTTTTAGTAGAATTGAATAGTGACCGGATTCCAGTTGATAGGGTGAAACGATCGAGGCTAGACAGACAACGTCGATCGAAGCAGATTGCTGCATTTCAAGTTGTGATTCATCATGTGCCTGTTTCAAAGTCACGGCCACCAGCGCATTCTCATTGATCGCATCAGCAATCAACTGACAATCAGCGGCCGTCGTCATTCTGAGCAACACTTGGGAATGTGGCAGGAGTACACTCTCTTCCAGTTCCAAAACCGGTACAATACCGGTAAATGTGTTGAGCTGTTTCTCTATCGGATTACTATAAGATGACATTATTGATTTCTATATCAAATTCATTGAAATACAATTCGTAGTCCAACATACTAAGATGCATGTCGAACGAATGCTGGATGGCTCAGCTTCTGCCAAGAAGACTAGCACTCCAATTTGGGAATTGTCACGAAAAATATGGCTAAAAAACGAACACAGCCCGCAAAGACTTCCAGTTATGTCGGCACGCTTGATGAAAAAAAGAAACATGCCCGTAAAATCGTGCGAGGTCTTGCTCGATTGTTTCCTGAACCTGAATGTGCGTTGATCCACGACTCTCCTTTTCAATTGCTAGTCGCCACGATTCTGTCTGCTCAATGCACGGACGAACGCGTGAATGCCACAACGCCGAAGTTATTCAAAAAATACCCCACTGCAGAAAAGCTGGCAGCCAGCAAACAGGCTGACGTCGAAAAGATTGTTTATCCATTGGGCTTCTTTCGCGCGAAAGCAACCAATATCCGTAAGATGGCGTTAGTTGTGACCGAAGAGCATGCCGGGGAAATACCGCGCACTCTAAACGAACTGGTGGCGCTGCCTGGCGTTGGTAGAAAAACGGCCAATGTCGTATTGGGCACTGCTTTTGACATTCCCAGCGGCGTGGTCGTCGATACGCATGTCAAACGCATTACCAACATCTTTGGACTTACCACCAGCAAAAACCCGGAAATCATTGAACGCGATTTAGTGGAAGTCCTGCCGAAAAAAGAATGGATCAAATTTTCGCACCGTATCATTCTGCACGGCCGCGCCACATGCATTGCCCGTCGCCCCCAATGTACCGAATGCAGTCTCTTGAAAATTTGTCCTCGAATCGGACTGAAACCCCTTTAAACCTGTTAAATCTGTCTTTGGATCTCAGATGAAATTATGGTACTTGGTACTGTTTCTGAAAACACGAGGCAGGACTGTTGAAAGCCGCCTCCCTGCGGTTTATGTTTCGTGTATACAGAGTCTTATTTCCACTTCAAAGTTAATGGGAAGCCAATGATTCTTACCGGGAAAGAAATCAAATCACGCTTGGGGGAGGATATTGTCCTTGAGCCTTATCATGACAAACATTTAAACCCCAACAGCTATAACCTCTGCCTGCACGATGAGTTAATGGTCTATGAAGAGATCGTGCTGGATATGGCCCGTCCTAATCGTCTGGGAAAATATGTGATTCCCGAAGAAGGGATGGTACTTTACCCCGGTCAACTTTACCTGGGGCGCACGGTAGAACGGACAGAAACGCACAATCTTGTTCCACTTCTCGAAGGCCGGTCCTCCATTGGACGACTGGGAATTTCCGTACACGCTACAGCCGGCGTCGGTGATATTGGGTTCTGTGGATACTGGACTCTGGAAATTACTGTAGCCCAACCGGTACGCATTTATGCAGGCGTTGCCATCTGCCAGATCATCTACAATACGGTCATCGGTGAAATCGTCGAATACAACAGCGATAAATACCAGAATAATAAAGGCATTCAACCCAGCTTGCTCTTTAAAGAACTGAATCCCGCAGAGACACGTCAGATGCGACTTTCGTTTGGCGAAGGAACATCCACCGAATCATTGCAGTCTGATGATTGCAAATAAAAAAAGACGTCACCGTTTTCACTGTGACGTCTTTTTTATTTCCTGATACGATAGGTTATACTGTCCAGGTATCGCCGGTGTTAAACAGGGATTCCAGATCGCCTTCGCCGCTACGTTCGGTTGCTGATTCTACCTGCTGATAAACGGCTTCATTATAGGTTGGATGCTCGACACAACGGAAAACACCCATTGGTTCCGGCATCTCAGGATGACGCATGCTGGCCAATAAAAACGCCAGATTCATATCCTCTGACTTTTCATCGTGGAACAGCAGATCGTCTTCTGAAATTCCTTTGCCCAGTTCTACTACTTCCGGTTGATCGTGGCTATTGAGGCGGACTCCTTTGTCTCGATCCTTACCAAAAATAAGCGGCTTGCCATGTTCAAGATAGATGACATTCTCTTCTTTTTTGCCTTTTTTGGAAGCAAATTCAAACGCACCCGGGTTGAAGACGTTGCAATCCTGATAAACTTCAACAAAGGCTGAGCCTTTATGATTGGCGGCCCGTTCCAGAACGCTGCAGAGATGTTTAATGTCAACATCAACTGACCGTGCGGCAAATGTGGCACGTGCACCAATTGCCACAGCCAGAGGGTTGAGAGGCCGATCTACCGAGCCAAAAGGTGTGCTCTTGGTTTTGGTTCCCGTGGGGCTGGTGGGAGAATATTGCCCTTTGGTCAACCCGTAAATCTGATTGTTGAACATGATCACTTTCAAATCAACGTTTCGTCTGAGCACGTGCATGAAATGATTGCCACCAATCGAAAGGGAGTCGCCATCGCCGGTGATCACCCAAACCTGCAGATCAGGATTGGCCAGCTTCACGCCGGTCGCCACAGCGGGTGCCCTGCCGTGAATGCTGTGCATCCCATAAGTATCCATGTAATACGGGAAACGGCTCGAACACCCAATTCCCGAAACGAATACGAATTTCTCTTTGGGAATGCCTAGTGTGGGCAGAACTTTTTTCATCTGGGCGAGAATCGAATAATCGCCACAGCGTGGGCACCAGCGTATTTCCTGATCGCTGGCAAAATCTTTAGGCGAGAGGACAGGCAGGGTGACATCAACGCTCATTATTTTCTATCCTTAAACGCAATTACTTATTTCTTAAAATTGAATTTGCTCTGAGATTGTCACAGAAGTGACTGACTGTTATTTCTCTTCGCTAATCATTTCTCTGATTTTCTTTTTGACTTCACTAATCAGGAACGGTTTGCCTTGAACCTTATTCAAACCGACAGCGTCAGCGAGATAAGTTCCCCGGATAATCATTCTTAACTGCCCGTTATTTAATTCGGGTATCAAAACTTTCTTGTACTGTTTGATTAAATCACCCAGGTTTTTAGGGAATGGATTCAGATAGCGAATGTGTGCATGCGCTACTGACAAGCCTTC
>NZ_CALEMX010000038.1 GCF_937910335.1 uncultured Gimesia sp. | reverse complement strand
TTCGTGCTATTATGCCCGACCGCGAAATTGATTTTCGTTTAGCCAGTCAGGGAACCAGGCATGGCGAGAAAATGAGTTTGCGTATTCTTGACCAGACGAATTCGGTTGGTACGTTGGCAGGGCTGGGGATCAGAAAGCAACTGGTTGAAAAGCTCAGTTCCATCGTCAAACAACCCCATGGTCTATTTTTATGCTGTGGACCGACGGGTGCTGGTAAATCAACCACTTTGTTTGCTGCCCTGCATGAAATTGACCCGTATCAGCGGAATATCATCACAATTGAAGATCCGGTGGAATATCGAATTGATAATGTTTCACAAATTGAAATCAACCAGAAAGCTGGCCAGACATTCGCAGAGTCTTTAAGAAGTATTCTTCGCCAAGACCCAGATGTGGTAATGATCGGAGAAATTCGTGATGCGGAGACGGCACGCATTGCCTGTCAGGCAGCCAATACCGGACATATGGTATTTTCAACGGTGCATGCAAACGATACCTTTACGGCTTTGTATCGACTGATGGATCTGGGCGTGGAGCCTTTTATGCTGGCAAGCTCTCTCTCAGCTCTCTTAGCGCAGCGTCTGGCCCGGCGATTATGTCCCGAATGTAGGGAATCTTATCAGCCCAATCCGGAATTTTTGAAGAAAGCCAATTTGCCTCCCGAAAAAGTGAAATGCTTTTATAGACAACCCAAAAAACCGGATACTGTTTGTCCTGCCTGTGGTGGATTGGGATATAAGGGGCGCATCAGTGTTGTCGAACTACTTGATTTTAATGAGCGGATGCGCGACATGATCCGCGATACAGCCAACATGTCTCAATTGAAAGCATTGGCGCGAAAGAACGGTATGTTGTATATGAAAGAGGAAGGTTTGCGATTAGTTGTGAAAGGGATCACTTCCATCGATGAATTACTGCGAGTAGTGAAGTGAGATTATCAATAAAAAAGCGATAGGTTTGCTTTTGAGTTTACGAAATATTTCCATTTGATATCGACTTATTCAGTCTGGAACTTGGTCATGATCGACATTTTACTGCTGGCAATTCTCGGAATTGTAACTTGGTGCGTTGCCAGTGAAGGAGCCTGGGGTGCGGGGTTTATTTTCGTCTCCGTCCTGCTGGCCGGACTATTGGCGATGAATTATTTCGAACCATTGGCCACTTTTTTGACAAATAATATTTCCAGTTCAGGGGCTTGGGCGCGTCGCTGGGACAGTATTGCTTTGATTGGATTATTTATCGCGTTTATTTTTCTCTTTCGGGAGATCACGGTGCGAATTGCACCAACTTATATGCAGGTTCATCCTTTGGTTCACGAGATAGCCCGATGGGGCTTTGCAGCAATGACCGGGTATATTGCAATGGCGTTTTTGTTGACGGCGTTGCATACCGCACCTTTACCTCGCGAGTTTGCCGGTTTTACTCCCGAACGAAAAAACCTGTTTAGTGTTGCCGCTCCGGATCGTCAATGGTTGGGTTTCACACAGTATGTTTCTGAGAAATCGATGCGTAATGGGTCTCGTGGCCATCTGTTTGACGGACCCGAGTATCCCATTCCTCAGCAACAAAATACGGTCTGGCCTTCATTCCCCATCCGTTACGCGGCGCGCAGGAGTCAAGGGCTAGCGGGTGGCGCGGCCGCGAAGCCTCTTACGAAAGAGAAGGCAAACCGCTCCTTTTAGCTACTTTTGAAAAAAAGTGCTTCTTTGTTGGATTCAGGTCTGTTGTTCGAACAATTCAACCAATTGTGGGATGAATCGTTCAAAGGCACGTGCGCGATGGCTGAGATGCTGTTTGACTATGGGTGCTAACTCGCCAAATGTTTTATGCAGCTCAACGATTTCAAAATAGGGGTCGTAGCCAAATCCATTCTGGCCGCGCGGTGACTCGGTGATACGACCTCTACAGCTTGCTTCTACTTGCAGGCATATTTCTCCCCGGGGATTAGAGAGAGCGACATTACAGAAATAGGCAGCAGTACGTTTTTCAAGAGAGACGTTTTTTAACTCTTGAATCATTTTGGCGTTATTCTGTTCATCGGTTGCATCTTCTCCGCTGAAGCGCGCAGAATAAATTCCCGGTGCACCATTCAGCGCGTCGATCATCAACCCGCTGTCTTCGCCAATCGTCCACTGTGAAATCGCCAATGCGGTTTCAGCTGCTTTTTTAGCTGCGTTTTCTCCAAATGTGTTTCCATCTTCTACCACTTCCTCAGCATCCGGGAATTGAGTCACACTTTGTACCGAAATGTGATACGGGCTTAACAGCTCCGATATCTCACCGGCTTTTTTTTGATTGCGACTTGCTAGAACGATAACAGGATACTGAATCATAAGACGATTGATTTTCAAAGTGAGTGACTTACCGGATTTTTTGAGCGGGAACCCATTCTGGTTCTTCTCATCCACGGTGCAAAAACACGGTGCAAAAAAGAAGCCTTCCCAGTTCCAGGCACTTTAACAGGCCCGAGAGATAGGGGGAAGGCAACGATTTTAATCAAATTCAGACAACACTTTGTTTATCTTGCTTTTGGATTTCGGATCAATGTTGGCTTAGGATCGAACACCCAGGATGCGACTGGCGCCGATTGTGGTGTTCTACCGGGGATCACAAAATATTCAGCAGTCATTGATTCCACTCCTGTTTCAGGGTGTGGTTTCAGTTTTGATCCAAACAGCTTTGCATAACTGACAAGGCGGGGATCATCTGATGAATCAAAAGAACCAACCGTTACGATAGACCGGTACTTTTCATGCAAGACATAAGCATCGATGTTTCGCGCCGCCCCTGCAGGAAAACCATAGCTTTTCGCATTTCTCAATGCTTTGGCCAGTGCCCAGGCATTCTCGGCTGCTTGATCCAGGCTTTTGCCTATTTTTAAAGACTGTGAAGCATTCTGAAATCGAGACGTGGCTGTCTTGGTCACGGAATTACCATAAAATGACGCGACAACCAGCGAATATTTTCCTTTGTTTTTCAGCAGCGAATATTCGATTCCTGAATTCAGTTTGGCAATGAGCGGATCCTGTTTTCTCTGGGCCACTTCCTGAGGTGAAAGTAAAGGGTTAATGGTGAGAAACGCACCACTGAGGGGTCCGGGTT
>NZ_CALEMX010000037.1 GCF_937910335.1 uncultured Gimesia sp. | reverse complement strand
ATGGCGCAAATTACGTGCCAAAGCGAGGGAAGTCATCTGGGAAATGCGGGTTAACGGCAAATGTCATGGAAGGCGACCTTAAAAAATGCATCGAGGCAGGCTGTAACGCACACATCACCAAACCTGTGAATCGGAATCATCTGGTTCATCTGATTGCAGAAACCTGCGACGCTGAACCGGTCGTTTAGACGAATGTGAACTCTTGTGAGCAGGGAATAGAAACAGGGTTAATCCAGACAGGGAGCCAGTTTTTTCCTGGCTGCTTTCAACGTCTGGGAGTACACCGCCTGCATCTTGACCGGAGTACCTCTGATGCCCTGCTGGCGACGCTCAAGAGGGAAATCCCTGCACTTCGGGTTTCAGACGACTGAACAAAAATGGGTATAAAACAACAAACCTGATAATTTGTATGAGGCGAATACTTCAGTGTAACTTATTGAATAATATGTCTAATTGTTTTAATTGGAACAAAAAGCTTTAGTTCGGTTAGAAACCTGCGTAATTTCCGATTCTTTGAGATCTTAAAGGCAAATTCTGGCCTAATTTTCAGTGGTTACTCTTTCGTTTTGTATTCTGTATCACGAAGCCCCTGAAAAGTAAAAAATCTTATGAATAATCAGGTTTTCAAGATATTAATTGTCGATGATTCTGACGTAGTGAGAAGTATTCTTTCGAGTGCTCTGACTCAAGACGATTATCAATTATTTACCGCCGAAAATGGTGAAGAAGCAAGGCAGAAGGTTCATGAACTGAAACCGGACATTGTTTTACTCGATGTTGAAATGCCGATTTTGGATGGATTTGCCGTATTGAAGGAAATTCGCGCAAATTACAAAGTCGATGAGACTGCCGTCATCATGGTCACCTCTCATCTAAATGAAACAGGAATTTCCCGTGCCTTTGAAGATGGGGCTTTTGACTATATTCCGAAGCCGGCAACCAATTCGGAAATCAAGGCACGGGTTAGGAATGCCATTCGCGCACTGCAGTTGCTCCGCGATCAGAAAACATTACGACGTGAAGCGGAAGCATCGAATGAATCCAAGAGCGCCTTCCTGGCGAATATGAGCCATGAAATACGCACTCCGATGACAGCTATCCTGGGATACACCGAAATTCTGGAGCTGGAAGCAAATATACATAAGATGCCCGAACTGTTTATGGATTCTTTAGAAATCATCAAACGCAATGGTGGGCATTTGATGGAATTGATCAATGATATTCTGGACCTGTCGAAAATTGAGGCGAATAAAATTGAGATTGAATCGATTCCATGTTCTCCAAAGAAAATTGTGGATGAGGTCATGGAACTGGTTCAGGTGCGAGCCGAAGCCAAAGGGCTGAAACTGGAAGCCAGTTATCAATTCCCTCTGCCCGTTGAAATCAAATCTGACCCGACAAGAATCAGGCAAATCCTGATCAACCTGCTTGGAAATGCCATTAAGTTTACGGAAGTCGGAACGATCCGACTGGAGACACGACTTTTGGAAAGCCCTGGTCAGGAACCACAGATCCAATTTACGGTCATCGATCAGGGGATTGGTATGACCGAGACTCAAATGGCAAATCTATTCCGTCCGTTTACTCAGGCTGACTCTTCGACAACCAGGAAATATGGTGGAACGGGATTAGGTCTGACGATCTGTAAACGTCTGGCAGAAATGTTAGGCGGGGATATCACAGTTTCCAGTGAACACAATCAAGGCTCCCAATTTAGTGCCACTGTTAGTTCCGGAAGTCTGGAGAATGTTGAATTAATACAGGATTTTTCAGCTCAGAATTTACAAGATGTTCAAGCGTCTGAGCAAGATAAGACCGAATATCCCGCCACTACTGAAAAGTCCTTAGAAGGATTAAAAATACTCCTGGCCGAGGATGGCCCAGATAATCAAAGGCTGATTTCCTTCATTTTAAAGAAGGCTGGTGCGAATGTATGTCTCGCTGAAAACGGTGAAGTGGCATACCAGTCAGCTTTGAAATCGATGGAGGGCGGTCTGGAGTATGATATAATTCTGATGGATATACAGATGCCGATTATGGATGGTTATGAAGCCACGAAGAAAATTCGCGAACTCGGTTACACAAGCCCCATCATTTCATTGACGGCTAACGCGATGGAAGGAGACCGTCAAAAGTGCATTGATGCAGGCTGTAATGATTATTTAAAGAAGCCGGTAGAGCGCAAGGTAATGGTGGGCTTAATTGCAGAAATCTGTGCATCTGAAAAAACGGTACTCGTTTAGCCTCAAGGTTAGAGCGCATCCCAATTGACCATAGCGTCTTTCATTCTATGATACTCGTTTTAAATGGCCTTGGAGACGCTACAGTAAACCTGGACACAAGCTAATCCAGATAGGGCGCCAGTTTTTTCTTGGCTGCCTTCAACGTCTGGGAATACACGTCTTGCAGCTTTACGGGTGTGCCCGCTTTTCTTTTACTGATATCGGCGGCCGTCATAAACGTGTAAATTTCCACGGATTCTGCATTTGAGACGGGTGTTTTTCCCGTTCGAAAAAACTTGACGACTTCTACCAGCAGCGGTTCGTATCCGCTGAAGCTGCCGATTTGTGCGGTGCCTTTGGTTCCAAAAGCGGTTCCGCCGTAGCCGCCCTGATAACTGTTATTGTCTTTGCGACGTCCGCGAAAGGTACCAATCTTGCCTTGTTTCCAGGTACCGATGGCGAGATCTGTGTTGGGCGTACTCACGCGAACCACGGTCTCGCAACCAGGGCCCATGACGGTATAGAGCGTTTCGACGCCGTGAATACCGTACCAGTAGAAATCGGGATGCGTCGATTCCTTCGGGCTAGGGCTGTAGGCATCACAGCCGATGATTTCTCCCACGGATCCGCCAACAATTTTCTTGGCACCATCAGTGTAGCGGAGTGAAGAAGAACTGAAGACGGGGGTTTTGAAGTGTTTGGCTGCTTCATAAATGGCAATCACATCCACCAGATCGCCGGCAATCGGTTTATCGACAAACAGTGGTTTACCTGCTTTCAAAACGGGAAGGGCCTGTTCCAGATGCACGCGGCCATCATTGCTTTCCAGGAGGACGGCGTCTACTTTGGAAAGTAAGGCTTCGATGCTGGGCACAATTTCCACGCCGAGCTTTGTGACCTGCTCTGTAATTTTGGGTACACTCTCCAGGCTCTCTTTGATATCTTTACTGCCTTTGGGATAGGCGGCGACTACTTTACACGTTTTGAAATCTTCAAATTTCGTTTGGGGGTCGTTCAGGATTTTGGAGAAATTACTGGAATGCGAAGTATCAAGGCCAATAATGCCGATACGTAATGTTTTTGTTTCTTCCGCAAAACTGAGATTTCCAAAACCCAGGATGGCGATCGCGATCAAACAGAGAGACAAACGGCGATATGATAAACTCATGAATCAATTTCTCCAAATTCTGTGCCTTCGCTGAATTCCATGAATTCATAGACGGCGCCATCGATCAGTACAAAGACCACTTTCAAATTTTCCATTGCCTGAAAAGGTCCCAGCAGAATTTCCATGCCTTCGATCTCTTTTTCAAGATCGGGAACTTTAAACGCGATATGCGGCTGGTTTCGAACCGGGCCGGTCACGGGGCTGTCGGGTTCGAACCTTAAATATTCAATTTTGTAAGGGTGTTCATTGGGGTTGGTGACAAAAACTTTTGTCTCAGAGACGTAGATTTCATCTGGCTGTGGATCATCGGTAATCACGCCTACGTGGTGAAATTGTCGCATCGGAATTCCTTGAGGAGCATTAAATTTCTATCTGGGTCTTCAGATTCCTGTCACGATTCTTCATTCTACTTGGAATGACCGGCGAATTCCAAGTGATTGAAGTACGAGATGGGTTGAAATACGAAATCAGGTCACCTGTGACGTTATCCTGGTGCGTTCGTGAATATGAGTTGAGCGGAATGGCCAGGTCGTGTTTCTTATTTCCAATGGTTCTTTGCAACTTGGGATGAACCGTGGCTAACGCCATTCGGCTAATGATCAAAA
>NZ_CALEMX010000036.1 GCF_937910335.1 uncultured Gimesia sp. | reverse complement strand
TTAAAACTGTTCGGGGAGGTACCGGAATTGTGAGCACATCAAATTTGAGCGGTTGCGGGGGTGAGATATTTATCGACATCATTACTGACGATGACCCCGTAATTCACAGCACCCAGCCAACCTGACATAATGATGCCAACCGAACCGGCGTGATAAAGTCCGGCAATCTGATCGGGCAATTCTTTGCTGACTTTCAGGCCTTCGAACTTGGTTCCGAACGAAGCGCCTTGCAAATGCTGGGTATAACGTTGGAATGTGCGCGGTGTTGAAGCTTCTAGATGATCGACTCGTTTGCGAATATCTGGTACGTATTGTTCTAGACAATCGAGAGTCGTTTCGATCAGATGTTGTTTGTCGGCTTCGTATTGTTCCTCGGGAAGATCAGCCCAGTCGCTGAAGTTAGCATTTGTGGAAGAGACAATCAGCGAGCGACCACTGCCGGGACGTGTTTCTGGATAATAGAATGAAAAGGTGCGGCTGCTGACATTTTTACTGAGCATGGCTTCGATATCAAAGCCATTATGTTCCGAGTGAAAGAGCAGGTCCCCGCAATATTCGAGTTCATCGCCGGGCTTCAATGCGATATAAACCTGGGTACTACTGTTGTTGAGTCGGACCGCTTTGACTTCTTCGACGAATTCCGGATCGAAATGTTCTTCGCCTACGAGATTTAGAATGGTGCCTTTGATATTGGAGTTCGACATAATGGCTTTACAGCCTATGCGTTTACCATTCACAACAACACCGGTGACTCTACGATCGGGTGTGACTTCGATTTTTTCGACTTGAGTTCGAATTCTCACATCGACGCCGTTATTTTCCAGTTCGGCTTTGATGAGTTTAATCAGGCGATCTGTACCGCCGCGGAATGTGTAAACGCCTTTCTGCATGAAGTTGGAAAAGACAATCCCATAAGTAATGGCGGGATCTTCAAGCGTTGAACCGTTGGCGTAAGAAATGGGTTCCATTAGTAGACGCACGACATCATCGCGGCCGGGAAAGAACTCTTCAAAGAGTTCGCGGGTTGTTTTTCCCTGATCGTCAAAGAAATTCATCTGTCGCGCGGTATCAAAAAAGCGTTTGACGGTTTCCGGTTCTATGCCGAACTTTACGATCAGGAGTTGTGTGAAATCTTCTCGATTGAACGAGGTTTCCAGAGAGAACTGCGGATTTTCAAAGCGTACGCCTTTTAAGGGAACGATGGAATCGGCGATTTCCTGTGTCCAGTATTTTCGGCAGCTTTTGAGCATTCCATAGGGAAAGCCATGCAACGAGATATCGAAGATATGCCCATTTTGGCGTTTGAACCAGGTAGCCATTCCGCCTAGCTGGTAATGATGTTCCAAGAGCAGTACGGAATAGCCCTGTCGGGCGAGAATGTTTGCAGACGTCATTCCTGCCAAACCACTGCCGATGACAATGACATCATACTCGTCTTTTGCGTCTTTCAAAAAGTCTTTGGCCATAATAACTCAGCGTTTTATTCAGTTTAGCAGTTGAGAAAAGAAGGGATCGCGAGGCCGAAAATACCAGTCAGGATTCCCTTACATTGCAGTTCTTGTTTATCGAAATTACGGTGTTTTGTCTACTAAACCAGAGTAATTCAGGATTCTGTGACAAAAGTGTGACAATTCAGCACGTAAGACTGGAATAAAGTGAGTTTCTTCCGTGGGGAATAATGCAAGAGTACAGCATCATTTAAAATACGAATCCGTTATTTCGGATTCAACAGATGCAGGTTGGCGATACTGATTCCGGAGAGCATTGAGCCGATGATTCCGAGAAACCCCTGATCAGTTCCACAGAGAAATAAGTTGTTGAATGGGGTGGTACCATCCAGAATTTTCTGTGGCGCGCCATAGACGCATCCATTGATGTGACCGGTAAATTTTTTGATGGTTCGGGGAGTAAAGGTGTCGATATCAAGTACATGGGGTCGAAAATCGGGAATGAACCTTAGCGAGGATTTCAAGATCTCTTCATACCAGTATTGTTTTTCCTCGATGTATTTTTCTTCAGGCAGACTCATCCAGTAATCAGGATTGGCTAAGGCAGTGATGCGAATGGAACCCTCTTTGAGAGGCTGATCGTATTTAAAATTGTTGGGTGAGCAGATAATACCGCTGCGGAGGTCAACTGGTTGTTTCGACTGTTCATAACAAAAGTCTTCTGAGTCATTGTAGAATACGATTGTTTCGTCGTGCCCGAATTCCGCCGGTTGCTGATCGAGGACGGATATGGTTTCTACAAATGAAATATCGCCGGGAGTAAATCGATCATCGCGGGGAACGTCTACGTTACACATTTGGAGTGTTTCCGCGGAGCCTGCAGAAGAGAGTACATTTTGGGATTCGAGTATCTGCCCATCATCGAGTACTACACCTGAGACTTTATTACCTTCAATGAGTAACTGTTTCACGCCGGCGCGGAGCTTCAATTCGCCGCCCAGCGCCTTGTATTTTTTTGTGAGGTTTTTCAAAATCAGGCGCACGCCTTGATAAGGACGGGCAAAACCTTCCTGATAGATACTGCGAAACATGATGACAAACTGGTTGAAGTCCATATCGTGTGCAGACGGGCTGCCATAAAACATGAGGGGACAGAGCAGCATATTGATTAAGAGTGGATCAGAAATACGTTCTGCCATCCGCTCGCGTGTTGAGATCCAGTTTTGTCCGAGATCGCCTATATTGTGAGCGTCGATTTCTGTAACGAGTTGCCGAAAGCCATCAATCTGTTGCGGAAACTGTTCTGCAATTTGTGCTTCAAAATAATCAAACTGATTATTAAATCGGAGTGTGTGACCGGGGAAAACGACGGATGAGCCGCATTGCGGACTCAAGTCAAAGTCTTCCCATTGAAACCGGAGTTGTCTGAGAATTTTATTCAGCGGTCCGCGTTTTCCTCCCGGTGGAGAATAGTTGGTGACCGCGTGCAGACCCACATCGTGATTCCTGCCGCGCAGGCGGTAAAAGGAATTTAAGCCTCCGATTGTCGTATGTCTTTCGAGAATACAGACACGCTTCCCGTAATAAGCCAGTCGGATTCCAGCAGCCAACCCGGAGAGGCCAGCACCAATGATGATTGAATCGTAGCTCATGGCGAGGGGAGTTTATGTGACTCAGACGGTGCTTTCAGCATCCTTCAGGAGTGGTGTCAGGTAAGTAACAGTGCTATCCATCGTTACTAGTTCACCATAGTCTTCTTCTGGAATTTGGACGCGATAGAGTTTTCTTAACTCCATCACGATATCCAGAAAATCCATGCTGTCTAATTCCATCTGTTCACGAAAAGGAATACTATCATCAAGCTCCGAAAGATCCTCATCGGGAGCAATTCGCGCTAAGATATCCAAGATTACCGATCTGATTTGTTCCGGCGCCATGCAGAAACTCCAAACTTTCTAAAATCCTATAACGTCGATTTCCATCAGCGAATCTCGCGACTTTCATCGCGAAACACTGTGTGGGGAAGCCTCTTATAACAAACAGACAACTTCCTCGCCAGAAGCCGGGTTATAAAAACCCGCCCCTTATAAGGAATACTATAGTGGTATCTAAACGATTTAAACCGACTGAACCCCGGAGAATGCAGAGAATTTCAGAAAAACCAGACAGAATCGATAAATCCGGTGAGGTAAACCATTCTGAGCTCAGAACAGAAACCGCATTCAGAATTGAGAACGGGGATATTGAATCAGCTGTTTTAAGCAGAATACTTTTTGACAATGAGGACTGAATTGATCCCCAACATACCAAAAGAATTATTCAGAATGCATTCCACCCGCTCCATCTGACGTGGTTCATTTGCTACGAGCTGAGGTAAATTGCATTCGGGATCGACCTCATCCAGATTTAACGTAGCATGAGCGATCTGATCTTCAAACGCGGGAAGATTTCCCAGCATTTCGAGTGCCCCGGCTGCTCCCATGGCATGTCCGATAAAGCTCTTGGTATTGTTAATCGCCAGATTGGGACAATCACCAAATACCTGCGCCAATGCTTTGGCTTCTTCAATATCACCCTGCATTGTTGCAGTGGCATGACTGCTGAGAATATCAATGTCAGAGGGTTTTAGGCCAGCCCGTTTGAGTGCCAGATGAATACATTCTGCCTGGCGCGTGGCATTGGGAAGTACAAAATCACTGGCATCGGAATTCATAGCGTAGCCGACGATTTCGCCATATATCGTGGCGCCGCGCGCTAAGGCATCGGGAAGACGTTCCAGGGTACAAACGGCTCCCCCTTCAGCGACAACAATGCCATTTCGATTAACATCAAATGGACGACAGGCTTTTGTTGGATCTGCGTGAGATGCCAATGCACCCTGACTCTGAAAACTGGCAAAAATACCAAACGTATGAATACTTTCAGATACGCCGCCACATAATGCGATATCCACTTCATTCAGGCGAAGCATCTGCACGCCTTGGATAAAACCAGCATTGCCCGCTGCACAAGCTGCTCCCAGCGTCAAATGGGGTCCGGTGATACCCATATTGAGCGTGACTTCACCAGCGGAATTGTTGGCAACCGTTCTGGGGTTATGATGATGAGACCAGACACTCGTATCATAATCAAATTTGGAAATCTCGTAGACTTCATTCTCAGTCTCGACATTTCCATGTTCGGTAATCCCCAAATAAACGCCGACGCGATCTTTGGAAACGTTTTCCCAATCCAAATTGGATTGATTGACGGCCTCATTCGCACAATATACTGCGATGGACCCTGCCCTTGTTCCCCGGCGAACTTCTTTTCGCTTTTGATACCGTAATTCGTCGAAATTACAAATCCCGGCAAGCACATCTCCCATATACCTAATGTTATAATCTACAACACCAGAACGGCCTTCCAGCAAGCTCTGCCGAAACTCATCCAGATTGTTTCCATTGGGAGACGTCAAGCCGATTCCGGTAATGACAATTCGGCTTTGATCATCCATTGATTCCTGCATGGATATATACCACTCTGATCGATTAACTAAAGCAATGAAGATTGATTGGCCACTCGGCCGGGCAGGGAGATGTTAAATAATAACCCAAGGAGATTACACGTTCTACAATAAACTCGCAAGTGGCGCGGCGAGTGAGATTTGCGATTCCTGTTAGAATAGACGACAGTGCCGAAAAACGTTCTGTATAGTACCATGAACTCGATTCAATCCTTAAATTCGAACTCCCTTTTCATCAAAGACTGGTTAAAATAGATAGAGTAATCCTGGCATATCAAACTAAACATAACTCTTATCATTTTAGGAACTTACAAATAGTTCTGAAGTTTGAAACAATGGTTGAAATATAAAAACTCAGTTTATCACGTCCAATTTTCGCAATGACGAACGATCATTACTATGAACCAGTCCTCTGATTTACATAAAGGCTTAGAAGCAGGTGAGGGGCCGATCCCGAATGAACAATTTGTTTCATTACTGGCTAGGCACCACAGTCTGATTCGAGGCTTCATTGGCACACTTCTTCCTCATCAGACGGATGCAGAAGATGTCTTCCAGCAAACCTGTCTGGTGTTGTGGAGGAAATGGAATACTTTTGATGCAGAACAAAGTTTTTCAGCGTGGGCCTGCGGAGTTGCCTTTTATGAAGTCAAAAATTTCCAGCGAGTTCAAAGCCGCGATCGGCATTATTTTTCTGACGAAGTCCTCTCACTGATTGCAGAAGCGCAAACCAACTCAATTTCCGAAACCGATCAACGGAAACAGGCGCTGAATGACTGTCTCCAGAAACTTGATAGTGAGAATAAGCAACTCATCCTCGATTGTTATCACGGGCAGCAATCTATTAAAGAAGTCTCACAGCAGTTAGGTCGAACCACTGATGCGGTCTACAAAAAATTATCACGTTTGAGGCTCCGACTATTGAACTGCATGCAACAGTCGCTTCATTCTCCGGAGGCTGGATCATGAACGAGAAATTTGCTCATAACAATCAGTTTATTCCACTGCTAGACTCGCTCCTTGAGGGAAGTATCACTCCGGAAGATCATACAGAGCTGGAACGCCTGCTCAAAGAAAATCCCGAACAACGTCAACGATACATTGAATATCTGCAAGTGCATTCCGGTCTGTCTGTCTGGGCGACAGAGTCAAAACAGTCGGATTTATGGATTCCACACTCCACTTCCCCTGCACCGCAATCCGGACCAGGAACATCCCGTTTTCTTTTCTTACTTGTTTCCTCAATTATTGCAGCAACGATCTTTCTCTCGCTTTCGTTCTATGCGGGTTGGAAAACTCAATCGAACCGTGAACAGCCTCTTGCCAACTTCTCTGCTACTTCATCAGAAAGTAGAACTCGTTCTCCGAAAACCGATCATATCGCCCTTTTAACTCAAGTCGTCGGAGTCGAATGGGATACGCCCCGTAATCTGCAAACCGGCGCGGGATTATCTGCCGGCTGGTTAAGATTTAAAAAAGGAACGATTCAAGTTGAATTGATCAGTGGAGCCTCGGTTGTTATCGAAGGACCTGCTGCGTTCGAGTTGATTTCTCCCCTGAAAACGTATTGCGAATATGGAAAAGTGCGGGCCTCTGTTCCCGAACAAGCACAGGGATTTACAATTGAGACATCGCGTTTGAACGTTGTTGACCTGGGTACCGAGTTTACTCTTTCTCTCGAGCCATCAGGTAAAGGGCATGTCCAGGTCCTTGACGGCATGGTTGAGCTACATTCGTCAGATCAGAAAACAACTCCTGATAAAATTCATAATTTAAAAACCGGAGAAGGTGCCCAGTTTGATCAACGGGGAACCATTAATCGCTCCCAAGATCTGGCATTACCCTTAATCAACCCGGAAGAACTATCCCATCTGGCCGAGCAACAGCAGCTACTGCAATTCAAACAGTGGAAACAACAGAATCAGAAAATCAAAACCGACCCTGCCCTCATCGCTTATTATGATTTTGAAGATTCAGCAAACTGGTCACGGACCCTCAATAATAAAAGTCAGCAGCATACATCCTCAACGGACGGTGCCATTGTTGGTTGTCAATGGACGTCAGGACGCTGGCCGCAGAAACGTGCGCTGGAATTCAAAAGGACTAGTGACCGGGTCCGCCTGCAGATTCCCGGAAAATATCAGTCCCTTACATTAATGGCCTGGGTCAGAATTGAAGGATTCGAGCGTTGGCTCAGTTCGTTAATGCTCACCGACGGTTATAACCCCGGCAATCCCCATTGGCAGATTAGTGACAAAGGTGAAATGATTCTGGGGGTCAAAACTGGGGCCGGTAAGAATTATTTTTCACCCGTTGTTTTAAAACCAACAGACCTGGGCCGCTGGATTTTTCTGGTGACTGTTTATGATCATCAGAAAAAAGAAGTTACTCACTATCTGGATGGTTTGCCTGTCAGCCATCATAAAATAGAAAATCCGATTCCCCTGGTCATTGGCCCTGCAGAAATTGGTAACTGGCGACCGCAGGAACATACAGGCGCACATTCGATTCGAAGTTTAAATGGACGTCTGGATGAATTTGCCTTATTCGGACGTGCGTTACCTGCTGAGGATATTTTACAATGGTATCAATCGGGAAAACCCGGTTCCTGATTGATTTTGCGGCTGATTTATTGTGATATATGTATTGTGAACTCACCGAAAGACATTCACTCCTGAAATCTCACCCGACTTTATAATCAAAACGATGAGGCTTTGATGCGGAACTTTAATAGCACTCTCATACTATTCTTCGCAATTTTATTACCTGTTTCACTTTCTGCAGCAGAAAAAAAAGTCGTAATACCGCTCGACCATGCCAAACGCATGCAGCAGGGACTGAAACTTTTCAAAAAAGAAGTGCGGCCACTCTTAGTCGAAAAATGTCTGAAATGTCACGGTGGTAAATCTGTCAAAG
>NZ_CALEMX010000035.1 GCF_937910335.1 uncultured Gimesia sp. | reverse complement strand
AATCAGAGAAGCACTCTCCCTGGGAAATCTTCCACGGGATACTGGCATTTCGAAAAGACTATGAACTGAAAAAAGAAGGGAAAGTCGTTAACGGCCTGGAATGGATTTCCTCCGGTGTTTATTACGACAAAGAACCCTGGTTTCAAAAAACCGAATTTGGAGGCCGTCCGCATCCATATACTAAAGAGAATGCCTTTGAAGGACATAAAAATCAGTCGATGGCGGTGCTCGCGATGGCAGATGTCCCATTAGATCACAAGTTCCAAACGCCCGATGGCCCGATTACTGTCGCCGACATTGTCCGTAATGCTCAAAAAGAGATACAGGAAAATGAGGAAGTAACCTGGTCCCTCTGGGCTCTCGTGCATTACCTTGGCCCCGACGCCACATGGCTGGACAAAAAGGGGGAAGAGTGGCGAATGGAAGATTTGGTCTACATGCAAAATCAGACGCTTACGAATGACTCTGCCTGTGGAGGAACTCATGCGTTATTCGCGCTCGCTTATGCCAGAAACACTTACAAGAATTCAGGGCAACGACTGCGAGGCTATTGGCTGGAAGCAGATCAGAAAATCCAGCGTTACATCGAAGAAGCCCGCGCGATGCAAAATTTTGACGGTTCTTTTTCTTACGATTATTTCTTCCAAAAGAGTGCCAGTGAAAATTTCCAGGAACGACTGGAAACGACCGGGCATACTCTGGAATTCCTGATGATGGCGCTACCCGATGACCGTCTGAATGAAGAATGGGTCCGCAGAGCGATTTCATTGATGGCCAATGATATTATCGAAAATAAAGAGGAACCCGTCGATTATTCCGCCTTGTATCATGCCATTGACGGTCTGGTCATTTACAGAAATCGAATGTCGCCCAATCATACCGCCCAACTGGGAAGTAAGAGCTATGCTAAAAATAGTAGTTTTAAAACCGAGGTCAAAGTGCTGAAACCAGTGCAGACTCCGCCGGCAGCACCTCCTGCTCCCTGATGAAGAGTGGATTGCATTCAGGCCCTCTCAAGTCAATTCCAGTAAACTCTTTTAATTTTCTGCTATAGTCGTTTCGACTGTTTCTGGCTCATTCGCGGCGATCGTGCTGCTCAAATTCATCAGGAAGAAACCGGTCAGCAAGAAATCGACTCCCATTAATGTACCTACGGCCCATAAGCCGGATAGTGGCCATTGACTCCAGATCAATCCGCCGAGCAATAGAGAGATGACTCCACTGAACAGGATGCTGTTGCGCCCGTTCGCTGGTATTGCTCCCAACGCCATCACAATCTTCCAGACACCTTCGAAGATAAAAAACATCGCCATTAGCAACGTTAGAAATGATAAGCCGAAGAGTGGATGACTGATAATTCCAAATCCACCTAGAATCATCAGAGCACCTAAAAGTAAGTGCTGAGTCTTTCCCGGGACATCACCTACACGCGTTCCTTGAATCGCATATAGAATCCCGCCAAAGAGCAAAAGGCAACCCAAAACCATCACCACAGCAGCTCCCGCGACAAACGGAGTGATCAGACAAATGACACCGATCACACAAAGTATGATTCCGGTTAATTTGAAGTCTTTTTGAGAGGGCAGGGTAACTTCCGTCATTTTCGTGTCTCACTTTATGCAGATGGGAGGAAAGAGTATGTATATCAAGCCGCGAATTTGAGTCGAGCTAATGCTCGACCTTCAATTGACTGGACCCTCATTGTATCAAGACAATTCCGTTTGTCAGCAGCTCCGCAGTAAAGGTATTTATTTATTTTGCAACTGATTCTGCATGAGCCAATACTCAAAGAACTGATACATCTGTTCGTTGGACTTTGGGTTAGGCGAATGCTTTTCGCGATTGGTCATTGCCACTCGGTTTTCATAACCTAAAAATCGATTGACGGCGATGCTGTGATTCAATGCCCGCCACTGTTTGGGTTGATCTTCTGAACCACCTGAAACCAGAAACGGACGTGGCGCCATCAAAGCGTGTAATTCATGCAAATCGTGCCCTTCTTTGATGAGACTTTTATAGAGCCCCGTGCGGGGATTTTCCTTCGTCGGCAAACCACGTTTGCGAAAGTCGGGCCCTGCATAACCCAGATACCAGGGCTCCCAGTAATTCACACTAGGCCGAGTTTCATCAAACACGATCCCGCCATCTGACCAGGCAGCACAGGCAAACTTGTCGTAGAGACAGGAAGCAAACATGGCCCATTTCCCACCATAAGAGTGTCCGACAATGCCAATCCGTTTGGGATCCACTTCTTTACGACTCTCTAACACATGAAAGGCATTCGCGGCTCCATACGCCAACGCGGAGAGCGGTTGAATCTCTGCGTTCTCGCGATTGGGATAGTAGAGTGAATAATCGTGGCCGACTGAGAATGTCACAAACCCACGCTTCGCTAACTGGTAGGCAAAGTCGCGATCCTTGCCTTTGCGCGCGATACCAGTCTCGGGATCATAAAATACGACGAGCACTGCCGGTGTTGATAGATCTGCCTTTGCGTCATCCGGAATTAACAGATAGCCGGTATTGGGATGTCCGGGGGCGATCTCAAATCGAACTGTGTATTGAGTGAAGTTATCTCGATGTTCTTTTTTCAGATATTCAATCTGAGGATTTTCATTCACGGGCGGCCATTGGCCCATCTTCGTATGCCATGTCTTCAAAATTTCCTGCCGTCGCTGTTGCCAGTCCTCTGGTGTTTTGACTGTACGACCATCATAAAATTTTAAAGGAGATTGATATTTCCCAAAATTGTCTTTGAATTGACTCGGAGGCTCATAAAAGGGTGCCATCTTCTTCCAAAGTTTTTTGGTTTCCTCCGCTGGAATGGAGTCTGATTTTTCATCTGCCACAAGAATTTGCAAAGATATCATCAAATAGCATAGGCCGATAATTCCATAAGAAACGAAATCTTTCATGCGAACATTCTCCGACTAGATTTGTAATCGCTGTTGTTAGTTCTTACACCATTTTGGCAACCCTATCCTAATCTCATAATTCATAAAAAGGAACCACCCAGATCAGTTTTCGCATAATCAATAGCCGGGTCAGTGCCTGAGATTTTTTCAATTCCTATGGAGCCGGAATCGAAACTGTCTGACATTGAAAAACCCCTCTCGAGTTATTCTCTGATTTTCTACCCAGGAAACCTGTCACTCTCGTTTTATTCAGTGGCAATCTCAATCGATTTTGAGATACCGGTCATTTCCAAGACTCTGAATACGGTAAAACCCGTTATTGACTCAAGATATCGAATTCGCCTACTATCCGCCTCGAAACAGCTCATTTTTTCGTTTGTAACTTGTTTCAGAGACGTGTAAAAACCGATATTCAATTGTACCTGGAGAATATAAAGCTCAACCCTCGTATTGATTCAGTACGTTGTTTTTAACTCGGGAATGCCATCGTCATGAAGCTTGAAACAGTTAAAGAATGGTTTGCCTCCCGACAACATCATTGGAAACGAGCTTTTATTTCCCTCGGGATTATTATCTCTTTCATTCAGTTATTGAGAATTTTCAGAAGCACGCCTGGAGATTTCCCGCTGCATTGGAAATCTGGAGAAATGTTAGCAACAGGGGAATTCCTCTATACTGCAAATCACAATTACCCCTATCCACCATTTTGGGGTTTTGTACATTCGGTTCTGGCTGACATACCGATGCAGACTGCTTACTTGCTGATTTATCCTCTCTTTTTCATTGCTCTGGGACTTTTGATCTGGTGCCTGGATCGTTTATGCGAAAAACATTTCCCCCTGAAGCGTAATCTATTCTTCTGGACAACGGTGATTGCCATTATGCTTTCGAGTCGGTATCTCGTGAGAGATATGCTTGAATGTGGTGTCAATCTTGCATTAGTGGCACTTTCTTGGTTGAGCGTTTATTTATGGCGCGAAAAGCGTGAAATTCTCGGCAGTCTGTTCCTGGGCTTTGCGATGGCCCTGAAATGTACTCCATCACTCTTTTGGGTTTATTTCATTTTAAAACGCGAATGGAAGATGGCTGCTTTTACGTTTGGGGCTGCCGTCTTTTTCACGCTGTCTCCCATGTTCAAACTTGGCTACTCCGAGTACAAAGTGACCTTGTTGCATTGGAGTCATAATGTATTGACAGGTCTTCAGGAAACAGACCCCTCGCGAGGCATAGCAGGAGAAGTCCCTTTATCCAACATGTCACTTAAGCCGACATTAGCTAGATATGTGATGCGTCTTTCACCGGAACATAATGCCCGAATCGATTCACCCCTCTATATTGATTTCCTGGACTTCTCCCCTCAAACTGCAGGGCGAATCGTGAAATTTACAATGTTATTCTGTCTAGCGCTGGTTGCCTGGAATTTTCGGAAAAGGGTTCAAGATCGAGAAGATGAACGCGTTCTTTGGGAATGTGGTGCGATTTCCGCTCTGATCTTGCTGTACTCACCCGTCACCTGGGGCCAGCATTGCGTAGGTATCTTTCCCGGAATCTATTTACTAACCCGTTCTTCCGTAAGTCATCATCAGATTTCGAAACAGTTGAAAATTGGCATCGGACTCTATGTATTTATCGTTCTGGTATTGAATCGATCCTTCATTGGAAAACATTTTACAGAACTCATTGATACTTATCATTTGCCTACACTGGCTTTTACAGGCATCGTTGTCTTTCTGATGAATCGACACCGACAAGTGAATCAGAGTCACCAACATATGATTCCATTTACAGAACCTGAGCCTCATCCGGATTCTGACAACCTCTCAAAAGAGCAGCGTGCCGCTTAAACGATGCGCGAGTTTTTGTCACACACAAATTTTTGACAAATCTTATACTGCCTTACTAGATAGACCCGAGTTTTCCGGCTTTCATTTCACGCTACAATCGTTTAGCAATTGAAGCCTTTCCGGGTGCATAATATTCTGTTCGAGAGCCATGTCGCATCATTCCTCAATCGTCACTGGAAATAAATCCCTGTCTGCATACACAACCGCTTTGATTCGGTTATAATTTATCCCTTACTTTCCATTGGAGGCAACTTCAAGCATTATAATAATTTTCACCATATGCAAAGGATACAAGGCTATGCTGCGACTCCTCTTTTCCCTGATTACGACTTTATGTTTATTAACATCAACTGTTAATGCAGCAGATAAAAAAGGAAATCCAAAGCCAACACAGGCCGATGTTTCTTACGGACCCTATAAGATGAACAAGTTGGACTTCTGGCAGGCCGAAGGAAAAGGCCCGCGCCCCATACTGGTCCACATTCATGGAGGTGGTTGGATCGGCGGTGACAAAGCCCGTATTGGAAATATCAAGCCGTTTCTTGACAAGGGCATATCTTACGCGTCGGTAAACTACCGTTTGACAGGAGAAGCACCACTGCCGGCTCCCGTACATGATGCCGCTCGTGCGATTCAGTTCATTCGTTCCAAAGCCGGTGAATGGAATCTCAATAAAAATAAAATCGCATTAACAGGTGGCAGTGCAGGGGCCTGTACTTCGATGTGGCTTTTACTACACGATGATCTGGCTGACCCCAAATCGAAAGACCCTGTATTACGCGAATCAACGCGAGTGACAGCGGCTGCCGTCGGAGGAGGCCAGACTTCGATTGACCCTAAAGTCATTGAACCGTGGCTTGGACCGAATGTGCTCAAACACAACATGATTCATAAAGCAGTAGGCGGAAAGAGCATGCAGGACGTGATGGATAATTATCCAAAACATGAAGCACTCTATAAGGAATTTTCACCTTACAACCATCTGACTTCCGATGATCCTCCACTTTTAATGACCTACAACAACAATATGAAGCTTCCTTCAGAAAACGCAGGCCATGGGATTCATCACCCTGTGTATGGCGTCAAAATGAAAGAAAAAGCAGACAAGGCGGGCACAGAATGCCATCTTCTGATTCCCGGAGTCTCCAAATCAAAACAATATAAAGATACGAATTCCTTTTTGATGGATAAACTTCTGAGCAAGGATAAATAAGTCGAAGCGCTTTATTTTTGAACTCAACTGGTGTGTATTTTTACACAAAACCATCAGAGAACACAGAAGTGAAATGGTAATTCTATTTTCCTCTGTGTTCTCTCTCTTCCATTTCACTTGATTCGATGTTTCTATTAAACATCCGCATTCTTGAAATTGAATCTCATGAAACGACGACACTTTTTGGAACAGTGTGGAATCTTCGGTTCGGGAATATTTTCCCCCACTTTTCTGCAGGCTTTGCAATCCCGAAAATGCTACGCATCCCACCCTTGTGAACTTAAAGCAGATGTTGTAATTATTGGTGGGGGTCTGGGAGGTTGCGCAGCCGCATTAGCAGCCTGCCGCAACGGCGCCCGCGTGATTTTGACAGAACCGACTGACTGGATCGGCGGCCAGATTTCACAACAGGCGGTACCTCCCGATGAGCATAGGTGGATTGAAACATTTGGCCGCACTGAATCGTATGCCCAACTACGGTCGCTGATTCGCAATTACTACAAGCAACATTATCCGTTAAACACTAAAGCACAATCAATTCCCAATTTGAATCCGGGCAATGGCTCTGTCTCACGCATCTGCCACGAACCGAAAGTCGGCATCGCGGCTCTACAATCAATGCTGGCTCCTGATATCAGTCGTGGCCAATTGACGTTACTATTGAATACTCAACCATTCCGGGCTTCTGTGACGGGCGACCAAGTTGAAACGGTTACTTGTCATACAAAAGGTGCAGACAAACCTGTCACTCTACATGGAACCTACTTTATTGATGCCAGTGAAGAAGGGGACCTGCTGCCTCTCTCGGGAACAGAATACTTCCTGGGTGCGGAATCACGAACTGTAACCAACGAACCGCATGCACCGGAGCAAGCCAATCCTGCAAACATCCAGTCATTTACCCATTGTTTTGCCATCGATCATCTGGAAGGGGAAGACCACACGATTGAACGCCCTGCGATGTATGATTTCTGGAAGAACCACGTTCCTGCATTAACTCCGGCCTGGTCAGGAAAAATCCTTTCGCTGTATTATTCCTATCCGCGAACTTTAAAACCCAAGCAGCTTTCCTTTGTTCCCTGTGGAAAAGAGACACCACCGCCAAAAACAAAATCGCTGAACCTCTGGCTGTATCGCAGGATGATCGATCGTAATAACTTCGTCCCCGGCACATACGCCAGTGATATCACAGTTATCAATTGGCCACAGAACGATTATATGTTGGGGAATATCACAGATGTCGCTCCGGAAGAACGCAAACGACATCTCAATGCCGCTAAACAGCTTAGTTTGTCACTATTATATTGGTTGCAAACCGAAGTACCACGGCCCGATGGTAAACAAGGCTGGCAAGGATTGCGCCTGCGAAAGGACATTGTCGACACCGAAGATGGGCTTGCAAAGTATCCCTATATTCGTGAGTCACGACGCATCAAGGCTGAATTAACGATCAAAGAACAGGATATTTCCTATTCCGAACGGCTCAAAGCAATGGGAAAAGATCACAAGCCACTGCTGGCCAAACCATTTGAGGATTCCGTTGGCATCGGATATTACCACCTCGACCTTCATCCCAGTTCTGGTGGAGACAACTATATCGACACGGGCAGTGTTCCTTTTCAAATTCCGCTGGGAGCCATGCTACCACAGCGTATTAAAAACCTGATTCCCGGCTGTAAAAACATTGGTACGACTCATCTTTCGAATGGTTGCTATCGACTACACCCCGTAGAATGGTCCATTGGTGAAGCCGCGGGCGCACTCTGCGCCTATGCCATTTCACACGCATCTACGCCGCACGGAATTAGAAACAATAAAAGGCAACTTGAAGAATTTCAGTCTACTTTGACAAAGCAGGGGATCGAACTCGAATGGTCCAAATTGAGTTAAGTGTTTTGTTTCCAGAATTGCTACAACCTGGTTTCACTGCGCCTGAAATCAAGTTGTCTTCAATTACGAATCAGTGGCGGTAAGTGTTTTTGTAAAAACCAGCGATCAAGTAGTACCTTGCGCGTAAACCACTGCGAAGACATAAACCACCGTCCGAGAAATTGCCGAAACACTGCAGGTAACACGCTTGGACGAGAAGTATCCGCCCACTCTCCAAACCGATCCAAGATTTTCTCTCGATAGACCATTAATCGATCCTTGCCATAGTCTTGCTGACATTTCCGAATCACATCCGCGGCGATCAACCCCGTTTCGACAGCAGGACGGATACCTTCTCCACTTTGCGGCGATGCCATGCCAATGGCATCACCAATCAGCAACACACCATCATCAATAATCGTCCGTTTCTGAGAACCATATAAACGATAAGCATGTCCTTTAAATTTTCCAATAATTTCCTTGGGAACACGCCCTTGCTGATCCAAAAAATCTGTAAATTCTTCTCGGACTGCCGACAGTTGCTTTTCCCCCTCGCGACCGATCCCCACATTCAAATAGTCGCCCTTTAAAAAACACCAGCCGTATCCTTTCAAATCGCGACAAAAATAGAGTTCTGGGGTATCCGGCTGCA
>NZ_CALEMX010000034.1 GCF_937910335.1 uncultured Gimesia sp. | reverse complement strand
TGACCAGGAAGTATCCTCTTCCTCGGGTTCTTCTTCTGCATCAAGGGCCGCCAGCTACTCGGCAGAAAAATATCGACCGGCAATGATACGAGTTGGTACGAGTAACGCAATAAAAATCGGAAACAAGATTCCCAGTGCGCTACTTTTGACAAACCACAGAATTGCCAGACAAATCAGTTGTAGAAGTGTAAAAGCGTGGATCGTCCAGCGAGGTACCTGGCGGATATAGTGTGTGATCGGATAAAGCGAGGGATCTCGCACCCATAGACTTAATCGTTCAAAAAACTGGTTACCAGACATCGAGACCACACCCATGAAAAGAAACAAGCCGTACATGATGGCCATGGGGATCGATTTTAAAAGCGGAAACAATAATAATGAAAACCCGATCAATATGTGAATCGTCAGCCCTGTTACGCGATTCTCCCGCACAAAAGTCACGCGCTCTCGTGTTTCTCCCGTGATGTCAGTCTCCTCCTTGAGTGTAGCCAGACTGCGAACATGATTCAGGGAACGAACTGTCGCAGCGACAAGCCAGGGTAGCCCAAATAACGAA
Organism: uncultured Gimesia sp.; assembly: GCF_937910335.1. GTDB lineage: Bacteria > Planctomycetota > Planctomycetia > Planctomycetales > Planctomycetaceae > Gimesia. The sequence goes on along the minus strand of NZ_CALEMX010000034.1, from coordinate 24,474 downwards.
CAGGCACCAACGAGAACTCCTACCACAGCCAGATCCTGATGATAGGCATCCCCTTTGCGTAATCGGTGATCGGGGCTATTGACTACACGCGAGGTAATATTCTGATCCAGATAAATAAGAATCGCAACAAGTAAGGCAGGACCAGCGGCTGCATACCGAGTCCAGACAGGAGCCGCCATCAAATCGATCGCCCAGGGGCGGCCACTGGTTGTTCCAAATGTATCAGGCGCAGGCAACATATCGAGATACACTTCATGCAACCACACCGCAAACAGAGTCATCGACGCCAAAGCAATCGTAGGACCAAAATCAGCGAGAAATTCACGCATCTTCGGACGCAGATATTTACTACGCCGGAACCGAGACAAGCTCATGGCGATATAGTATGTTCCCAGGGCCAGCAATAAAGAAAGCAAAGCGGTATCGTGATGTTTTTTGACATCCAGATCCTCAAAGATATAAACCAGTGACTTAATTGCCTCATAGATAAAAATAATCGAAATGAGAGCTGAGAATATTTCATCGGTGAACCGAGTAAAATACTTCATTAAGCAACTGGTATCAGTGATCGCCATTAACAATATAAAACCAGCAGACCACAGGCCAACCCATGCATAGGATGCCAGAAAGGGAATACTTAAATCGGCGCACAGGCGATATAAAATCACCGTGAACACCAGTAATGGCCCCGTCCCACCCAGAATAATCAAGGGTTGGCCAGCAAAAAGCGCATAAATGATTCCACAGACCGCTGAGGCTAAGATCATTTCCACAACACCGATTTCGCCCCCTGTTTGCACGGCCATCACACTTCCAAATGTGACTGCCGGAGCCAGGCAAGCAAAAAAGAGAAACAAGATTGAACCAGCACATTTGGTGTGTATGCCATCACGAAAGTCACTCAAGTAGTGTGGTTTTCGTCGCGCGATGTCTTGTTTGAGTCCACCACACAAGCGGCCCGTGTAAATCAGACTTTCTGACTTTTTTTCTTCCTCTCGACCCTTGGGTGAGGTTCGTATCAGAAAATAGTTAAAGGCTTCTAATAATTCATCGCTTGAACCACCATTACCCAGTTTATAGCGAACATCATCATCAGAAGTGAGGCGGGCTATGATTGCAAGACTGTCCAGATGCAACGCAGCGGAATCCGGTGGACCCAGCAACAAAAACAGAAACTGAGTGAACCCCCCATCGGGAGCCCCCATTTTGATGGGTTGTGCAAGGCGAACAAACATCGCGATCTGCTTGTCAACTCCATCAAAATACGCATGGGGGATCGCCGTCGAATTGCCAATCGTCGTCGGCATCTCCTTCTCGCGCTTTAACAAAGCAGAGACGACTTGATCTTCGATCTGGGGATCGATAACCCCCCGGGATGCCATTTCGCTGACACTTTGTTGTAAAGCGGACGTAATATCCGTCGCTTCCAGATCAAGAATCACATGACTCGTTTTAAATGCGTCAGAAATCAGCTTCATGAAAATTTCAGCCAATCGTTTCAGAGTGAAAACTGGAATTCAATGTCAGAAATGATACTGACCCTGATAGGTATCAGTACGTGATATGAGAGAATCAAAATGGAAACGGCCTCAGACCTAACCCAGATCCCCTTTGGTTCAATTTCAACTCAATAAACTGTCATGCACATCAACATAATAAGCAATTTGATCCGTTTAGCAAATTTTTAATCAGCATCCAGAAAAATAACGTCTGACATCAGATCTCGAAATGATGCCCAACGTTGCCAATGCTCCCCTATTTTGAGATCACACAAGATGGATTCGTGCTCAAATTGAATAATCGGGCAATCACCCCGCGCTGACATCGCGTTGAGATCAAAGCACATTGGATCGTAGTTGTGAGGCGCACGCGCAAACGGAACATACCCTGCGGGAATCAAAGTCTCCGTGAGTGCCCGATCATCAAAAATTGTTTTTGACAGACCGGTGAGATCAGCGCCCGGCGGGTTAGGCAACAAACGAATCACACCCAAATATACTTCCATCCAGCGAATGGAAAGCACCAGTTGTTCATACAGCACTGGGAATCGCCCCGAAATGCGCGCATACAACGTCTCCAATGCTTCCGGGTTAGTCTCAACGCGCAGCGGTCTCCAAAATTCCAGTTCATCACGACATCCTGATTCATCCTGCCAACGATCCCACTCATCCAAATCTCGTTTAACAATCAGCTCCACTGGTGCCCCATCCAAAGCGAGCATGTCATCGAGTCGCGAAAAGGAATCCACAAACTGCTGCAGGAGCTTAGAATCAGACATAAATAGCACCGGTTATCATCCTAAGCTTCCTTAGGAGACTTCAACTCGCTGTGTAATTTTTTACGGTAATGAAAATAATCTACCCAGTAGAGGATAAAGGTGATTACGAACAACAGCATACATACTGTTACCAATATCACACTCAAATTAAGGGTAAAACGAGATCGAAGTAGATCCCAAAATATGAATAACATACTACTCATTGAAAAAGTAAGCAAAACTATCACGACACGAATCCGCCGAAGATGCTTTTGATATTTTCGTACTTTTGTGGATGCAATGTGAGTATCTGACATATTATTCACAGTCTCTTTTTAGCTGAGGAAAAATGTGTCAAAGACGAATGGTACGGTAGCCAATTTTTAGATTTACAATTGGGCGTTGCTCCCATGACGAAGTTATTGCTCCAAAAGTGGTTCATTTGATAATACATTCTTCAGACTTCCAGACACAGATTATTTCGTGCCTTTCGTGATTTTCGTGGTAGAAAATCAATCCAGAAAACATACACGAGCGCGCACAAAATCCCTGCAAGATTCGCCCATAGCCCTTGAATCAGCCTAATTCAAATCCAACACATCAGCCATCGTATACACCCCCGCGCCTTGTGCCGCCAGATACTTGGCGGCGGTCAACGCACCATAAACATAGCTGTCCCGCGTATGGCCGCGTACTGTCAGGTCAATGGTTTCGCCCATCATCCCAAACACAATGGTATGCTCGCCGACATTGTCACCCGTTCTTAAGGCATGATAACCAATTTCAGAGGTCGGCCTTGCTCCCGGTCGACCATGCCGACCATGCACATGCTCGGTCTGTCCCATTTCATCCGCAATGATTTCACCAAAATGCAAAGCCGTCCCACTGGGGGCATCTTCTTTAAACCGGTGATGGCGTTCAATCACTTCTACATCCACACCATTGGGAGAGCTCTTCAATGAATGAGCCGCCTCGCGTACCAGCTTCATCATCACATTGACGGCCAGACTCATATTCGGCGCCAGAATCAGAGGCGTCGTTTGCGAAGCAACCAGGACCTCATTCTTTTGTTCGGGCGTCAATCCTGTTGTCGCAGCCACCAGAGCAATTTGACGCTCTGCACACACCTTGGAAATTTTTACCAGGCCGTCCGGCAATGAAAAATCAATGATCACATCCACTCGCTCAGTCAATTCCGATTGAACCGTCACGCCGACAGGACCGACGCCAGCGACTTCGCCGACATCCTTCCCCAGCGCAGGAGAATTTTCTGAATCCAATGCCGCGCCGAGTTTTAAATCCTGATCCTGACAAACCAGAACGACCACGCGCTGCCCCATCCGACCAGCGGCACCATTCACTCCGACGATAAGTTGTTCACCCATCTCTCACTCCCACTAACGAAATCTGTTTCTATACAAATTGGATTTATTCAAAACTGACGACTGACAATGATCGTAATCTACCGGCCTGACTTTTCCAATCAGGCCTGCTACATTCTATCTGCATTTTCATTTTATTCACCCTGTATTTTAATTTCTGCCCGCGCCCACTCTAATTCCTGCACCACTTCCGCCTCCGTCTCAACCGCCAGCCGCGCTTCCAGCGAAACAGTAATCCCCGCCCCGCCCAGATTCCCTAACGCCCAGGCCGAGGCGCCTCGAATCAGAGGTTCAGAATCGTGGAGCGATTTCAGCAGAACCGGAACCGCTGAAGAATCCCCCAGGTTTCCCAACACTATCGCCGCATTCCTTAACAACCCGGCCCGGCGCGCTCTGGACATCGGCGTACTCTGAAATCGTTCCTGAAACGCTGCTGCGTCCAGCGATAATATCTCGACAGCATCCACGGGAGAAAATTCTTCCACGGGTTGAAATGATCGCTCATGACTAACGGGCGCTTTCCGGTTCCACGGGCAGACATCCTGACAGACATCACAACCAAAAACCCACTCCTTCAGGCCCGTTCTTAACTCCAGCGGAATTGGCTGATCGCGGAGTTCGATCGTCAGATACGAAATACATTTCCGCGCATCCAGCGTACTCGCTTCAACAAACGCATCGGTCGGACAGGCATCTAGACAGCGTGTGCATGTACCGCAGTGAGAGGTCTGATGGGGTTCATCGTAATCCAGCTCATCACTCAACAGCATGCCCGCCAGAAAAAACCAGCTGCCTTCGGTTTTATTCAAGAGCAACGTATTCTTTCCGATCCATCCCAACCCTGCCAGTTGTGCAAAATCCCGTTCCAGAAGGGGCGCGGTATCTACCACGCCGCGTGTTTCACAATCCGGAAAATGCTCCCGAATTATCTTTGAAAGCTGTTTCAATTTCTTTCGGATCACACTGTGATAATCAGTACTGCCCCAGGCATATCGTGAAATCCGTGCCTGTGTCCCCGAACGCGGAGGAGGTTCCTCCGTTCGGTAATTCAACGTCAGCATCAACACACTCTTGACGGAACTCATCACATATTGAGGATGCTGATACGCATCTTTACGACGTTCGAGATAACTCATCTCGCCAGCATAACCCGCATTGAGCCAATCAAGAAACTGATGATAACCTTCCGGAGTCACCGCCGGTGCGATCCCCGCCAGATCGAAGCCCGCTTCAAGAGCCAGCCGCTTGATCAGCGCGCTCTGCTGACCTTGATCGCGTGCTGGAAGATCTGATGCTTCGGCCATAATTTTCTCTAACGCAGACGCTTTGAATTAAACCGACGGATGAGCCTGAATCTGTTCCCACTGTGTGCGACCCACTTTCAGAACTTCTGCATCGTCACATTTAGCTAAAGGCGTATAACGCGGATGACGCGATTCTTTATACGGATCGTTGTGCCGCGTATTGTAACAGCAGATAAAACCCCAACGCGGATGCTCACTCTTGTTTTGATCAGAACGGTGTAACAGATTGGAATGAAACAAAACCGCGGAGCCCGGCTCTAATGTGCAATGCACCAGTTCAAATCGCTCGCACGCTGCCTCAACCCGTTCCGGGTCTGCCCCCGTCTGATCGCCGACCGGCCCATGATCGATACGCCCCATCAAATGACTCCCTCGCAACACTTGCAGACAGCCGTTCTCCACAGTCGCACGGTCCACCGCGATCATACAACTCCCCATATCCGGGAATAGACAGCCATTGCCGTACCAGTATCCATAATCCTGATGCCAGGCCCAGGCTCCACCCACGCGGGCTTCCTTTTGAATCATCTTATGATGGTAATGATAGACCTCATCACCCAGTAACGCTTCCATCCGGTCCACAACGCGATGACAGCGCGCGATGGCACCATAAATGTCATCGTGAGCTTCATTCTCGATATTCAGCTTCACTGCGCCCCCTTCGCCATCGGCGCGGCTGAAAGTCGCTTGCTGCATCGCCTCATCGGCGCGCCCAATCTGTCCCAACAAGCTGACTTCTTCCTGGCTGAAGAGATCTTCCACAACCAGAAAACCATCCTGCTCAAACTGAGCAATCTGCTCTGCAGTGAATAACATCGCAGTCATATTACTTCCCCTCATTCTCAAATGAAGTCTCTTTTCATGAGTTCAGGAAGCAGTTTTTACCCTATCCGGGATAGCCTTTTCGACTGGCTGGTGCCACTGTTGGCTCGTTATTTAGACCGGACACATGAGTAACAACCAACTCCCACCACACAATAGATTCGACTGGCGGGTGCCACTGTTCAGCTTTAACAATCGACACTGTGATCCCCCCAATCAAGGACTCCTTTAATATTGATAACCCAAAAATCTTCTCACTGTCGTACAAGCCGTCAGTACCACCCAAATCTCAATAGAAACCCATAACCTAGTTTACCGTATTCCAACACTCGTTTCGACCATCACTGCATCCCGAAACAAAAACACAGCCCGATTGTGGCCGAGCTGTGTTTTATCTGAATTTCAGAAATTCATTATAGAGAATCGATTTATGCTTCATCCAGCAAGTTGACGGCTGCAAACTCCTTACCCTCCAACATCGCCAGACTGGCACCACCGCCCGTACTCACGTGGGACACCTGATCGGCAAATCCGAGTTGCTGTATCGCAGCGGCACTGTCACCGCCGCCGATAATACTCGTCGAATCACTGTCAGCAATTGCCTGCGCCACGGCTTTAGTTCCTGCGTCGAAAGGAGTCATTTCAAAAACACCCATCGGACCATTCCAGACAACGGTTTTGGCAGACTTGACGGTTTCCGCATAGATCTTTGCCGTCTCGGGACCGATATCAAGTCCTTCAAAACCATCAGAAATTTCACCGGCTTTGACAACCTGCTTATTACAGTTACTGTTGAAGTCGTCACCACAATGCGTATCGACGGGCAACATTAACTTATCTCCCCCCTTCTCGATCAATTCCTTAGCCAGTTCCACTTTGTCTTTTTCCACCAGACTGTCACCCACCTGGCCCCCTTTCGCGAGCGAAAAGGTATAAGCCATGGCCCCGCCGATCAGTACTTTGTCACAAATTCCCAGCAGGTTATTGATCACGTTAATTTTATCAGAGACTTTAGCGCCTCCCAGAATGGCGACAAAAGGACGTTCGGGATTGGCAATCACATCGGTTAGATACTGAATTTCTTTTTGAACCAGAAATCCAATGACCTTCGGTTTGCCAGCCATCGCTTCAGGAACCGCGACCATCGAAGCATCCGTACGTTGGCAAGTTCCAAACGCATCGTTACAGTAAATATCTGCAAACGCTGCCAATTCACTTGCAAATGAGGCATCGCCTTGTTTCTCCCCGGCATTAAAACGCAGGTTTTCCAGTATCAATACCTGCCCCGCTTCCAACGCTGCTAATTTGGCTTTGGCATCGTCGCCGACGGTATCCGTCGCGAAAGAGACATCCTGGCCGAGCAACTCACCCAGACAGGACGCGGTCGGCTTCAAGCTATACTTGGCATCCCCGCCATCCCCTTTCGGACGACCCAGATGGCTCATTAAAACCAGACGTCCGCCCCGATCAATGACCGACTTGATAGAAGGCAACGCCATTCTGATCCGCCGATCATCGGTGATGTTGAGATCATCATCCAAAGGCACATTGAAATCCACTCGCATTAATACGGTCTTGCCTGCAACGTCTACGTTTTCAATTGTCTTCTTAGCCATGGAAACTTGAACCAGTCTCTTTCAATACAGAATTTGAGGTATAATGATACTGTTCCGAACACTTTTATTTTGAAAAGTATTCCTGATTATGATTTTTGCAATCTCGACTCTACGTCAAAACTACTTCCGCCGACAGAACGCAAGAAAACAGACTATTCGTCCATGACGTCTTTTTCTTTGGCGCTCGCGATACTGTTCACTTTGCCTTCAAATTTTTTAGTCAGGTCTTGAACGTCGGTCTTAGTATTGTCGCGTTCATCTTCCCCCATCACCTTATCTTTTTCTGACTGATCGGCATGCTTATTCGCATCGCGGCGGATGTTTCTGATTGAAACGCGGGCCTCTTCTGCCAGTTCTTTCACGCGCGAGACAAGTTGACGGCGACGCTCCGTAGAAAGCGGGGGAATATTCAACCGCACCACGCGCCCATCACTATTCGGGGCCAATCCTAAGTTACTGGCCTGAATAGCCTTGGAAATCTCTCCCACCATCTGACCATCGAAAGGACGAATGAGAATCTGTTGAGGCTCAGGAACACTAATATTTGCCATCTGCTTCAAAGGAGTCGGTGAACCATAGTAATCTACTCTGATCGAATCCACGAGAGCCGGCGTAGCACGACCGGTGCGAATCCCCTGCAACTGCCCCTGCAAAACGTGAACCGCTTTGTCCATTCTCTCTTCGGTATCAAGTAAGATTTCGTCCTGGTCCATGCTACAAGTCCTCCGAAATGATGCTTTATCTAAATAGATTTTTTATGTGATCCTGGAAATACCAATTCCCAAATGTATCGTGTCTTTCCGTTGCACTATGTAAATTGCAATACGGAATCTCACAATACAGAGCCAATTCCCTGGAAACGGAATCAATACTCGACTGATTTTAGTTGACCGGCTATTAAAATCAAACCATCAGGAACGAGAAAAACCAGCTGAAACAGGTCCAGCTGGTTTTTAATAGTAAATCCACTCAAAAATCACCATCACTACAATCCGATGATCAAGAAATGGGGGATTCTTCACGATTCATTAAGCCACTCAAATACAGCAAATTCTTCTCATGCGGGATAGTGGTTTGAAATTTCAAATTCTTATTACTGGCCTGAAGCAGATCGCGACGGCTGATTTGTCCTACCAGAGAGCCATCTTCGCGAACCACAGGCAACCTGCGTGTCGCAGTGCTGAGAAATATCTGGGCAATCGTCAGTAAATCAGTCTCTTCAGAGATGCAGCGCGCCTCAGTATCGACAAAAGGAAAGATCTGAGAAGAAGGAAGTTGCTCGTAGCTGGATTTGATCAGCACATCCATACAACAGCGTTCAGAAAACACACCCAACACTCTGTTCTCAGGATCAATCACAGGTGCTCCTGAGATACGATGTTTTAACAGCATCCCGATTGCTTCTAAAACATCCATGTCCGGAGTTAATGTAATTAACTTCGTTACCATAATGCTCTTTGCGAGAATGGGCTTATCCATCGCTACTCCCCCTGTAAAATGAAGACTGCGGACCTCTAAGAAAAATGAGACACACTACAAAAGAAATGAATAACCGTTGAAGATGTGTGTTCTCACTTCAGAAATGAAATAACGTGAAATACGTTATCGAAAACTCAAATGTGGGAAACCTGCTTATTCTAACAGGAATTTCCGGGAATCTCAAAAAGATTTTCACAAAGCAGGTCCGATTCCGGTGATCCTAATGACCTTTATCTTCTTCCAAGATAAGAACTTAATCAATTCCTGAAAAATCGTCTTCCACTGAGACTTTGACTCTATTTCTGATTCATGTGATAAGAGTTAGAATAACAGACTTATCAGAAGAGACTGCAGACGCCTATAATCGATACTGTTTAAAAAATGAACTCCCTTCAGAAATCTTGCAGCAGGAAGGCAAGAATTTCTATCTGTCCCAAACAACATAGAAATCGAATTTTAATGTCAAGCAGAGTGGAAATTGATGGAGTAGGCCTGCACCTCGGTCGCGCCGATCAGACAACCGGTGAATGGATTGGACAACATGAAGCCTTAAAACAGTTGCTAGCCTGCTGGCTCGTAATTGATGAAAAAGATATGCCATTAACCCCGCGGCTGGTTGGTACGCCGGGAATCGGAAAAACCTCGCTCGCTATCGCAGGTGCCAGAACGCGAGAGCAGGAGCTTTACATTTATCAATGTACCGCCGACACCAGGCCGGAAGACTTACTGATTACACCCGTATTGGCAGAGAGCGGCAAAATTGCGTACCACACTTCTCCACTGGTAACCGCCATGATTCGAGGCGGAATTTGTGTACTCGACGAAGGCAACCGCATGAATGAAAAATCATGGGCCAGCCTTGCACCATTGCTTGACCATCGTCGCTATGTTGAATCGATCGTAGCGGGTTTGACAATTCCCGCTCATCCCGAATTCCGTTGTGCCGTCACTATGAACGAAGATGAATCGACGTTTGAAATCCCCGACTATATTCTCAGTCGCCTGCAACCCAGTATTTCATTGGAACATCCCAATCGGGAAGATGAAAAGATGATTCTGAAATATCATCTTCCCTTTGCTAACGAACATATGCTTGATCTGACGGTCGATTTCCTGCAACAGTCGCATAGTCTGAAACTTGATTTCTCAACGCGTGATGGAATTAATGTCTTAAGGCTGGCATTGAAACGCGCCGTTCAAGATAAGGGTCATCCACTCAGTAAAGATGTCCTCTGGCTGGAAGCACTCAAAAGTTGCCTGGGAGATGATGCACTCGATCTGGAATCGCTTTCAGAAAAACGAACCCAAAGCCTGGGCGGGAATATGATGCCCATGGGACTGGGCGATTTCTTTTTCTCACCAGATAGCCCACTGCATCCAGATCGAGATGACGATGATGATGTGGAATTCGATGACGACGACGACCAGGAAAGCTACTAAGAGCGCTTCCCACTGAACCAGAACGCCTTTCATCTTATGATACTCGTTTAAATGGTCTTGGAGACGCTGCAATAAACCTGGAGACAGGCTAAGAACGCTTCCCAATAAACCGGATCACGGGCTTGAGCGCGTCAGGGTTTTTTCGCAGCCACCGGTGGCTCTTCATAACTCAGCCTGATTTGAAACGGTTCGATCACAATATTTTTCTGATCCACATCAGGAACAACCCAGATCCGCATCCGATTGCTGCGCGAGGTTTCATTGAAAACGATATCGCCATTTCGTAAATCGACTATCTGCAAATCAATCTGAGTTCCAGCGCTGGAAGGCATGCCTTTGAATTTACGGATGCCAAAGGTCAAAACAGGCAGATCAAGAAATTGTGAAAGATCGAGACCCTGGGCTTCCAGAGGCAGCGACCACATCATCTGACCCGTCTTCCGATCTATGGAATAGATCACGCCATGAAAAGGATACGAAGAATATAATGTTCGATAAGAAATACCATTCTTCACCGTGTATTTTAAATTCACAAAAAACAGATATTGCCGCGAGTTTTTCAGTACCAGCAATTTAGTGATATTGGATAATGGATTCGCCTTGATTTCAAATTTCGTTTCGCCGGTTCTTAAATTCAAAACGGACATCATTCCTTCTGAATTGATCATCGCGATCTCATGACTTTGCCCCAGTGTGTAAGTCGTGGACTCGCTTAATAGATGACTCCAGACTTCTCTATTATTGGATAAATCTCTTAAAAGCAGCCGTTGTGTATTATCTGCTTCTGGAGTCAGCGTCAGTAAATACCGTTCGAATGAAAATACGGCAGTTTCCCCCTGATCCAGTTTTAAAGATCTGAGTACCTCACCACTCTGGCCACTCAACACAACATAACGCGGACCGAAACGCTCATCAGGCGCCATTACAATGACATGATTTGCATCACCGAAATGCCAGCTGCTCATCGTGATTCCCTGGCGTTTCCATAGAATCCTACCCGTTAACAATTCAGCTGCGATCAACTCATCGGCAACTTGATAGCATATAAATTCCTCATTAATCGTACCAATCCGTCCCAGTAACTCTCGATCAGCATTTCTTGTCTGATACTCGCGCAAGGCGGGAGCCACACCTTTACGATCAATCGAAATATAATCGTGTATACTAGGCGGGCCAGCAATAAGCCTCTGCTGCCATAACAAAACGGGCTGATTGGTTGCATCCCGGTTTAATGTATCCAACACGAAAAAATGAGATCCGAAGTCCACGACCAGAAAATGCTGATAGACTCTTGCAGAGAATGAGGATTGCCGCGGAACGTCAATCTCCGCCTGTTCTAATGAAAACGCCCACTGCTGCTTCCCCTGCCCATTGAATGCCAGAAGATATTCTTTGGCCGGCCCGACTTCGAACCGATAATTGTCGAAGAATGAATTTGATAGACCGACAACTTCAACAGGTAAAGATGTATTCTGCCCTTTAGATTGTTCATCGCGATACACCTGAGCCGGAAAGTCTGGCCAGTTTGCACCAGCCGCTTGCCACTTCTGAAACTCCGGCGATGACTGCCACAGCTGAGCTAACTGCAACGATGTTTTCCCATCCATGCAAATCACTTCAGGCCACCGCGTGACCAACTCCTGAATCAACTCTTCCGCCTGAAGTTGTTGACTTTCCCCTAGATAGATTTGCGCCAGTTTCGCGGTTGCAAACGCGGCCATCACAGGTTGTTTTGCCTGTCTGAGGTCTTCCAGATGCGGCATTAATCGGCGACGCAATTCTGTCTGTTCGTTGATTGAACTACCTTGTATCGCCTGCTCTAATTTTCCGACGAGAGCCACTCGCGCCTGTTGCGTCTCCGGTAAATTCCCGCAACATTTCAGATATCGTTCCAGCGTTTCCTGATTGGCATCTTTAAGATGATCTGAGTAATATCTCGAAAAGAACAACCGGATCTGATCGCGTTCTTCAGTGGAAGCACGCGCGGTGATGAGCTCTAACTGAGAACGAATCCAACGATCCGTGCGTACAAACGAGCCCCCTTTTATCTTCTTGGCATCGAAAATATTCTTAAGCTGTGACAGTCTCAGATAATTTTGAAGAGCAGCTTCCAGATTACCCGCCCGCTGATAATTGAGAGCCAGAATCTGAAAAAATCGCTTACGTTGATCGTCGTCAACCAGCAGATTTTCCATTTTGGAAACCTGATTTTGATTCTGCTCGAATGCATGATCCAGACGTTCCAACAGCATATCTGCGTACAACCGTTTGGCACGCAACGTCGGTTTGATTTGAATCGATTGGTCTATCTTCTTCATCGCCAGATCCACGTTACCGGAAAACAGATCAAGCTCGCCTCGCAATAGCTGAGACAATGCCAGATCTTCTGGCTTCCGGGATAAATCCGCCAGCCGAATTTGTTCCCGGATCGTATCCATTGATTGAAAACCAACCACCTCGGTTTCGTTTTGAGAGACCAGCATGCCCTGGGCTGCTGCCAGATTACCAGGTAGTGAACCGGTTTCGATTCGCGAACGTGCCAGAATCAATCCGTCGTCAAGACGAATACTCAGGATCTCGCCCGTTTCAACTGGTTGGAAATACGTATTTTTCACTACGATTCCACGGCCACTAGGCCCGGCAATCGGACATGCTTTCGGCCAGGCAGCCGATCCATCACTCGTTTTAATCGCATCAATCTGGTCATTGCCGACCAGTAAAATTTTTCCTTTATGAATGCTAGCAATAAAAAGATTGCCCCGCCGGGGTCGTGACCATAATAATCTTCCATCGAACAGATTCAGACATTGAATATTTTGTAGTTTGCGAGAATAAATCAACACACGGTCATCAAAAATCACCGGCGTAAACTCTGCCCAGCCTTCTTCATTCTGACTGGTCACACGCGAAAATGCAGAATAAGGTGAAATCTCTTCGCCGGCATCAATATTCCTCCATAACAGTCTTCGCGTCACGGCATCAATGCCGACAGTGCAGCCCGCACCCGTCTGACACACAATGACACCATGTGCTGCGGAAGGGCTTAACCCCATCCTCCGACGAACGTGATCCATCGGCCGACGATCGGTAGTATAGTCACGGGCAATCGGGTTCTCACTGCGGAATAAAGATTGCGTCCAAAGTGTTTTTCCTGTTTGGGCATCCAAAACCAGCAAGCGAAATTCTCGCCCTTCCTCTGCCAGACAATATAAGTTTCCGTGAAGCGCAAGTGGGGGACCCAAAAAATAGTGTCCGGAATAATCAATCGCATTTTGCAAACGGGGGCCTCCCAATTCCCAGGCGAATTTTCCCGAATCCAGTTCAAATGCCATCAGACGATTAAACGATTTAGGAACCAGAATATTCTCTGAGTCGAGCCGACTGAAATGATAAAACCCCGCAATAAAACCCACATTTTCCACACAGTAAACCAGATTTCCATCTGTGCTTAAATGCCCGATCGTATAATCTTGCCAGGCGCGTTGTGCCAGAAAATTTTCCAAAGGAGTTCGCGGGGGTCCTAAAAATTCTTCATCTCGATTCTGAGGATCTTTTAACAATTCCTGATAGAGGGCATTCGAAATTGAAGTTTCCCATTTCAGCTCACCCGTTGCTAAGGAAACAGCTTTCAGATTGCGGTGGGTCCTGAAGATCACCTTATCATTAATGACCAGCGGACTGGCAGCAGGTAATACTCCCTCCTGATGTTCGCGGCGATGTTTGCCGAGTTTTTGAAGCATTTCCTCCAGTCGAGGTCCTTGTGCATGATCAGTGCGAGCGGGATCATGAATGGTCGAAAAACGCCAGACAGGTTTGGCGGAAGGTACGGCAAACGCAGCGGATGACAATCGCGAGGGACTTCCACGATACATCGTCCAATTCTTTTGTTCCTGTGCCGCGCTCAGGTCCAGGCTCCCCACCAGACCGGTTAACCAGTCTACCGGGTTCTCCTCTTTGAAAAACAGTGTCACCTTTGTTCCATTCGGAAATTCAAAAGTCTTTCCGGAAGTCAAACGAGCCAATTGCATCAATGCCTGACGACATTTTCCCAGGTTCCCTAAATGATACCAGGCAACTGACTGTTTAAATGTCAGATTGAGTTCCTTCGACTTCGTCAGATTATGCTGATTCCCAAGCGACTCCCATTGTTGAATGGCCGCCCGGAAATCTCCCCGCTCAAAGTAATACGCACCTAGAGCTTCAGCAGCCTCAGCGCCTGCTTTGGTAAAGAAATAACGACGAACCACTTCCTGCAACAGTGCGATATCATCCTGAGCCGTCGCTTGTTTAAAAAGTTGTTCTGCTGCGGGTCCATATTGCAGCGAATAAAATCGTCTCCCTTCTTCTGGCAATTCAGCGATGGCCTGTTCGGCCAAGCGTTTCAGGCTGAGAAAGTTCCGATCTTTTTCAGAAGAAACATAGTCTTCAGGCGCTTCCAGTATCGCCTGCAGTTCAGGAATACCTGCGGAATACTTTTTCTCTCTGATCAACTTCACAGCAGTATTAAAGCTCTTGGAGTAGAGACGGCTCGTCGGAAAGAGATTATGTAAATCTGACAGATCAGAGTCCGTCTTGCGTAGAGTCTGCGCGAAGCAAGGAACGGCAGTGATCATGCAATGTACCAGGACAATCACCAGCAAAGAAAAGAGGTGATGGCGAGATCCGGTGAATCTGGCTTGCTGAGAGTAAGAAACCATAGACAAAGGAATAAATCCAACTTCCTAAAATAGCATTCATAAAAAATAAAACGCGAACAGTCATCGAAAACGTTTATCTTATCTGAACTCGCTGGCGTCAGGGTAAATTCACGATAAATCTGCCCTCGTCAATAACTTCCTGAATTCCCGCATCATTCAATTGACCTTTAAGTTAAGCGGGGTTCGATTTGATCATCATGCAAACTGTAACCTCACCTGCAAAATCAATTGTATGCCGTCAGTACATTCACTGTCGAGTACGAATGACCAATTTTACAGGCGAGCTACAGGCGAATCACCAGATTGGGGATTCATTATATAACCCACAATCTATGATTAGGACTTCAGTTTATTGACCAGATTCAGAATCGCTTTGCTGTCATCGGCGGCTTTGACTTTCGTATTCTTCAAAACAACCTTACCCTTTTTATCAATCACAAAAGTCCAGCGGGCAGCGGTAACACCACGCGTTAAGGTTTCTTCCTTACCATCAAGGGTTCGCTTAATAGATCCACCAGGTCGCAACGGTACACCAAATTTCTTGGCGACACCACCATCTTCGTCAGCCAGCAGAGTGAAATTCAAATCATGCTCTTTTATGAAGAGCTGATGATTTCGTACTGAATCCCCACTGACACCAACGATCTCTACGTCTTTACCTTGCAGCTTTTTCATATCATCCCGAAATCCACAAGCCTGCTTGGTACAACCACCTGTCAAATCCGCTGGATAGAAATAGACCACCAATATTTTTTTGCCAATATAATCGGTCGACTTCCAACCTTTGCCCTTGTCATCTTTGGCAGTAAAAGCGGGTGCCGAATCGCCAACATCGACTTTGCCCGGAGGTCCTGAAATCTGACCAGAGGCACTGGCAGACAGACCACACAGAAAAATGAGACTCAACCAAGAATAGGAAATTTTACGATACGATACCTTCATGTCTTTCACCTTGTTTTAAAGTTTTAAATAGTTTTCAAACTGACAACTGGCCAGCTGAATTATGATTGTAACAAACACGTCAGAATATTTACTTCGTTAATAATGCAGAGATTTTCTTCCCTTCATCAGATTGCATTTTACCATAATTTCCAAAAACAGTTATTTTCTGAGGCTGCGCAATCAGCAATCGCTGGCCAACAATGACTAAATTGCCCCCTGCTTCTCCATGCAAATTACGTAAGGCAATTTTTTTCTTAAGAATACCCTGCGCTGCATCCACAACCAGTATTTCTTCCCGTAAAGGCCAATACACATCTTCTCCGGCCAAGATGCCCCGACCATAACCAAATCCTTCAGGATCCTGATAACCAACTTTCCATCTCACCGATCCCGTCTCTCGATCAATTCCCAATAGCTGATTGCCGCTCACAATCAGAGTTGATGAATTTACTCCCAGTAAATTCCGGACTTGAACCGGGAACTCCGTCTGCCAGAGCAACAAACCAGAATCGGCGTCAATCGCCATTAACTGTGTCGAGTCCTGCGGCGCAACAAATAGAATTCCACGGTCGTAAAGACAAGGCATCAGACCGGTTTTCATATGATCGCTTAACTCTTTCCGCGTCACTTCCTCTCGGGAAGGATACGTGACAACCCAGTTGATTTTTCCTTCTCGCGAATCCAGGGCAGCGATGGCTCCCATATCGGTTGAAAGATAAAGCTGTCCCTCCGCCAAAGTCAGTAATAAATGACTGATATAATTCACACCCTCTTCGATATTTCTTAAAGCCAGACAGACTTTTTGATTCCAGATCAATTCCCCGGTTTCTGTTGAGAAGCAGGCCACGTTCGTCTGCACTTCAGGAAATCCACGATGTAATACAACAAACAGCCTGCTTCCTGAAATGACCGGCGCACCTTCAAAAGACCAGACAAAATTCTGTTCGCGCAATTGGGAAGAGGAAATTTTCCAGAGCAGTTTCCCTTGCCCTTGATCAAGATCAAGACATACCAATTCTGAAAATAAACCCAACCGCTCATCTTTCGCGACAGAAGTAACCGGACTGCCCATCCGCGCGTAAAGCCGGCCCTCCGCAATCGTCATCGTGAAACGGGGAACTCCGACTACCGGACGAAACGGAATTCGAGGTGCTCCCTCTATGCGAGATGGATAGATCACCGGGCTGTCCTCTTTGTCATTTGACCAGGCTGGCAATCCATTCTTCCAGTTCAGCGCGTAAATCCGTTCGGCATTGTTAATAAAAACATGTTCTTGATGGATTACCGGAAAGAAGCCCGGAGGCACGGGTTTTGCAAACGCAGGTTGCCGGACAAAGCCCGGAGAAACGGCAGCAGGAATCGGGAACGTCCACTCGACTGCTCCCACTTCAATTTTCTTTTCTGCCCGATAATTGCGTGTCTGATGACCCGCAAACGTCTGCATTTCCAACCCTGTCTCGGGAAGCGAAACTAATGCACCATCTGTGAGTATTGACGATAACAAGGCGACCAGATTTCCCTGCTTTCCCGCCAGTAATCCGGAGACTTGCGGATACCTCTCACGAAATACACTCAATTCAAATTGAGCCCGCTTGAGATCCCCCTCAAAATAACTTACCAGAATCAACCTCGCCAGAATTTCAGGTATTGGTAAGTCGGTATCCGGATAATGGAATACACCCGCCTCACCACTCTGCTGAGCTCCTCCTACTGCAGGAATTAATTTCATCCAATAAAATCGGGCTTGCGAAAGAGCCCCCTGCTCAAAGGAGATTTCCCCCAGTCGATATAAGGCGTCATCTCCATAACTGCTCATCAACGCCTGTTCGGCAATATTTAATAGCGGTTGCTCAGAAGCTTCGGCCAGCGCCTGCTCATACCAGCGCTTGGCACGCGGATCGACTTTTTCACGATAAATGGTAATCGCTTCTTCTGAAAAACCTGCCAGCAAATTCTGACAGTATTCAGAAACACGCAGATATCGCCCCCTCGATTCAGGATAAAGCGAGTCGCCATCTTCCAGGGAAACCTGCACCAAAATATCGACGGCGTCTTCCCACTGTTTCTCAGACAGATAATCACGAACGGAACCCATTTTTTTGAGAACCGCGTTATTCACATCTAAAGAAACAGATTCGCGAAATTTCGGTGGAGTGCCTCTTTGCTCCAGCTGAGCCAGACTGATCTTCCCCGTACAACAAAATGTTGCCAGCAAAACCAGAATGATGAATCTGCGAGGCACTTGCATGGTTCGGAAAACCTCATCATCGTCAGCAATAGTTAAAGGGCATTAAAAAGGACACGCCCTGTTGGACGTGTCCTCTTTCTCGATTCTTCATGAGACGGTAGAGTTTATTTACTTGAACTTACTAGCTTTGATTTTAATCTTGCCCAAGTCGACCGTTTCACCAGCTTTTACATCGACTGTAATCGTCTTTTCCAGGTGTCCACTTTTTTCGTGCCAGGAACCGAATACGTTCTTACCTGCAGGAAGATTTTTAATCGTAAACTTTCCGTCCTTATCAGTCACCACAGCATAAGGGTGATCGACAATCAACCAGTAGGCGGTCATCCAAGGGTGAATGTCACAAGTCACCTTCGTCGGATATTTTTCTCCAATCACATTCGCTACTTCTGTTCCTTTACGGTCATTGGGGTTCATCATAAAATTCACAGGCTCGTTCCTGAACGGATTGGTATGCGTATTATGGCCCACAGGGTCACCTGATTTCACGAGCACTTTCTGATCGGTTCGAACCACCATCGCATGTGGAATAAAAGTACAACCCTTCTGATCGAAAACGACGGTTTTATCCTTGGATGATTTCAGATCAGGGTGAATCACTTTAGCTTTTTTCAGAAACATGAAGGCGTTTTGAATCCCATTGTTCTTGGGATTGATCACCAGATCATTGTTGAAATGATCCCCTTTCGCACAAACGGCAGCATCTTTGATGTTTGCATCGCCTTTTTTGCGCTGAACCACTCGTTCAGGCACAGGACCATCATATACGAACTGACCAGTTACCGTTCCCCATCCTTCTGCAGAAACATCTGTGGGCACGAGTAAATTCACACCACAAATCAGAAGAGTTGCAACAAAAATCTGGCTGAGATACATCTTTTGCATAATTAAAAACCTCGTTTAATTGAATAACTTTTGAACAGACCATCGCGGGGAGGGAAGGAAGACGGACACTGCATTCTAGACACGTGACCCGTTTTTTGGGCAGGCTTTCGTCAGGTAAGATCAGTATTCTCTACAAACCACCTTCAATGTACGAAATCTCGTTACTCTCAAGAATGACAGAACTCAGGCCCAAAATCAAGTATTTATGAAACGAGAATATCCCAATTTTCCGGATCAATAACCTATTTTAACGCAACAGGCACTGTTTTTGAGGTTCAGAATGCGATATCGGAAACACCCACATCCAACCGGAAATCTCACCCAGAGGACACTTCAAGAATAAGAGATTGCAAAAGCCCCTCAAACGCCTCGTTTCCCTGAGTCATCTCGGCCCCAATTTCGATGGCCCAGACCGGAACTTTAGACAATTTTTGTTCACTCAATTTGACGAGATCTTTACTCGTAGTAAGAATCAAGTCTGCTGAGGCCAAAGCTGCCTGACTTCCAATCTTCTGAAGTTCTTCGCTTGAATAATGATGATGGTCAGGAAATATCTGCATCCCCGCAACACGGTAGCCAGCGTTCTCCAAAGTCTGCCGAAAACCAAGGGGATTACCTATGGCACAGAACGCCCAAACCGTTTTCCCGGCGACAGATTCCAGCGTTTGCGTCTGGCCATCTGCATTCACTAAACCCAGAGGTCGAAACACAGCATGCGCTATCAGATCCTGAGACAACTCGTTCGCGATTTCCGCTTGCAAATTTTCCAAAGTTATTTGTGAACATTGATCTGCTCGAGTGAGAATCACAAAATCAGCTCGGCGTAATGCAGACTTCGGTTCTCGTAACAAACCACGGGGTAATAGAGATCCATAACCCCAGGGATTCAAGGTATCGATTAAGACTATGTCCAGATTACGTGCGAGTTTCCGATGTTGAAATCCATCATCCAGAATCAGAAGCTGAGCGCCCTCCGCAACCGCCTGCGCTGCTGAAGCACTTCGATTCGGATTCTGGTAATGAGGAACTCCTTGACATAAACGATCCAGCAATAATTTTTCGTCATTCACCTCACCCGGCAATGCTCGATACCCACGGCTCAACAACGCCACCTTGACGCCTTGCTCTTGAAACCACCGAGTCAAATAGGCGACGAAAGGCGTCTTCCCCGTACCTCCCGTTGTCAGATTACCTAAACTGATCACGGGAACGGCAGATATGTGCCTCGATCGAAGACGCCAATCGAACATCCGGCTACGTATCCCAACCGCAGCATGATAGGGAAAGCTGAGTACCCAGAAGCAAGCTTTCAGAAGTCGGGCGCACCAGTCCTGTCTCTCGCCTGAGATGATTCTCAGATATTCCACTTCGTTCACAAATCAGCCTGCTTCAAATTTCGAAGTCATGCAAGGAGCCGGCGGTGCCATTACAAAAAAACACGCCCTGTTCAGAACATGATAGCTGAGTGGAATCATTCTGGCTAATCTCCAGCCAGTCTTCACAACTCAAATCTCTACCATGCTCTCAACAAGACGTGGGTGCTATGGGACAAATTGGAACTCTTGAGAGCTCATCACGCGATAATTCGCTGCCTGATGAAATCAGAGAGCCAAGAGACGCAGATCGCTCTAAACACGCTACAAACCAGTGTGATCAGCACTATTTTTGTAACTGAGTTCAACAATTCGTCCCATAATCAAACGGACGCGTCGGGTCTGGGGAACATTCCCCGTCTCAGGATATATCGCATAGACCTGATAAATGTGTTGAATTCCGGGAATCAAAGGACGCTTCGTAACAAATTCCCAGATATCCTCATTCGCAGGGTCGCGATACCCCACCATTTCGTCCCGCTGTCGATTCAACGCGACGACCCGAATATCCGTTGCACCAGGTGCATAAATATCCAAACCTGCATCACGGGGGTGACCTTCTGGCCCATCTGCAGGCATCACTCGTGTGGGACGCTGATAGGCCGTACCCATCGTTCCCGGATAATGTAATATTATAGGATGTATCCCAACTCCGCGTGCGACTACTGGCGGCGATACAACACCACCGGCTCCCATCCCATCAGAACCAGCATAACTACCTCCGGACTGACACGACCGGCAACCGCCGCCCGCATTATTTCCCATACCATAGACGGCTCCTTCATAATAGTAATCTGCAATGGACCCACTGCCACAGGATCCATCCTGACAGCCACCTTTATGTTTATGCTTATGCCCCAGTCTCCAGGGGCTGCAACATTTTCCATGTTTCAGAAAACCACCACCTTTGCAGTGACCTCCACATTTATTATGTTTCAGGAAACCACTACCTTTGCAATGGCCTCCACATTTATGGCCAGCTTCCAACCGGTCTGGCATCGTAAACCAGGCCATGCCCAGAACCAACAGTCCGGCAAGACCTGCCTTGGCAGTTTGTTTTTTTATCATCTTAACCAATTGCTCCCTGTTTTAATGAGACCGAACTGAGGTCTTCCCTATCATCGCAAACACGATGACATCTCTCATAATCTTCAACTCTAAAGTAATACGCTTATTATTTTGTATGAAACGAACCAGTCGATTGATTCAAAGAAAACCAGACTGGCCTGATAGCGAAAGAAATCCCATTCTTCCTTATCATAGAGTCAGACAAACAATGTTGTTTGTCCGTTGTATTTGTCAAAGTGATTTGCAACGCAGCCCACTCTATTTTCAAATCTATCACCCGACAGCAGCGGTGCGGGAAGGAATCCAAAGAAAACCGCTTATTTGGGATTCGAGATAAACTGCTTTAGGAGTCCTTACGAACCGGTAAAGATTCCAACTCATTCAGATTAGATAAGCCTGTCAAAATATGGTGTTTCAGCCTGGCAAAGCAGAACGATTGAAGGAATTCCGACCAGTTTTAAGGGAAACTCCATCTGCAATCAGTATTCACCCAAAACCAGTTACAGAAACTGTTTGTGACATTCCAAACATGCCCGTCAAAGCGCCTGAATCGGGTCGGATTAGTCCATTTAGCCCGACAAAGACGAGGGAAATCCCACAGAAATAGACAACATTGACAATTCAACCTATGAGAACTAAATTGCCGTCTCCAAAAGTGTCGATGCCGACTGATGTATTTGTCACACACGCCTAGAATTTATGATCCGAAAATCAAAATTGATCTCGGACACATAATTGAAGTATAATACCGGCAACATATGATAAGTCCTGATGAACTCTACTGGTGATCTGATTTCCAGACGATCAGCCGAGTGATTGAGAGCCGGATTTTATAAGTCATATAAAGTAGTGTGAAACGTCTCTGTGAATGGATTCTGCACTATATGGTGTATAATGGAAGAGTTGTGAATTGTGTGCTGGAAGACAGCAAAGTTTCTTACATTATTAACAAATCTCAATACCTCAACTTTCATTGATACATCTAAGTTAATTCTTCTTTTGCAGAAAAGAGATTCGATAATGTTAATAAAGAGTAGTTTCCGATTTGGAATTCTGAGTCTGTTTTTGTTTGTGGTGAGCACTTCTGCTTCTTATGGCCAGGAATGGGCACAGAAGATGTTTGACAAGGACAAAATCGACTTCGGTGTCATTGCCCGAGGTTCGGACGCTGAGTTTCGTCTGAAAATTAAAAATATTTATAAAGATCCGGTCCATATTTCAAATGTTCGCACGACATGCGGATGCTCGGCTGCGGAACCTTCTAAAAACATACTGGAAAGCGGTGAAGAAGGTTACGTCCAGGTAACAATGGATACAAAACGATTTCAACGACGCAAAGATTCGAACGTGATTGTGACCATCGATGCTCCCCAGTATGCAGAAATTCGCATACCGATTACTGCCTATATTCGTACTGATGTCGTCTTCACCCCCGGTGCTGCCAACTTTGGTTCTGTCGAAATCGGAAAAGGAGCAGAAACAACCGTCGCATTGGGATATGCGGGCCGCGAAGATTGGGCCATTACTGGAATCGAATCCAAAAATTCGTCTTTGACAGCCAAAGCAGTCGAAACATCCCGTGCAGGCGGACGCGTAAATTACAACCTCGTACTCACGCTCGCTCCGGGAACTCCACTGGGACCAATCCGCGAGCAGATCATGCTGAGTACGAACGATGTCAATTTCAAATCCGTACCTCTGCTGGTGGAAGCGAAAGTAGAATCCGATATTACGATCACACCTCAGGTCGTCTCATTAGGAATGATGGTGCCTGGTCAGGAAAAAACGGTGAACGTCGTACTGCGTGGGAAAAAACCATTCGAAATCAATAAAATCGAATGCGAGTCAGATGATGAAGCGTTCAAAATTCGAATGCCAAAAGCATCACAACCGATTCACGTTTTACCACTAACGATTACTCCCCCCAACAAACCCGGCGATTATTCAGAAGAATTCACCGTCACCATTGCCGGACGCGGCGAACCCATCGTGTTTAAAGCCTTCGGAAAAATTTCTGATACGAAAACGAATTAGTCAAAAGACTGATTCTTCATTGCGAGAAAAAGGGCACTCTCTGAAGTGCCCTTTTTTTATGATGACTTCAGACTGTTGGAGGCGCTGCGCCTTTCAACCGATCAAGCACAATCTCCAGCATCAGGGGATGCAACCCCAGATGAGGACAGAGCCGGAAACAGGTCTCCGGATAGGCAACAGAAAATTCTCCCCGATATTCTTCCAGATCATTCTGCACATGCACACCAGCCGACAGAAAATAAGGTAGCATCAGAACCTCATTCGCCCCGGCTTTTACACAACTGGCGGCCCCTTCTGGAATAGTCGGTTCTGCCAGTTCTAGGTAAGAAATCTCTATGATCGGAAATAACTCGCGTTCCCTCAGCATCTCAGCCAGTTTGACAAGGTCCAGGTTAGCAGCAGCACGCCGACTGCCATGAGCAATCAGGAGAACAGCCTTCGTTCTTGCATCGGACATGGAATCAACCATAATAGAGAATACGATAATAAAGTTTCTGTACGACTTGAAAGATTATAGACTTCTTCCTGTCTCCTGACACTGTACATCGTTTAATCTATAATTCTCTAATTCACATCATAAATCAGCGACGTTTTTTATTCTATATCGAGTAGAAACCTTGAACACAAAAGAACACGAATCGGCCCCAGACAGGCTGGGCGAATATTTGATCGGGAAAAAAATTGGCGCCGGTGGAATGGGATCAGTCTATCTCGCCACCAACGTACATTCGGATCAACTGGTTGCCATCAAAGTCCTGCCTGGGGCACTTGCCAGAGAACCCGGTTTTGTCGAACGATTTCATCGTGAAATTGAAGCCCTGAAAAAAATGCACAATCCCTATGTGATTGAATTTTATGACAGCGGCGTTGAAAACGAAATCTACTACTATGTGATGGAATACGTTGAAGGTGAAACATTAACCAAACGGA
>NZ_CALEMX010000033.1 GCF_937910335.1 uncultured Gimesia sp. | reverse complement strand
GAGCTGTTCCTGTACGAATTCAAAGCGAGTGTGAACCGTTATCTGGTAGCGCATCCGAGAGCGAAAGTCAGGAACCTTGAAGAACTGATCCAATTCAATCGGGTGCATGCTGACCAGATCATGCCTTTTTTTCAGCAGGAACTGTTAGAAATAGCGCAAGAGAAAGGCGATCTGAACGAAGCCGCTTACTTGGAAGCAAAGGCTGAGTGCTATCGCCTTTCGCGTACTGATGGAATCGACAAAGCATTGAAGGAACATCAACTTGATGCCATTATTGCTCCCACGGAAGGCACACCTGCATTTGTGATCGACCCACTCGTGGGTGATAATATTCTCAAACGTGGTGGAAGCTCCGGCTGCTCGACACCTCCTGCACTCGCAGGTTATCCACACATTTCGGTCCCAGCGGGCTACGTACTGGGACTGCCCATCGGTCTCTCCTTTTTCGCGGGTGCTTATCAGGAAGGGAAACTGATCAGCTATGCCTACGCCTTCGAACAAGCAACGCAGATGAGACAGCCCCCTGGTTTCGCTGAGACAATTTCTATTTGAGCATGAACTTGTAAGATCACGATGGCGAATCTTGTTTTATCTCCGGTTCAATAAACTTGGCAAGAATCAAACCCATCACCACAAATGCCGAGAAACTATAAAACGCCTGATAGAGCTTCCAAGACCAGTCGATCTGCCACCAGACGGCATCGCCACAGTTAATAAAAATCGCCGCCGTCAAACCCATCAATGCGACAAACTTAACGCGATCCTTATACCTGGGTAGGGCAGAACAAACTTGTCTCAGTAAGACGGCAATCAGCACTATCACTACCAGATTCAGGATGAATCCCTTAATCATAAGCGGAAAATTGGCCATCGAACTGCCATTGATCGAAAGCATATGGACAAATGCCACCGGCCCTGCTTCGTAGAGTGTTTGAGCAGTTTCCGGATCCTGATTAAAGTTTGGAACAAAGTAAGTTCCGTTTTGGGGAAAATATTCCAGCAGTGCTTTCCCAACAGCGACATCATCTGTGGATTGTTTCCAGATCATTGTTCTGTACGGTCCAAACCCCCAGTAGAGGAAGCCCCAGGCAAAAAGTACGATTGATGCAAGGATCACTCCCAGCGCAGTTCGTTTCATGGTTAATTGCTCCCACCAAAATAGTTCTTCATGGGTTCGAAATAATGTGATAACCAACCGGCTTGATGACCGATTTGATTGTCTGGCACATTGCTATGCACGAGTGTTATCTTCGTGCCATCCTCGACAGCTTCTAGCGTGACTTCAATTTGAGAATGCCCGTCCGACTCGGTGTAATCTGCGGCCCGCCACGATTGCACGATGCGTTGACCGGGTTCTAATTCAAGGTTTTCGCCGGCGATGTGTCCATCCCAGGCATCAAAGGAGTCACCAACGTTCGCCGTCGCATGCGCGGGGCTACCCGTCATTTTGGTGTGCCCCTCACTGTCGAGCCAGGCATCGTAGACCGCTTGTGGTGACGCTGGGATGATATCCGAAACCGTAAATTCGATGGTCATGTTTCAACTCCCTTATCAAGTCAAGATAATATTGATTAAGCTTGATCTATAATGGGGCGGGTATCAAAGAGTCATTCCCTTATGGGGAAAATGGCTCTCCTGTTCCCGTTTCCACATATTTTCTAAGGCTGGTAAGAATGAAGTGAGTCCATCCCGCATCGCAGATTTCGTAACATTCCAGCTCAGGAACCAGACCTTCATGGACGAAGCTTAGCTTACATCCTTTATTGGTTTGTTCGATGTCCCAGCGAAGAGTGGTGCCGACCCATTCATCGTTTACAGAAAGATCATTATTAACGTGATTCTGCACGATGCACTCCCAGACCACAGTCTGATAGGGAACCAGTTGGACGACACGCATCGTGTTAAAGGTTTCACCAAAGCGAAAGGTTGCTTCTGTATCCACGCTTGAGGCATCATCGGCGTGGGTGGTCCACCATTGGCTCACGTCATTAGTCAACGCTTGATAGATCTTTTCTGGTGGCGCTTGTAAGGTCGTCTCGCAAGTAAAGGACTTCGAGTTCATTGCATATTTTCCACTATGAAGTAAACGTCGTCGAACGCATACAGAAAGATTGGTCCAGTCTGTTGAAATAAATCGGCCTAAAACATGGCTTCTTTACCAAGTTGCCGACGCACAATCACCCATTGCCCCGCGTG
Source organism: uncultured Gimesia sp. (assembly GCF_937910335.1). Taxonomy (GTDB): domain Bacteria; phylum Planctomycetota; class Planctomycetia; order Planctomycetales; family Planctomycetaceae; genus Gimesia. The sequence continues at coordinate 10,137 of NZ_CALEMX010000033.1, read as the reverse complement.
CATCATCCAGTGTGCTGACTGTCCCGCAATGACGGCTCCGACTGTGGCACCAAACTGCTGGAGTTTCTCTGGTGATGGCTTTTGCAAGTCTTCATCACTCAATGTATCCAACAAAGCTAATGTGCCCGCGCGTTGTTCCGCCATGTATGCCAGATATTCATCCTTTGTGCAGAAGGCCGCCTGATCGTCGCTGGAAGCGGTTTCCTTACCATGTTTTTCAGTAAACCCTTCAGGCAAGTCAGGCATCGAATCGGGGCAGACCATATTGTTGAGGTCATGCTCGGCGACGATTAGATGGCCTAACTGCCAGGCAATATGATTCGCATTTTCTACAGGACGGCGCATTAAATCTTCATCTGTGAGATCCTGTATATAGCCTTGTACTACAAATGTGGGTAACTGTAATTCGTCTTTGATGTGTGCGGCAATACTCATTAGTTTGTCCTTTTTTCAAGTTGTTATACTTTTAGTCAGTTCTCGCTCTCTTCATGTATCAAATGCGGCAGGCTCCTGGTCAATATACGGTTTGCCTGTTCCGGTTTCCACATATTCTTTCAAGCTCACGCCAAGAAAAAAAGGCCATCGCTCGGAACAGTGGGGATAGCATTCTAATTGCTCTGTGAGACCTGCATGCTCAAAAATTAATTGCGTACCTGTTTCCGCTGCCTTTAGTCGAAAAGAGAGTCGGGTGCCAACCCATTCATCAAATTTCGTGAGCCCCGGCATGTTATGGAAATGCTCAACACAGTTCCAACGGACCTCTTCATATGGTAGCAGAGATTCGATTTTGTAGGTGTGAAACATCTCACCAAAACGTACTTTGAGATGGTCACCAACTTGCGAAGAAATATCACAGTCAGGCGTCCACCAGCCTTGTATGCCTTGTTTTGTTGTTAACGCCGCATAAACCTCGGCAGGTGATTTCGCGATTTGTGTTTCATAACAAAAAGCACTCATTTCACATTCATCCCTACAAAGTACCGCTTTTCAAGCCGACTCTACGAGACGGGATAACCCTTCGATGCAGCCTGTCCAACCCTTGGTGTGTTCGCCGGCTGCTTCTGCATTTGGGAACCGCTCGTGCGTCAATACAAGCTCTGTCGCATCGCCTTGTTCGAGAAATTCCACTGTTACTAGTGTTTCACCCACGTCCGTCGATGGCAACTCCCACGACCAGGTGTAGACCAGTTTTTCCGGCGGGGTGATTTCGACAAACTCTCCGTAACAGGTGAAAGGGCCCTCTTTGTCTGGGTCGCGCATGCCGAGTCGGTATTTTCCACCAACCCGCAAATCAACTTCGGCGATTTCCGTAGACCATGCCGGATTCGCGCGCCACCAATTCTTCAAATGCTCGATCTGCGTCCACGCATCGAACACCGTTTGTCGTGGCGCATTGATTGTTCGCCGTATGGTGAGAGAATTCTGGTCGGAACTTTTTTCGATCATTTTTATTTCTCCTGCTTGTTTTGTTCGAGATACTTTGCGAGTTGATCGAGCTTTCCTTCCCAGAAGTCCTGGTACTTCTCAACCCATTCGGCAGCTTCTTTGAGCGGTTCCGGAATTAGATGACATCGCCGTGTGCGACCGTCCCGGTCCCGCGTTAACAACCCCGCACGCTCCAATACTTTAAGATGTTTCGAGATTGCCGGTGCCGAAACGTGAAACGGTTCTGATAGTTCGGCAACCGTTGAGTCACCATCAGCCAGGCGCGCAATAATGGCCCGTCGCGTTGGATCAGACAGAGCAAAAAACGTCTCATCAAGTTGTTGTGTTCTTGAATTAACCATATGGTTAATTTATAAAACAGTGGCTATTGTGTCAAGTCTCCCGCGTCTTTGCGGTATTTTTTTTCGATGTTGTGTGCAATATGTGATAAAATGCGTTCACACATTCATCCATGAATCAAAAGTCGACGAATCATGATTGAATCAGAGAAACGTACCCCTTTCTTAAAAAAGGGAGAAGCGATTTTGAAACTTAGCAAACCTGTCAAAGCTACACTTTTGGGAATCGTAATTTCTACCGCTGTCTATGTAGGAACTTACATCGCACTCTCATTCTTTGGAGGTTATTATTTCAATCAATCCGGGAAAGTCAGATATCGCAGCATGGGTTTATCTGTTTCTGATATTTCCACCTGGAATCCCAAAGGTTGTTGGTATCAAGCAGAGTTTAAAAATACGAAGGGAATCTCTGTCAGTCGCGGTAATGATCTCGGTTATCTCTTTTCGCCACTGATCATTCTTGATCGAAAATACTTTCATCCGACGGTGATCCTGATTAAGCCAAAGAATCCCGATGAAACCTACTGGTTTCCGCTTTAAATTCTTTCGTGATCATTTACCGGAACTAGATTTTAAAAGCGTATCAAATGAGAGACAACGAATCGTGATGAATCTCAAACGTGGACTTCAGAAATCTGTACTGTTGGGACTGGTGGGTTTTCTCATTCCTGTAGCTCTACTTAGCATACCCCGGCCAAAGCCAACCGCATCTCAATCGCGTAGCGAGAGGCAAGATAGGATTAAACTTAGAGAGCATCTCACCAGATTCAAGCTTGATATGATGATTCATTCTGGATTGCAATGTGCGGCAGTTTTTGCTTTCGCCGCTTTTGCAGCCTATGCACCACACAAGGGAATTCGCTTCATGCGATCACTGATTATTATCAGCTCAGTGACTGTCCTGTCTCAAGTGGTGGCAGGCATCTACTTCCCTACACCCAAGATGATAGCTAAAAGCATTCTGATCGACCCAGGAATTCCTATGGGTGCCGCCGTGATTACGATGGTAATCATTGTCATTGTCAACGTCAGTAATAATGCACGAGAGACCACAGAAACCCCTTGAGTGCCAGATTCCAGCAATCCTGGCAAATCGTTCAAAAAACTTCAAACCACCCCTTGACATATACAGACTGGTCTGTATATTTAAAGTATGAGCAAAACACAACGAACATCAAGTGCCCGCAAACGCATCCTGGAGACGGCTGAAAAGCTGTTTTATAGTGAAGGGATTCGTGGTGTAGGAATCGATCGGGTGATCGCCGAGGCGGGGGTCGCTAAGATGACGCTCTATAATCACTTCTCGTCCAAAGACGAATTGATTCTGGAAGTGCTGAAGTATCGAGAGGAGCAGTTTGAATCATGGCTCAAACAGGCAATGGAACGGAATCAATCGAAGGGAATGAGCCCACTCCAGGCTTTTTTTGCTGCCATTCGCAGCTGGTTCAAAAAAGCAGACTATCGTGGTTGCTCGTTTATTAATGCAACAGCGGAATTGGCCGATGCACATCACGCCGCTTCCCAATTTTGTACGGAACACAAACGAAAGTTTCGTGAAATGTTATCTGACATCATTATCAAAGCGGAAGGACCCAAGGCGGCAGCAGCAGCTCCGGCAATTCATGTTCTGGTCGAAGGCGCAATTGTGACTTCCGTCTGTGAAGGAAATGCTGAGGCAGCTGACATCGCAGAACAGGCTGCGATTGTTTTAATCGCTAAAGCCAAACGAGGATAAACTTTTTATTTGCCACATAACATACAGACCTGTCTGTATATATATCAGTAACCGAGTGATCTTTTTAACCCATTTCTATGAAGGAGACGACCGATGCAACGCTTAAACTCTGTTTCACCTGATACCGCTGAAGGCAAAGCCAAAACATTACTGGATGGTGTGCAAGCCAAACTGGGAATCACTCCCAACATCATGAAAACGATGGCGAACTCTCCGGCGGTTCTGGACGCGTATCTCAAATTTAGCGGCAGCCTTGGTTCGGGCGTGCTGACTGCTCAAAACCGGGAACAAATCGCATTGAACGTGGGCGAATTTAATCAATGTGGTTACTGCCTGGCCGCCCACTCTACTATCGGGAAAAGTTTGGGTTTGACGGAAGAGGAAATTCAGTCGAACAGATCGGGAACTGGTTCGGACGAAAAGACCAATGCACTGATGAATTTTTCGCGCAAGATCGTTGAAAAACGTGGTTTCGTTTCAGATCAGGACATTCAAGAATTTCGTGATGCCGGATATGGAGACGCCGAAATTACGGAAGTAGTTGCGAATGTCGCCTTGAACATCTTCACGAACTATTTCAATCACTTGGCCCAGACGGAAGTCGATTTCCCCGAAGTCAAACCATTGGCTGATCAACCCGCGACAGCATGTGCCACAGAGGGTGAGGGTGCCGCCTGCTGTCATTAAATGTGGCAGCTAGGAAGACGAATAATTATACTATTTACAACGCAACTTTTTCAGGAAAACTCAAATGTCTTATTGGAAGCAAACACTGCTACTCGTCGCTTTACTCGTTTTCGCAAGTACGAACTCAATTAGGGCGAATGCAGACACGGCTAATACCAGTCAAGTGAAACACCAGACTGTGAAAGTGGGAGATCTCGATATTTTCTATCGGGAAGCTGGTCCTGCAGATGCACCCACAGTTTTGTTACTACACGGATTTCCCACTTCTTCGCACATGTTTCGAAATCTGATTCCTGAACTGGCAGACAAATACCATGTGATTGCCCCTGACTATCCCGGTTTCGGCAACAGTAGCGCCCCGCCCGTCGATAAGTTTGATTACTCCTTCGACAATCTGGCAAATGTGATGGAGCAATTCACCGAGCAGCTCAAGTTAAAGAAGTACTCTCTTTATCTGATGGATTACGGTGCTCCCATTGGCTTTCGTCTGGCGGTCAGGCATCCGGAACGCGTTGATACTTTGATCATTCAGAACGGAAACGCTTATGACGAGGGGCTCGATAACAAATTCTGGGAGCCCATCAAAGAATACTGGAAGAGCCCCACACAGGAGCAGGGAAACAAACTGCGTTCGCTGCTCACTCTGGGTGCAACCAAGTGGCAGTACACACATGGGGTGCGTGATACTAACACTATCAGCCCGGATACCTGGGGCCACGTACAACCTCTGTTGGACCGTCCCGGCAACCAGGAAATCCAGCTCGCTTTGTTCTACAGTTATGGCAGCAACCCGGGTCACTATCCTGAGTGGCAGGAGTATTTGCGAATTCATCAGCCGCCGACACTGATCGTCTGGGGTAAGAATGACCAGATTTTTCCGGATTCCGGTGCCTACCCTTACAAACGCGATCTGAAGAATCTGGAATTCCATCTGCTGGATACCGGTCACTTCGCGTTGGAAGAAGATGGCCCGACGATCGCACGGCTGATGCGGAGTTTCCTCTGCAGACAGGCAGAACAGTCTCACTGAATTACGTCCTCTGAAGTTGATTTGCCGGGTTTTGTGGTATGATCTGCAAAGCCCGGTTTTCTTCATCAACATTTTTTCGGGAGCCTACATATGAATCAGTATGCAAGCGATATTGCCTTTACGCCATCGGTCAAAGCCATTCAATCCAGCAAAGGTTCCCGTGCTACTTATTCCAGAGTCGAACAGGGTTATGGCTGGCAGACGGATGTCACGCCGGAACTGGAAGCATTTATTTCCGGCTTGGATATGTTTTATCTGGGAACGGCAAACAACGCCGGACAACCTTATATCCAATATCGAGGAGGCAGTGAGGGTTTTCTGAAAGTGGTCGATTCAAAAACGCTGGGATTCGCTGACTTTGGTGGCAATCGTCAATACATCACCTTGGGAAATCTGGCAGAAAATCCCAAAGCGTCTCTGTTTCTCATGGATTATACGAACAGCCGTCGCATCAAGGTCTGGGGGACCGCGCGTGTGGTGGAAGATGACGAGGAATTAATGAATCGTCTGCATGATCCCCAATATCCCGCCAAGCCAGAACACGTCATTCTGTTTACGATTGAGGCCTGGGACATGAACTGCCACCAGCACATACATAAACGATTTTCACGTAACGATATCTTGCCGCTCATTGAAAAGCTGCGTGCAGAAAACCAGGCGCTCCAGGAAAAACTCGCTCAGTATGAAAGCAGAACGGAATCCTAATACGATTCTCATAGCATTTCTGTTTCATTCATCTTATCCCGCATTTCCCAGATGACTTCCCTCGCTTTGGCACGTAATTTGCGCAGCACCCTACAAAACAAGGGTATTCTGCCAATTCATGCCATGCTGACAGGTGAACCCGATGGGTGACTGCTGGCCTACCGGGAACTGGATGCAGCGCTCGGGCTGACGGAAATGGGATGAGATGTGCTGACCGATTCGCGCCCGGGCCGCTGTGGAGCAGTTGGACTCCGCGCAGCCGAGCCTCGCCCCTCCCAGCCGCAAGCAAGAGCCGAAAACTGGCCAGAAGCTAGGCTTGGGGAGGCGTAATGTAATGATGTGTAGCGAAATATGCCTGGAACGGTTTCAGGCTCAACTCAAATGGGAAATCCCGGTTGAAGCTATTATCAGGTTCTCGACAGTTGATTACTGCACCGGTGTTCGCTACGTTGGAGTAGTCTTGCAATACAGATCTCTAGACTGAAATCCTCAAGAGCGGATGATCGAATGCCATTTTTATTTTCTCTTAATCTCTCGCGTGTTCTCTATTCTCGAGATCAGATTCGGAACTTAGTGATTGCTTTTTGCAACCGCTATCTGAGGATGTTCCTGGTTATTTTTATTCTCACATCTGGTTTCACTGCCCGGATGGCACAAGCGAGTGAAAAGCAGCCCGCTGTTACAGAGCAAAAGCTGGTTTACCTGGATTTGCAAACGTTCGATCCGAATCTGAATGTCCGGGCACCGAGCCTGCTGACAAGAGAGCTGTTTCGTCAGGCTTTTCTGATTGCTGCGCGCGATGAACTGGGTTATCGGACGCGCGATGTCTCACTGGGGGATACGCTCCCGGCGAAAGAGGCCAAAGGAGTTTCGGTTTTCAACGTGCATGTCATTATGGATCGAAAACGCCGACTGGAAGTACAGGTCTTCCAAAAGACCAACGGCACCAAGAAGCTGATCGAGAAACGAAAGCTGAAGCTGACAAATCTCACTCCAGTCACGAAAGTCGTTGCCTTCACGGAAGAATTATCACGTACCTGGTTTAAGGACATCCTTGTGCAGGCGGGCTATGTCGCACAGAGCCTCAAAGAGTCGACCACAGACGTTCCTGTTGGTCGTGCCAAATTTGTTATGCCAAAGAATTTGAATTATCGGCAGCAGTTCACTCAGCTGATGGACACTCATGATAAAATGATAAATCAGGGGGAGTCTCCCGAACGACTGGCTTTACTGGCACAAAGCTACGTGTTGTACGGGACACTGACTGAGCAGTACTGGAGCCTGATTCCTCTGGCCACGAAGGCGCGTGCCTTGCTGTATGCTGAACGGCTGCAGCAGAAATGTCCTCAGACCGCCTATGCATTGTCGTATCGTGCATTTGTACGGACCCTGGTCGGACTGGATCAGATGGCTCTGGCCGATATCCAAAAAATGTCAGACTCTCAGGTGGAGCGGAGTTCACAACCTGAATGGCTGCCTGTGATTGAAGCATATTGCCTGCATCAGGCAGGCCCGATTTCGGAAATCAAACTCAGTCCGGAGAACGATCTGCTGCAGCGTTATCTCAAACTATTGCAGGCAACTTATTTCGGGACGACTCAGGAGAAGAACAGTGCCGTTGATGCAGTTTTGACTTTGCTGCCTGATTCAATCCGTGCGTTTTATACCAAGCCACGCACGATAGGTGATCGCCAGAGCAGGCAGATGATTTATCAGGCTAATGTCAGTCTGATCAATTACACAAAGTCTTATTTTGAACCTAAAGATCCCCATCAACTGATACCGAAAAACATCGGGAGTTCGCTGCAGAGTCTGATGAAAGGTCGTGACAAAATTGTTGCCGAGCTACATTCCATGGGTGCAAACCGGTCTCATGAAGCAGAGCCTTCTTTTTCATTACTGGCAAGCAGTGTGAAAGAACTGACGTTCGTGCAGGCCTGTGATTTCATGAGTCGTAACCGAGTAATGCGAGGGGTCAATTCGGATAAAAGTCTCAACATATTTTTGAGTTCCCTGACAGATCATCCATTCAAACCATTTCTGAAAAGTTTTAGCTGGGATAATGGTGTTGTGAGTAAGTCATTTTCCGAATTGCGTTTCGTACCTGAGCAATATTTGACGCCTTCCATCTATCCAATGTTTATTAGAGACCGAACCCTGAATCTACAAGACGAGCCTCTCGAGACAATCCTATATGACTATCCCAGAAATGTCAGCCATGTGATTTCGGAACTGGCTTACGCAGTTGATTATGCAGTGCCTGAATCAGAAAAAAGTAAATGGGTTTCCCATTTGAGGGCTGTCAGTCCTCATTCCCCTTACACGATAATGCAGGAAATTGCTTTAAACTGGGAGCAGACTAAAGAACGTATTCCACAACTACTCAAAAAATATGCAGACTCATTTTTGTTAATCCATGCAATCGCGCATCAGTATCGGATCAGATTTGACTATCCCCGCTCTGAATTGATGTATAAAAGGATGTTCAGAAAGAATCCTACTTACGAAACGAGCTATCCTTTAATCCAACTGGCTCGAATTCAGGACAAACACGATCTGGAATTGAAACTCCACCTGGAAGCCATGAAGCTGCCTGGCAGCACGATGCAGAAGGCGCGACAACATACTGATCTTGCTAAATATTATAATCGACGGGGAGATTATCGGGCGGCGTTACCCCATGCCCAGATTGCTGCTCAAAGTTATTCCAGCTGGGGTCTGACGATAGAGGCGGAATGTCATGAACTGCTGGGAGATCTGAGCAGCGCATTCGAATTTCGTAAAAGAGATGCAATACGCTACCAGAACCAGTTTGGTTTTCATGCCTGGTGCCGTTCACGTGGTGTGAATCCTCCCCGGGATATTCTTAAATCTCTCAAGCCAGTACTGGATTATTATTCGAAGGTTCCGTTGCCGGATAATCGTTATCTTGTCGCAGATCAATTGATTTATAATCAGTTGGCAAATGCCGCGTTTTACCAGTATCTGGAAAATGAACCGAAATCCGCGATGGAAGTGCTGCGGTATGCAAGTGAAGAATACGATTTCGTTGCAGAAACGTTCCCGGCAGTTCTGGCTGCGCTGATTGCCGACGAACTGGGATTGGCTGATGTCAGAGATGAGTGCCTGAGTAAAGCCATCGAAATTGAGTTTCGCTCCAGGGGCAAAAGATATTATGCCCCTCAACTCAGGCAGATTCTTCTGCTAAAACAGATACTCACAGGGGATAGCACGCCGCAACTTTCTCCAGAAGTGATCGACTGGTATCTGCAGGAGCATCCCAATCAGCAGGCCCGAAACAACTATCTTTATTTTATCGGTAAAGCATTGTTACAGAAAAAGCAGGATAAACTGGGGATTCACTACTTAAAGCTGGCAGCAGCATCTCCCAAACAGCGTCTGAGTACGGTCACGCTGGCCGCATTTACTTTGCTGAAATTGAAGGTCAAAAAAGATCCTTTCGATGCGAACGTGTTTGGTCAAGATACAGATCGGATGTTGGAATTATTAGATGCAGCGCATGCATACCAGTATCATAAGAAGTACGAACTGGAACTTATTAATTACAATCAGGCTGAACAACTCTTTCCGGAATCGAGTTTAGTCTTTTTAAGACGTGCAAAATTACACGCTCAACAGAAAAAACGTGATCTGGCGGAACACGATTTTTCGAAAGCAGTGAAACTGACGCCAGAAGTGCCTGATTTGTGGTTGAGTCGTGGAGAATTCTATGAATCGACAGGAAATGACAAGGCGGCGATAGACAATTACCAACAAACGCTAAAGCGGGATCCGGAATCCTATTATGCTCATCAAAAATTGGCAATTTTACTGGCTGCCAGTCTTGATGATAAAGTCCGAGATGGAATGCAGGCACTTAAGCATGCAGAGCAGGCTACACACCTGCTCCCTGAGATGAATGCTACCAATCTGTCTGTAGTGGCAGTCGCATATGCTGAACTCAAACAGTTTGATAAGGCAAAGCAATACAATCAGAATGCGATCGAAGCGACAAGTAATTATCGAATCAAAAGTGTATTACAGAAACGTCAAAAGCTCTATGAGGCCATGAAACCATTTCGTTTGAAGAAACGTTCTTAATCGTGTTTGGATGTTGAAATTAGGTAAGAGCGTTTTTTTAGACTATCGGTTGGTTATCGAGGTGGGCGGCCTGCGACGAAGCCCAGCGTTTCACC
>NZ_CALEMX010000032.1 GCF_937910335.1 uncultured Gimesia sp. | reverse complement strand
TGCACGACATGGAATGAGGAACTCAAGATGTCAATGAACTGTTCAAATATTGTCTCGTTTTCTGCCAGCCTGCTTTCATTGACGGTATTATATGGCTGTCAGTCTACTCAGCAAAATGTTTATCAGCAGGCCTCTCGTTCCACGTCATATAGTCAAACGGAAAAAAGGACTCCCGCCCATCAGAACCATAATCAACTGTTTTCTGAACCGGCTCCTGCTCCCTTAAGCGATGGCTTTCCACCAGCGGCACCGCCGAGCTTAGCTCCACCGCAAACTAATAAACAGGTGAATAAAAAACGTTCATTGATCTTAAAAACTTCGCAGGAAGAGTTTTCAGATGATCAGGAATACTTTAAATCAGAATTCAGTTCCGAATTTGATGAACCAGCTCAAAAGCATCTAGGATTGGTTCCCCACTATTCATCGGTTACTTCATCGGTTTCTCAAAAAGTGAAACAGATGAATGGTAAGGTGAAAGAGTTTTGCTCTAGTATGAAAGCACATCTCAAATCACCCCGGTGGATTCGTAAAGTTTCCGGATCTCATATTGAAGAACCAATGACTGATGGCATAGGAAGTGAATTTTCCTGTAGTGAATCAATACCAAATTTGGAACACGATTCTCTTCAGGCAGCTCCTCTCTCCCCAAATCACAATCGCCCGCTTCCAGTATTTCCCGAGCCGTTGCACAAGCACCCACAATCAAAACCGCTACCGTTACCAATTCAGCCCCAGCCAAATTCTGAGAAGAGAGGGCTCCCGCGGCTACCTATGTCAAAACAAACAACGACACATCGAGAGAATTCCTGGAAAGTATCGGCTTCAGTTGAGCAAATGCCTGTTAAAAATTATTCGACTTTAGAAGACGAAATCGAGTTGTGGCCTTACTCAAAGCAAAGAATGCTCCAAGAGGCAAATGTAATGCCTTTCAGAAAGATAAAGACTGCAGCCCCGGTCTCAATTCCACGTCCATTCAAGAATCAGGTAGAATTGCAGCATCCACGTGAGTCAACAGTTCCGTCTATGTTGACACAGGAAAATACCAACACCATTCGAAAGATTAGTCTGCAACGGTTTCAGAATGGGTATCGTTCCAATACGGTCGAGACCCTGCAACAGTCACCCATCGTGATTGCACCTCGAAAGTTTTAATAAGATTTTAAGGTGGATCGTGGCCACCAGGATGAAAAGGATGGCAACTGCAGATACGTAAGATCCCTTTGACGGCTCCTTTGATGGCTCCGTATTTTTTGACTGCTTGAATAAAATAAGCACTACAGGTGGGGTGAAAACGACACTGCCCCCCGATTAAACGGCTTAAAGTCATCTGATAGATTCGAACCAGGCTAATCAGGATCAAAGCCGGAATCTGATAGAGAAAGCGGATTATCTGCATAGCAATCCGTTTCATCTGCTTTGCTGTTGCTCCAAGCGGCGGAAAAGTTTCAGAGAAAGTCGTTTCAACGAGAGTTGATACTGTTTCAGCTCCGCCTCGACTTCTGCACGAGGAACGACAATCAAGTCTAATCCCCTGGGGATTTGGTGCTGAATCAGTCGAAATGCTTCTCGAATCAGTCTTTTTTTTCGAGCCCGCTTCGGTGCATTTCCATTTTTTCGAGAAACGCTGATACCCAGACGGCTTCGATCCAGATCATTTAACACCGCAAACACTAATAAATTCTGGTCCCCGGCCCTTTGTCGTGCGGAGTAAATCTCTGCAAAATCCTGTTGACTGCGAATTCTGTATGTTCGCGGAAATCCATATTGTTTCACAGGTGACAATTGCCTTCCAGAAGAATGGTGTAGTAAGCCGTTTACGAGTTGCCCGGTCCTTCATTTAACTGCTCTGATTCATCGTGCTGATCAGGAGGCGTCTCCGAAGGGATTTGCTGTTTGGGTTGTGTTTGTTGCGGGAAGGGTCTCCTGACCATACTGCGAACTGAATGACCAAAAAGTGAGGTAAATATAAGAATTCCGAGTCCTGTTCCCGCTAATAGCCAGACAATTAAGATCATGATCCCCAGCTCGCGTGGTCGGTCATCTTTCTTTTTTTCATCTGCCTTCGGCTGTTCCTGTTCAGATCCCGGCGGTACTTCCATTCCAATAATTGCATCAGTTTCTATTGTGGTAGAACCTGTCTCTGTGGTTTGGGCTGACACTCTAATTACAGGTTGGAAAACGACACAAAAGTACAACACCAGGCAGCAGGTTATGATTTGCTTTGAAGTTTTTCGGAGTGACACTTTCATCACCATGCTTTCGACCGAGGAGTTTCAGGATCCATGTCTTTTAGTTGCTCGTATAGAATTCGTGCCTCGTCACTGATTTCTTTAGGAGCAACGATTTTGATTGCGCAGATTTGATCCCCAGGTTGTCTGGTTTTCTGATCAATGATTCCTTTTTCACGGAGACGCAGTTTGGCTCCACTGGATGTTCCTGGCGGGATCGTAACGGTAACTTCACCTTCTGACAGAGTAGGAACATCTACTTTTGCGCCTAATGCTGCTTCCGCAAGAGTGATTGGTACTTCCAAAATCAGATTGCTGCTCTCCCGTTTAAAGTAGGGATGGTTGCCTACTTTGATAGTGATCAGTAAATCACCTGCAGGGCCACCATGAATTCCAGGACTTCCCTGACCGCTTAACCTGATTACCGAACCATTGTCAACTCCTGCTGGAATCTTGATCGTCAATCGCTCGAATTTACCACCCTTTTGAAGACTAACCTCATGGTCTCCACCAATGGCAGCCAGATGAAAAGGGATTTCGATTTGCAGACGACTCGATTCGCCCTTTTGCGGTCGTGGTTGAGCGCGCTTGCCTCCACGAAATGCGCCTCCAAATAAATCACCTATATCGATTCCACCGCTGCCAAACAGGTCATCTAGATCAACTTGGCCGCCTCCACCACCCGATGGGTGATACCCGCCCCCCGGTCCCGCTTGCTGGTAAGAGTGGCCAAATTGGTCATATTGCTTGCGTTTTGTTTCGTCGCGCAATATTTCGTATGCTTCCTGTACCTCTTTAAACTTCTGGTCCGCTGTTTTATCATCAGGGGCCATGTCAGGATGGTATTTCCTGGAGAGCGTTCGGTATGCTTTTTTGATCTCATCAGCACTGGCGCTGCGGGAAATTCCTAAAATATCGTAATAGTCGCGTTTGTTCATGGATTCGAAATTCGTTATTGGCAAGAAGCGTCAGGATAAATGATGTTGATCTGGCGCCAAACAGTCTGAAAGAATGAAGTCCTTTCTGGCGATCTGTGAAAATCAAACAATCAATACATAATTCGAAAGGCATTATTGCCTGTCGCATGAATTTAAAGTCTGACTATCAACTGGGAGCATTCTACGTTTGAAATTCACTGGTTTTCAAGTAAGCCCTGTCTATAACTCTTTAATATCAACTCTTTTATTATGAGATTACGAAACAAATGGATTCTTTGATGGATGTAAGCTGTCTAAAATGCAAATAACATCTGAAGACGGAATTGACTCGACAGACTGGAAAACAGCTTAAATGTTTAAATTTGCCATCCGAAATCTTATGAGCCGTTCTTTACGGTCCTTTTTATGTTTAATGGGATTGACGATTGCCATCGCAGGTATGGTGGGATTGTTTTCGATTGCTGGAGGACTCGAAAAGACGGTTTCGCAGACATTTGGCAAAATAACCGGAATCGTGGCGATGCAGCCAGGGGCTCCGATTCCTCTGTTTTCGAGAATACCCCGCTCATGGGGAGAAGAGATCGGCCTGATTCCGGGAGTCGCGATCGTGAATGCTGAAATCTGGTCTCGCGTAAATATGATAGAAGGCAAACCAGTCATCAGTCCTCCTCGGTTTCTCTTTGGCACCGAAATTCCGACTCGTCTACAATTAAAACATGGCATTTACCGCGAAGCAATTTATGCAGGACGGTTTCTGTCACTGGAGGACCAGGGATCTTTAAATACAATTATCAGCAAACAAATTGCTGAACAGCATCAGAAACAGTTAGGAGATACCATTGATGTCAATGGTCAGGAAATGACGATTGTTGGGCTTTATGAAACAGGTTCGATATTGCTTGATGTGGCCATCATTCTGGATATTGAAATGGTGCGCACTATCACTAGATTTGATCCGAATAGTGTTAGTTGCTTCTATCTTGAACAATCGGGCAATGTCAAAAACGATGAGCTTGTAAAAAACATCAAGAATCACTTTAAAGGACGCGAATTGGCATCATGGCAACCAACATCTTTGGCGCTGGCTAGTGCATCTCAATCGAATATTCTTAAAACTCTGTTAAATTCAATCGATCAGAGTTTAAAGGGAAACTCGAATGAGAAACTTGAAAAGAGTAATGAAAGGCAACTCAAAAACAAGAATCACACAGAAGTACAGGCTGCCACAAACTCACCAAAAGAAATAGAGAAAGAATCTAGTGCGCTGGATGTTCGATCTGCCTCAGATTGGGGGGATCGATTGGAAAATTTTACAGCCGATCTAGATATCTTTCTTGGCTTGATGACGGGCATCGGAGTCTTAATCGCGATTTTAAGTATCATCAATACCATGTTGATGAGTGTGATTGAGCGAATAGTGGACTTTGGAATTCTCAAGGCTAATGGCTGGTCAAATCGGGATGTGATACTGTTAATTACAGCAGAGAGTTCTCTTTTGGGATTTGCAGGGGGGATTCTGGGAGGGCTATTGGGATTGTTAGCCATTTACATTGTAAACTGGAAGTTTGCAAATCAGGTTCATCTTTATGCCAGTCCGGGATTACTCTTGTTTGGTGTCTTGTTTAGCACCACTCTTGGGATTGTTGGCGGATTATACCCTGCCTGGTGGACAACCAGAATGACTCCTATTGATGCGATCCGCCGCGGTTAAGAACGATCAAATACTCATAATAAATAGGATTGAGAAAGTGAACTGCGAATGATTGAAGTTCGTAACGTAGAAAAAATTCATCAAACGGGTGAAACAGAAGTGCGTGCACTACAGGGAGTGAGCTGCAATTTTCCTGGTCAGGTATTTTCTTTTATTTTAGGACCATCCGGAAGTGGAAAAAGCACATTGCTATATTTGATGGGGGCACTGGATAAACCGACCTCCGGTGAAATTTTTGTTCAAAATCGTTCTTTGTCGACGCTGAATCGAACTGAACGAGATACTTATCGACGTGAAAAAGTGGGATTTGTTTTTCAGAATTTTAATCTTTTAAAAAACTTGAATGCCTTGGAGAACGTTCTTGCACCTTATTTGCCTTTAGGAGTATCTACTGAGCAAAAAAAAAGAGCAGAGGAGTTATTAAAACAGGTTGGTTTGGGCCAGCGCATTACTCATCGTCCCAGCCAGTTGTCTGGAGGAGAGCAACAGCGAGTTGCGATTGCGAGAGCTTTGTTAAAGCGTCCATTACTGATTCTGGCTGATGAACCAACGGGTGAACTGGATACTCAAACCGGCGCAGAAATCTTTCAATGTTTGAGAGATGTGAGTGATCAGTACAAGACTACCGTCGTCATCGTAACGCATGACGAACGTTATATTCGCGATACCGATTTCATTCTCAGATTACGCGATGGCAAAATCGCTGAATAGAAGGCGACAGTATAATTGTTATGCCAATTTATATTACTGTTTGCTTCTCGTCTGTGAGTAAATATCTGAATTCACACGATCTCAGCTACGAATCGTAAATCGTAGCTGAGACGGACTTCATTTTTGCTTAAATTATTAGTGGTTCGCAAATCTGTTTCAGCAGCTGTCGATCAAATCAAACTGTATTGATTTTGCCATCGTGTGATTTGCGAAAACCTGGACCTGCTTCTTCAGGCGGAATGGAGTAAACACTCAAGCGAACAAGCTCCAGATCGGCCAGATGCCCTTCGATGGTAATGTAAGCCGACGCTGAATTATTGGCGGCTTCTAGTTCTGCTTGTTCCAGATAATTAAAATGGAATCGATTGACTGATTCAAATCGCTCCAATAAATGTAAAAGGTCGAATTGAAAACTGGCAGCAATAGATTGACCGTCGCGCTCTCCACCGACAATTTCGGTACTTCCCAGAAAGAGACCAACTTCCCAGTACTCTTCCGAGAACTGGCAATTGAATCCCACCCGACCTACATCATCAGTGGGATTGAAGATTTCGGCGACTTCATCCACAAAACTGGTAAGCCATGCGGGACGGCAATTAATGTTTTTTTGCTCAGAGGAATAGTTTTCCATTTGTTTCATCAGGTGTTGAATCGGCAAGTGTGAATGGGCCAACGTTCTTTCTCCATCTCAATCTTTTTGAAGTCACGTAAATCTTAGAATTCAAAGCCAAATAATTTTGTGAATACCGTTCTGATCGGTAGAGTTAAATATCGGGGGATTTCTGGAAAGACCTCACATCATTTTTTCTGTTCTTAGTAGATGATCAGTATCTCGTGTGTGTGAGTGCAAAATTACCGAACCGGACTGTCGCACCATTCCCTCTACATGCCGGGGCCGTACAGGTCAGTCCGATTTTGTTGCCTGTTTAACAGTCAATTTAAGTTGGGTTATGACAGATTGACCAATGAAATTATTCATGAACTTCTGTTTTGAGTCGATTGGAATTGAAGTTGAGATAAATATGCGAAATCATGTAATAAAAAGAAAAACAAGACGGATTACTGCTATGAGCGCGGCAAGAGAGTCAACTAAACCAGTGGTTTGACAGTATGCAGCGCTCGCATACAATAGGACCTTCCTATACAGTTTTTATTTGTAGAATAAACTGTTCCTGGATTGACTCATTCAGGAATCATGAATTACCTCGGTCATACATCAATAAGAATGAGAGATTCACTGTGGAAGGTGCCGTTCGTAAAGCCGCTGTTTTAATTGAAGCATTAAGCTGGATTCGACAATTTCGTGGTCGTTATGTCGTAATCAAGTTGGGAGGTAGTGCACTTGAAGAGGAAGCTGCCGTCAAAAGTTTTTTGACTGATGTAATCTTTATGCGAACGGTCGGCATGCATCCGATTCTGGTCCATGGTGGAGGAAAAGCAATCAGCAAGGCGATGAATGCTGCAGGAATAGAGGCTCATTTTGTTCATGGCCGACGTTACACCGATGAAAAAACACTGGAAATCGCTTCCAATGTGCTTGCTAATCAAATCAGTGAGTCGTTGGCTGAAGAAATCAGAGGGCAGGGAGCTAAGGCAGAATCACTTCATTTTGGAACCCGTAATTGTCTTTTCGGAGAGCGACTGACGCTTGAGTCAGAAGATGGTTCGCCAATTGATTTAGGGCACGTCGGTTCTGTGACGGACATTGATCAGAAACTGTTAGCGGAAATCTGCGAATCAGATGCGATTCCCGTCATTCCTTCTGTAGCCCTTGATGAAAATGGGCAAAAACTAAATGTGAATGCAGATACTGCTGCTGCTGCATTGGCTCGGATACTTAAAGCAGAAAAACTGGTCTTCTTAAGTGATGTCCCCGGCATTTATCAGGATAAAGATGATCCTCAGACGTTGCTTTCACATCTGGAAACCGAACGTTGTCGTGCTTTGATTGCAGATGGGACGATCGATGCGGGAATGGTTCCCAAAGTGGATGCTGCTCTGGAAGCGCTGGCAAGTGGTGTGAAAAAAGTTCACATCGTTGATGCCCGACTACCTCATTCGATTTTATTGGAAATCTATTCGGATAAAGGGATTGGGACTGAGATCGTTAAATAAGGCGCTCACGATTCGTAGTTTCTTGAACGACTTGAGTTTCAACCACATTCGAGACAGTAAAACGAATTTCAGGATGTCTGATCATGCCTCCCCAGTGAGCGGCAGCAGCCCAGAAAATCGAAAGAAGAATCGTGCTTACCAAAATGACCCAGCGTTGCCAGCCTGGGACCTTTTCTCCCTGGAACCCTTGTACGAGAGCGTTACCCACGATCATTGCCAAAACGACCATTCCTAACAGGCAGGATCGCGCCAGCAGAGCATGAAATTCAACTATTTCATTCTCAACCTGATAATTCTCTTTCAGGAGCTCGTAGGCGGGAGGCCCCGAGAAGTAAGCGATTGTGGCTAGTAATAGAATTGTCAGCAAGAGCCAGCAACTGATTTTGAACAGTCGGTCATCTCGGAAATAGTGCGCGAGAATGAATAAGATCGACAATCCCCAGCAGCCAATGATGGGGATATGAACCGTTAAGAGATGAACCTGGGCCGCATTCATTGTCGACCTGTCTTGATGGCTTCGCTGGGATCAATACCTTGGTCAACCTGACTATAGTCTAACTCACTGCCACCCATGCTGTGCGGGATCAGATAACACACGGTCATTACGACAGCTGCCAGCAAAACAACAATCCGTCCCACAGGATGTTCTTTTTTTCGTGGTTTGAAACCAATTATAGAACAGGCAAAGATCCACGCTAGAAACATGAACAGCATTTTATTATCTGTCCAATCTCCCCCCAAAGGAAATCCGGTCCAGTATTCTCCAAATGCATATTTTTGAACACAGGGACCTAAAATCATGCCTCCGATGGTCATGCCGCACAAAGTAAGCCAGGCCAGTTGACGCATATTATAAGGGGCAAATAAAGCGGCCAAACCTGAGCGCATTCCGAAGAGTATTGAAAATATCATTAATGTAACATGGGGAAACAAAATCGTATCTGGAACGGGATCTTTGAATCGTATTAAAACATAATCATCTGATTGTGCAGGAAAACGTCGATTTCCATCATCAATCGTTGCTTCGATATAGTATTCCAGCTTGCCAGCTGCCGGCTGTTTGGGGAGTGCTGCTTTCAAAACGTATATAGGCTCATCTTCTTGTTGTGATGATTCCTCTAATGTCATGGGGACAGTGATAAATTCATCTGAAGTACGATAACGTCTGTAGAACAGCTTCGCTGATGGCTTTTTATCCTCATTAAATGGTACCGGCAGTTCGACGATGGCGTCCTTCGTTGATTCATGTGTACGAATGAGTTTCGCAGTGATTCCGTCTGCCACTCGGATCTTGACGGGGTAAGTCGGTCCGGTGGCTCTTTGGTAGATCATTGCCGAGGCTGCCAAGAGGAATGCCAGAAACCAGAGCGTGCTACGTTTAAACAGACTCGGTTTTTCTATACGTATAGATTCTGCAGTAACTTCTTGTGAGGTTTCATCTTCGAGCTGAGGTGATTCCTGATTTTCTTGCATCGTAGACCCTTTTTTATCAATCATCGTGAAATCAATAATCGTAGTGTCTTATAAGCAGACCACGATTGCAATTCTATCCACTGTATCGGTACGATCAAATAGTATAGAAATGTATTGAAACCTGCCTGTAAAACTCCCCTTTCAGTTTGATCTACGTATTTTCTAATTCGAAATCCTGCCATGACAATGCGAGTTGCTACTTTTAATGATAAACGCGAGAGACCATCTGGCTGTCCTGCTCATCGGTCCGATAGATTCCATCTGTTTTTTCTAATCTGCTGCCTGACTCTGGTTGTGAATTCTTTTCCCGCTTCCAGCGAAGCACATCCGATTTCAGACAGTCAGGAGAATGTCTACGTCACGCGCGATAAAGTTGTGGTTTCAATGCAGATTTACGTTGAGGATCTTTATTTCTTTCAGAAACTGGAGCCTGATAAAGAAAACATCATCTCTGCAGAGAAAATCAAAAAAGCCATCGAAAAACACAAACAATTTCTGTTAGACCGCTTGCTGGTACGAGATATTAATGGAGAGAAATTGAAGGGGAAAGTCGTATCAGTTGATGATTCCTCAATCAAACCGCAGGGGGTCGCAATGACCGATCTCATGCAATTTACTCTGATTTTTCAGATTGAATATGCACTCGCCACACCACCGGAATTTCTCACTTTCAGTCAACAACTTGTTGATTCCAATGCCGGTTTTCCTGCCCTGGTTCGGTTCAACCTGAAGCAGGAAGGGTCGGAAACTCCTTACGCGGTGTCGATGAAACCACGCGAGCCACAGACAATTCGATTTAACTGGGATCATCCCCCCTTATCTCCAGATGCATCGGAGTCTGACTGGCAGAAATGGCTGAAAGAACGTCGCGAAGAAACACTGGGAATTACCAGTTATGGAACGATATATTCATTTCTGTATATCGAAGATTTTGAAGTACGACATGAGATATTGATTCCACTGGCTACTCTGGAATCATTCTTTACGCTGGAGCGAAAAGATCCCGATTTTTTATCGGTTGCAGAGCAGTCGGCCTCAAGGGAAACGATTGAGCAGTATTTTGCAAAGGTGAATCCTGTCGAAATTGATGGGATCTCTGTGAAACCAGTCATCTCTCGACTGGACTTTTATGGCCTCGACTTTACAGATTTCGCAAGACCCGCCGAGAAAAAAAAAGTAAGCATCGCCAATGCACGCGTCGGAGTCATACTGTCTTACAGTACGAAAGGGACTCCTGATAAAGTCAAAGTGACCTGGGATATGTTTAATCGCAGTGTCTGGAGTGTAGAATCGGTGTGCTTTGCCTTTGACCAGTCTTTCAGGCCGGTCTTCTCCAAGCTCGAAAGGAAAAGTGAATTTGAATGGATTAATCCAGGGCGAAAACTCAATCTGGAAGTGAATCCCGTGGAAGTCAGTTTGCAACCTCGGACGTTGTGGTCGATTCCCATCGTTAGTGCAGTCGGATTTCTATTGTGTTTTGTTGTGAGTCTGAGTCTGTTTCGTAAGAAACCTTCACGCAGGAATACCTTGATTGTAGTCGCCTCACTATTCATCGTCAGTTTATTATGTTGGCCGTTGTCTCG
>NZ_CALEMX010000031.1 GCF_937910335.1 uncultured Gimesia sp. | reverse complement strand
TGAACTCATATCTGTATTTTACGTTTAATTTGATAAAAGAATACTCTGAAAAGAATGTTTACAGTCATCCCTATCATATTATTTCATTACTTTTTAATATTTTGCAGACAGTGAGAATGCAGTAATTTAGAAACTCGATAGGAGCAGTAGCTTGCATTTATTAATCATGGCTATGGAGCCAATTGAATTTTTCAAATTAATAACCGGATTAACTGCTCCTGCTTCAATTCTCATCAGCCTGTTATTTATCGCGATGGGGATGATCAGTATCACGAAAGGAGGCGATCTCTTTACCGACAGTTCAGTCGAGATTGCCAGGCAAACCAGAGTTCCACCTGTCATTATCGGTGCGACAATAGTTAGTATGTCAACCACATTTCCTGAATTGATGGTTTCTGTGACTAGTACGGTATCGGGAAAAGGTGATCTCGCGGTGGGAAATGCACTCGGGTCCTGTTTATGCAATATTGGCTTGATCATAGGTTCTTGTGCACTTCTGAATGGATATCTTGCCAGGAAACGAAATACTGAGCGTTGCATTCCCGTTTCCAGATTTACGATAGTTGGCCCCGGTTTTTTTATGTTATTAGCCGGCGTGATTGTGTGGGTGTTTAGTCTCTTTTCATCTGGAGGTGCGGTTAATCAAAACGGAGCACCAGCGGAATTTGCGATAGCACGTTGGCAGGCGGGTGTTTTGCTTTGTATCCTGGCAGGTTACATCTTATTTACTTTGAGGGTGGCTTTGAGTTCACGCCATGATTTTGGTCTCGATCAGGAACAACCACCCCAGGTTGAAAATTTAAAACGTTATTACATTAAATTGGCATTCGCATTTTTCATTGGAGCCTGTCTGGTTATTCTGGGAAGTAAGCTCCTGGTAACGAATGCAGTACAGGTGGCGCGGTATTTCGAAGTTTCTGAGTTGTTAATCGGACTGACAATCCTTGCGGTGGGAACTTCCCTGCCAGAATTCACGATATCTATACTTTCCATTGTGAAAGGGCATGGAGCATTGGGTACCGGTAATATCATTGGAGCCAATGTTCTGAATATCACAATGGTCATTGCTACATGTGCTTTGATTCATCCATTGCCGATCCCCAAGCAAACCGTCTATTTCGATGGTCCTGTAGTGATATTGTTAATTCTGGCAATGTTGGGGCTTTCCTGGCGGCGTAAGGAAATCTCCCCTGTGAGCGGCTCGATTTTGCTGACAATTTATGTAGGATATTTACTCATCGCTACATTTGGGTTTGCCAGTTAATACCTCCTAATGAAGGTATGGACTTGATTCAGCTACCAATTTGAGAATATCATATTCAAACAGAACTTGTTTCTGTGGGATCAGTCACTTAGTCTTCAGGTCAGGTTATTTTTCTCACTGGTTGTTACCCTCTTCTAACATATTCTCCAACTCATTAATGTTCGCCAAATGGTCAGAATTGGAATAATAGGGCTCGGTCCATATTGGGAACAGCGCTATGAACCCGCGCTGAGAATGATGGATCAACGAATCCAGATCAAAGCAATATATGACCCAGTTCGCAGCCGCGCAGAGCAGGCTGCCGTGTATTGGGATGCGGATGTCGTCTCGGGTATAGGATGTCTGGTATCACGTTATCCTCTGGATGCATTTTTATTATTGCATTCTCACTGGATGAATCATTACCCGCTTAAGATACTTAGCCAGCAACATCGTCCGGTATATATTGCTGGCAGCCTGGGCGAAGATCTGAACTTACTCGAATCGATTCATGACACTGCCTCAGAAAAATTAGTCACGTTGATGCCCGAATTCAGTCGGCGCTACTCACAGGCTACAACTCGTTTTTTTGAATTAGTTGTCACACGATTGGGGAACCCAATTTCGATTCAAATCGAGACATGTTGCCCTTCTAAGGATCAGCAAGTTGATGTACCAGGCCAGAAGAATGAGACTGATTTTCTGATCGGATTAATTGACTGGTGTTGTTATCTTATGCGGACAAAACCTGTCCGTGTTCAAACGACTATTCATTCTGACTCTAGCGATCATTCGGAAGATTATCGCCAAATCAGAATTGAATATTCAAACGACCCCGTTACCGGGGCAGCGCGATTTGCCTTGATCAAAATAAAAAATGAGCAGCGAACAGCAGAGACACTTTTTCCCAGACATCGGATTGTTTGCCGAAATGGATCGGCTGAGTTTCATTCTCCGGATGAGATTCATTGGGAAACAGAATCATCCTCAATGACCGAATCACTCAAAAGTGATCGCAGAGAACTGGAAGTGATGCTGGATCACTTTTGCCGAAGGGCCGTTGGTGGCATTATTCCTGTAGCGAATATCCAGGATGTTTGCCAGGCAATTAAACTAGTAAAGCTTTCCGGTGATAGTTTGAAATCCGGATCGTCCCTCGAATTTGAATCAGATTCAAGGTGAGACTGGATTAGCTGTTACTCATTGATATGTAGGAATGAGAAAAAGTGTCACAACAATCATGAAGATTTTATTTTTGATTGTTTTGCGTGGGGATGTGCTTTTTCATAGGTTTCGCGTAAACGTTTTGTACTGACGTGTGTGTATATTTGCGTGGTGGTTAAGCTTTTATGTCCCAGCAATTCTTGTACGCTACGCAGATCTGCGCCGCCATCCAGAAGATGTGTGGCAAAGCTATGTCTCAATGTATGTGGGCTCGTTTTTTTATCGAGCCCGGCCTGTAGCAAATATTTTTCCAGCATACGGCCTATGCTACGCGCGGTGATTCGAGTTTTGAGCCGATTGAGAAAGATTGCATCAGAGTCGGGATGAGCCATGGGTTTTGGCTCCCTTTTCGCTAACCACAATTTCAATGCTTTCTCGGCATAGCTGCCAATGGGGGCAATCCGTTCTTTACGT
>NZ_CALEMX010000030.1 GCF_937910335.1 uncultured Gimesia sp. | reverse complement strand
TAATCCGCGTGTCGGGGGTTCGAATCCCTCCACCGCTACTCGTGTCATTCGATGACACATTCAGACAAATAAAAACGCCTGAATCCCAACTTTGTGGATTCAGGCGTTTTTTTGGGGTGCAGATGATTTTTTTTGCAGTAGAGGCTGTTTCCTCTACTCGAGACATAACAAAGAACCTGCTTCTCTTTGTATCTTTGTTGTGCCAGCTCTTCGCTATCCATTTCATGTATCAAAAGTAGTGACGTTCGGATTCTGAAATAGCTCGAAAACTGGCCAACTTAAAGTCTGAGGTTTGAACTTAGTTTAAAGATTTTTGTGATTTGAGAGTCTGCTCGAGTTCGGTTTTCATAGTTTTGAAATCGTCATCGTCCGGTCGTAGTTCCAATCCTTTGTTGACATAATCCAATGCTTCTTCGGTACGGCCATTGTCCAGACAGGCCTGAGACGCTTTTCGGAGAAGCCATACTTTGCCAGGAGTCATTTCGATATCAAATTCCATGAGACGAAGTCCCGCTTCGATTCGTCCGTCTTTGATCAATTGTTTCGCCAGCACAAAATTGGATCCACCCCAGGCTGATTTTTTGCCTTTCTTCTTGAACCATTCCAGGGCCGCTTCCACGCCTTCTGCTTTGACCATTTCATACATGCGTTGTTCTTGAGTCAGACGCGCTTTACCGGGTAATCGATATGGCTGCCCGGTGACGATATGATTTAGTTCATTTGATAATTTCACGACAGCACCCCACACCTGCGAGGAACCAAAACTGTCCCCCTGGTTGCAGAGTACAATTACGAAGGCGTCTTCGTCGACTAATCGATTTTCCATCGCTCGAAACCCGTTGATGGCTCCGCCGTGATTGACGATTTTGATTTTGTTCCCGGTTACGGGATGCGTGCGAGAATAGATCTGCCAACCATAGCCGTAGATGCTACGTGGCCTGCCACCCGCTGCTTTGACTTCAGGCACATTACTATTCGGCGTGAACATGAGGTCTCGAAATTTCTTATCCAGGAGTTGATCGGTGTGCAGAGCCCGGTCCCACAAAAACATATCTTCGACTGTTGAATACAAGGCCCCCGAAGCACCGGGAGAGGAATCCATCTCTATATATTCTGCGTTCTCAAGACCAAAGGGACCATACGTATATCCGCTGGCCCGTTTCTCGATCAAATACCGGTTGCGGTCATACCCGCTGGATTTCATGCCTAAAGGTATAAAGATGCGATCCTCGAGATTCCGCTCGAATGATTTTCGGGTCACCTTTTCGATAATCCTGCCTAAGATGCAGTATCCCGCATTGCAGTAGCTGTAAATGGTGCCTGGTTCGTTAATAAAATCGGCACTGCAATGGAGCTTGATAAATTCGTCTTTGTCGAAGGACATCCGCGAAGTTGTCCCGCGATAATTAAAGCTGGCTGTAAAATCCTTAATGCCCGACTGATGAGAGAGCAAGTGGTGCAACGTGATCTGGTCTCCGGTATCTTTACGATAATAGGGTAGATAATCGGTCACCTTATCATCCAGCTTGATTTTTTTCTCTTGCACCAATTGCATCACGACCATGCTGCAGAATTGTTTACTAACCGAGGCCAGACGAAACTTGGTATCGGTGGTGTTAGGAATTTTCCATTCACGATTCGCCATGCCGAAGGCTGCTTTGTAAATCACCTTTCCCTTTTCGGCTACGAGTACTGCGCCTGAAAATAGTCCGGTGTCAGCAGTTGCCTGACACAATTTTCGCAAGGCTGCCTGTTTGTCGTCACCGACACTCTGGTACCCTTTGGGAAGAGGATTTTTCTGATCCTGCGCCTGAGTGGGCTGCCCCCAAATCAAGCCCCCTAAAACAACCATTAAAAGTACAGTATTTATTTTCACGGTATCACCTTAATGACGGAATATTCCTGTTTCCGTTGTTGATAGAATCAGCAAGTTGGTTAAAAGCCATCCTGTTCTGATTTACTCAATGAATCGTTCGCTTACACAAAACACAATTTTTCGAGTACGGAAAGTACATCTGGTGCGATCTTGAATTTTTGCTGCTGCGTCATATCTCGCACGGCCTATATCATTCTCAAATATTGTAACGCGGCAAAGAATGGGTATAAACTAACTTATTGTGACATCACATCCACTAATCAAGAATAATCTTACATTCCTCATTCTGCCAAATCATATTCCGCGTGTGGGAACGAGATTCGAATCCCTCCACCGCTACCCGTGGTATGAGCAGACACATCGAGAAAAATGCCTCTAGCTATTTGATATGTAGTGAAACATTTGAATTTTCTGATCTGACTTTTGACAAAAAACATACATCCCGTCATGATTCATATTATAATGAAATCAGCGACAGTGATTCCATTTGGGTCATCGAAACCATTTTGGGAATGACAACATGCAGCCGTTTCGTTCAAACGCCTTCACGCGCTGGGAGTTGGTTACCATTCTGGTGATCGTGGCCATACTCTGTCTGCTATTGGTTCCTGATGTACAACAAGCTGTTAATAGTGGCCAAAGAGAACGCTTTAGGAATCAAATACGAGCGATTGGAGTGGCTTTGCATGAATACCAGACAATGCATGGCTGCCTGCCTCCGGCTGCACTCAGAGACGCTAAAGGGGATAAACCTCAGCATAGCTGGCGGGCTTTGCTTTTGCCACATTTAGAACCCTCTTTTAAGTCAACCGATCACCGCTACGACTATCGGTTTGACGAGCCCTGGAACAGTTCTCACAATCAGATGATTGCAACAGAGAAACCCCATTTTTATCGTTTGATCATTACCCAGGACGACAAAACACCACGCACATCGCAGTTAGTCGCCATCATTGATAATTCTACATATTGGAGCCCGACTGAAGACTGCCGCTCACTAATGAGTCATCATGAGGACGAACCACGAATTATCCTGATGGAGATCTCAATGCTGAACGGCTTGTGGAATGAACCAAAAGATATCACGCTGGATGAATTGGAAAAAATGATTGCAGCAGACGTATTTGCAATACATGGTTCGCACGTCCTGTTCGATAACGGGAGGAGACATTGGCTCTCTCCAGAGGAAGTCAACGTACCTAATATGCGCAAACTACTGCGAGTCAAAACAAACGGCTCTCGATGATCTGAGCGTTTTACTGAAGGAAGGGCAAAGGCTTGACAACAAAACCATCCAGCAAAGCGTCTAAAATCTTGAACATCATCCTGGGCGTTCTACTCCTGGTAGTCTTGTTTTATTTATTTGCTTATGGTTTTGTGGTCGCTGATGCAGCAAACGCGCAGTTAATTTCCATCTACGAGGTAGCTGAAGTAGGGGACTCTTTGAATGATTTGAAAACGAAAGTTGCCAAAATGCCTCAAACCTGGATCTCCAGCTACTACCTTCCTGACGATATCTCTATTTCAGCTCCTCTTCAATTTGGCGCAACAAACTGGATACTCCATATTCATGCAGAAAACGACAAAATTACATGTATCAAAATTCACTCTGAAGATTCAATCAATTACCATCCGCAGGAGGCGCCACCAGATAAAGGGAACTGTCATTATCGCTGGCAAGATAAACAATGGACCGCTGGAAGAACCATCAATGGGTGGAGTAAGCCGATAAACGGCTCTCAATGATCTAGTCACACTCGGTTGAAAGTGACATGATTGCTAATCAAACCACTTGCGCTGTCGATAAAAAAACGATGAAGTCATCTGATTTGCTCCAGATGACTTCACCGTTTCGTATTTTCACACCTGACTGACCATCACAAATGAACGTTAGACGTGATGGTTCGTCAGATGGTCAGAATGAATTTCGATTATTCGTGGTAATCTCGTTTCTGCGAAATGACTTGACCCGCTTTTGTAATTATCAGGTCATAGGGAAGGCCGTCGACTAACACATCGATTTGATAATTCCCGTTTCGCGTTCCACTGCCATAAATCACGCCGTTTGGAAAAGTTGCTTTGGTGGCGTTACTAATGGTTTGCGGAAGACGTGCCAGACGATCGGTTTGATTATCAAGTGAATTCTTGAGAATTTTACCATTCTCTGTCAGGCCGACACTGTGAACTTCATTATTCTTGACGACGTTGACAAAATAAGCTGAACGTCCATAACGCGGACCATAGAGGTCTTGGTAGACATGGACGATCACACTTTGAGGATGTGCATTTTCGACGGCGGCGAGTACGGCGGCAGGCAATTTCCTGACACTCTCGATGTGCCGTGACTGAGAAGAAGATGGTGATGATGATGATGCAGAAGATAATGATGGTCGTGGTGTGATACTCAGGTCTTCATCGCTATCTGTTGCATCGCGATCGTGGAGTAAGATTCTTCCTGATCGCGTTAATTCCACTTTGCTAATCCCCAGTGCGCTCTTAATTTGAAGATGGTAGACGCCGTCTTCATCAGTGGAAGCGGAGACAAGTTTGCCATTGGGATACAGCTTCTTAATTGCGGCTATTACTCGTGAAGGAAGTTTCACCGACTTTTCCGGGCTCTTCTGCAGCTTTCCTTGACTTTTATTGCTCACCACGCGGCCAGATCGCGTGAGTTCCATGACGAAATGCTCATCGTTGGCATTCACGTCAATCTGATACAGCCCATCTTCATCTACATTCGATGTCAAAACACGTGAGTTGGGATGTAATTTTTCGATATTCTTCTTCACCGAACTTGGAAGTTTTTCATATGTCAGTGCTTCATAAGCGAACGATACGGAAGCAAGCAGACCACAGGCTACAATTGCCAATCCAATATTTCTCATGAACTTTGAATTCTTCGTCATTATTTTTTCCCCTAGGAGTTGTAAATTAAACTGAGAGACAAGGATTAGTAGGCAACCTTGTCTGTATTTTTCCATAGATTAAAAGCGTCTAATGAATTTTTCGTGGTTGCTTGATAGACACGTAGCCCATTACTGGCACGGTCTTGATAAGGTGTTGCCAGTTCCTGATAGAGCTCCAGGTCGGAAAAATCGACACCCGGTTCAGCCGCATCATAACGTGTGGCAGAAAAGACAATCGTATCAATGCGTGCCCAACGAATGGCGGCATAACACATCGGGCATGGCTCACAACTGCTGTAGATTTCACAGTGCGATGTTTCGCCTGGTTGAGTTAATTTCAGTCGAGGATCATCCTGGCGAATATTACCGAGATTAAACACCCCTAATTCGCTCGCAACGGTACGAACCGCGCTCACTTCGGCGTGTGCTGTCGGATCGATATTCTTAGTCACTTGATTGCGACAGCGCCAAAAACGAATGACTTTATTTGACGCATCATCGATTTGAACAACAACGGCACCAAAAGGACCACCACCTTCTTTGACTGATTGATGTGCTTCATCACAGGCCATCTTGATCCAGCGGTTCCCACCGACTTCAATGCCGCGGTACTGATTGTCTTGCTTAAAATTATGCGATTGGCATTGGTGCTTATGATGCAATGCTGGATCTTTGCTGGAACACTTGTCACACGCGTGATTCGTCGAAACGAATTCCATTGTAGACTCAATCGCTTGCGGGACTCCCTCATAGTCTGTGTCATCTTGCACGTGCTTAACAGACACTTCATAGGGTGCATCAATCGATTTGGAATGAGTATCATCCGCCATCCAAAACACGGATGTAATTGCAAGGATGGATCCAAGTGAAATTGTTGTTATCCATTGCGTCATAATTCTTCTTTTCTTGCTATATAATATGTTGGTTCTTCATAAAACATTGGACGGTAGTTCAGAAAATGTAGCTTGCAATCACAGAGCAAGAAGCTGTTTTCAAACGTGAGAAATAACTTTCGAGCCAACTGGTAAGATTGTGGCGATTATCACAGTTGTGCTCCTGCAACTTGGTACGAAGAGAGTGGGTAATTGAGGCATTTGACTTACATAATTCGAGTCGCATCCCGTATCAAAAGAGAGTTTGACGAGCTACTCAGGGAAGAATTTGCAAAACTGCTTTGATCTCTGAAGTGCGCGCCAGTGCGGGTAACGTGGAACTGAGAATGAACGTGTTTCAAGCGGAATCCCTCTTCTTTCCGCCGCTTTAGTAGAAGGGACTGTTCACCGGTTGAGATTCGTTTCTCACTCCGCTAGCCTATATTCAGGTTGACTCTATCGTCTCCGAGGCTATTTGAATGGTGAATAACAGCGTTGAAATTGTCCTGAATTAACTAGACACGATCTAGCCTAATAAATAGTAAAAATAAGAAGTTTACAGTGCCCCAAATGGGTGATAGATTTGTATCAGAATACGAATCTCATTCAGATGCACTAATGTATTGCCTGCCGTTATTATCTCACACATATATTTATCCATTGGAGTCTCTTCTATCATGAGTTTGCTGTCGCGTCTGACGTTCCTGGTTCTATTGTCGTCTTCTGTTGCGTTGATCTCTGGATGTGGTAGCTCTTCTAAAGAACAATCCAAGAATGAGAATTCGGAAGAAATTCAGGCCGGGACTGATACCACCGATCCGCGAGAGCTCGAATCTCCCGAAGTTCTTTTGCAAAAAGTAGAGCAAGCCATCGAA
>NZ_CALEMX010000029.1 GCF_937910335.1 uncultured Gimesia sp. | reverse complement strand
CTGTTCTGCATTCAAGTTCCCTTTTTTAATTCGTGCTAACATGGATTTCTGCACGGACCGCATATGATCATTGAGAGGAACTCCTCTTTTTGCCATCATAATTGCAGGCTGCATGACCGTCTGTAAGTCCAGCTTGCCATATTTTTTGACTGCATAACACAAACCGGCCACGGTGCCGGGCACCGCGACCGCTAATGGCCCCTGACGACTGGCGTATTTTCGCTGAGTATCGTTGCCTGGCAACTTTGCATACATTTCCGGAGTCGCAGCGGCAGGCGCACGTTCCCGATAATCAATGACGACGGACTTTTGCTGCTCTGCATCCCAGATCACCATAAAGCCTCCACCTCCTAAGCCGCAACTGGCGGGTCTGAGGACGGAAAGTGCGAACGATGTCGCTACGGCTGCATCCACAACATTCCCACCTGCTTTGAGGATCACTGTACCAGCTGCGCTGGCCAGGGGATGATCAGCGGCTACGACCCCATTTTGATAGACCTGTTTTTTCTGATCGAGGGGAGGGTCTGCTGCATATCCCTTCCGAGGGCTTTCCAGAAGGGTAAAGATCAGTATCAGGCATAACATACTGCTTAGATATGATTTATGACTTAAATCGTTGAAATACATCTGTTTCCCTTTAAGCAGGTTTCTCGCTGAAAAAGTAATTGTCAGAATCAGTTCAGACAATCTGATTCTGCCACTCGAAGTCTGGTTTCTCACTGATTATACTATGCGACTTGACTTGATTGATTTCCAGATTGAATCTTGGAAAATCATTTAAAGAGAGCGAATCAGTGAAGGGGCTGTGTTTCAAAAATTCTCTGAAAAAGCTCTTCATACCGGCCCAGTTCATGAAGCAAAGACTTACCTATTACAGAGTAACCGTTAAATTAATCGCTGTAAAATAATGACACTCAATCAACTCCATTCTAATCAAGCCAACAAAACATGCCAACTGGTGACCCTTGGATGTAAGGTGAACCAGTACGAAACTCAACTCGTGAAAGAAGCGCTGGAAAAGAATGGGTATCGTGAGGCTTCTGAAACCGAGACCGCAGATTTGTGTGTTGTCAATACCTGTACGGTTACTGCCACGGGTGATTCAAAGGGACGAAAGCTGATTCGCCAGCTCTCTAAGAATAACCCCGGAACGAAAATACTGGTGATGGGTTGTTATGCCACGCGAGACCCTAAAGCGGTCTCAGAATTACCCGACGTTTTTGAAGTCATTACCGACAAGCGAGAACTGCCTGACGTTCTGGAACGGCATGGAATCGTTGATATGCCGACCGGCATTTCCAAATTCGAAGGACGTAAGCGGGCTTATGTGAAAGTTCAGGATGGTTGCATTTTGAGATGTACGTACTGCATCATTCCGCAGGTACGTCCCGGACTACAAAGTCGCTCGCCTGAAGACATTGAAGAAGAAGTCCGACGACTGGTGGGCAACGGATACAAGGAAATCGTTCTGACTGGTATCCATGTTGGTCATTATGGT
This sequence comes from uncultured Gimesia sp., assembly GCF_937910335.1. Classification (GTDB taxonomy): domain Bacteria; phylum Planctomycetota; class Planctomycetia; order Planctomycetales; family Planctomycetaceae; genus Gimesia. The sequence goes on along the minus strand of NZ_CALEMX010000029.1, from coordinate 6,641 downwards.
GTCGATACTACACGTGGAAAATCGGGTAAGGCTCCTTTTCGACTTTGGCATTTGTTTCGAAAGTTGGATCAAATTCCCGGTGACTGGCGAATGCGACTTTCCAGTGTAGAGACCGCGGAAATCAATCATGATTTTATTTCTGCAGCCGCCGACTGTGAACACCTTTGCCCTCAGTTTCATCCTTCGCTTCAAAGCGGGTCAGATACCGTTTTGCGGCGAATGAAACGCCGGTATCATATCAGCCGTTTTCTGGAAAAATTGCAGATGATGCGCGAACGTTTGAATCACCCTTCATTCACAACCGATGTCATTGTCGGATTTCCCGGCGAGACAGATGAAGAGTTTGAGCAAACGAAGCAGGCCTGTCGCGATGCGGCATTTATGAAAATTCATGTCTTCCCATTCAGCGCACGTAAAGGAACGCCCGCTGCGACGTATGAAAATCAAGTTTCCCCTGAAATTCGCCAGGACCGCTGCCAGCAGCTGGCTGATCTGGAACGGAACTTAGCACAGAACTTCTATCAAACATTAATTGATCGTGAGCTACAGGTCCTCATTGAACGCGAGGAAGAAGACCATCCCGGATGGGTCCGCGGTACAGACCGCTGGTATGCACCTGTGATTTGTCGCGGTTCTCAAGCCGATCTGGGAAATTTTATAAAAGTGCGAGGTCTCAAGGATCACCGGGAATATCTTGAGGCGGCTCGCATTACGACTTAAATAAATGGTTACCCGTTTCTGTATCATTTCTGAAACGTTTTTTGAAAAGACTCTCGAAGAGTATCATAAAGAAGGAATTTGAGTGACATTGTTAATTGCGATTGAAGGCATCGATGGTTCAGGTAAAGGTACTCAGGCGGGCAAACTGCATCAGAAGTGTCAGGAGGAGGGAATTCGTTCCAACTTGATTGGTTTTCCGCGATACGATGAGACATTGTTTGGAAAGTCCATCGGTGATTTTCTGAATGGAAGATTCGGGCAACTTGATGAAGTGAATCCCTTTCTGGCATCGCTGCTTTATGCAGGAGACCGTTTTGAATCGCGCGATCACATTTTTCGAATGATTGAGTCAAGTCAGGTTGTTATTTTCGATCGTTACATTCCTTCGAATATCGCACATCAAGGAGCAAAACTATCCGGCGATGAACGTGCTGAATTCATTCAATGGATTGAGCAAATCGAGTATGAGATTTACAGGATGCCTCGGCTGGACCTGGCGATTCTGTTGGATTTACCTGCAGACTATGCTCAAAAACTGGTTGCCGAAAAACAGGCGCGCTCTTATACAGAAAAAGTAGCTGACCTGCAGGAAGCGGACCAAACCTATCTGTCTCACGTCCGAAAGGTGTACCTGCATCTGGCTGAAACAAATTCTCATTGGCAAAAAATTAATAGTCTGCATGAGAATCAATTAAGGTCTATTGAAGAGATTGGAAATGAAATCTGGTCTCATGTCTCAGACTTACTCTGATCGATGGGTTTCAGCTGTTTGTCCAGAGCGCATATGAACAGGGTTCTATCTCTCTCAATACTTAATGAAAGATGAATACAAAATATACTTGACCTGTTTAGGGAAAAGCCTGTCTAATATCAACGTTCTTTGATCTTTGAAGGGGAGACAGGAATTGTGAAGCGGGCTCCAAGCCAACTGACATTGCGGGAAATGTTCTCAGATACTGAGAGACTTACTTCAGAACTGATTGAGCATCTGGAATTGGGATTCATTCCTACTAATGATAAATTGATTAGTCTGGTACGGCGTGTTCCTGATGGAATTGAAAAACGACGTGTGGAAGATATCAGTATTCGAAATCAAGTTGCCGAGTTATTAAAAAGCGAAGATTTTGCGCAGGAACTGTTCGAGAAACTGGATGCCTATCTGGCAGCGATTGATCAATCTGTCAATCGCGTCATTAATAGTGAATAATTTCGCTATTTAGAAAGTATAGAAGCTGCCGAGTTAAGAAACTGTTGGCTCGAGGGGTGCAAATTCTTCAACCAGTTTTTTCGCACTTAGCAGACCATCAACGGCTGCCGACACAATGCCGCCGGCGTATCCCGCACCTTCTCCAACAGGATATAAACCACGGAAGCCTGAAGTCTGATAGGTTTCTCGTTCGCGGTCAATTCGAACAGGAGAACTACCACGCATTTCTGGACCGACTAAAACAGCGTCCTTTAAAAATGCACCATTCCATTTCTGATTCATAATTGGCAATCCGTTTTGAATTTGAGAAATCACAACCGGTGGCAATACCTGACTCAAATCCGCCGGGACGATGCCTCTTTGATAGGTGCCCTGATAGCGAAACCCTGCATCTGTTTTTCGATGATTCAGGAAATCGCCCGGAAGCTGAAGGGGGGACAGGTAATTTTTATTACCCAATTCAAAAGCAATTGATTCGTATTTTCTTTGAAGTTCCATGCCAGACAATGGATGATCGCTTCCGAATTCTTCCGGATAAATCGTCGTCATGATTCCACTATTCGCAAAGCCTGTATCGTGCCGGGAGTTGCTCATTCCATTGGTGCAAAACATATTTGGCTCTGAAATACTGGGCATTACAATCCCGCCAGCACACATACAAAACGTATAGAGATCGCGTTTTCCTTTCGTAATCATCGTGTAGTCAGCGGCCCCCAGGAGCGAGAGGTATTCCTGTCGGCCGTATTTGTGTTCATTGACCTGTTCCTGTGGCTGTTCAATTCTGAGTCCTAACTGAAATGCCTTTCGAAACATGGGGACTCCCAGATCGTATAACATTTGATAAGTATCGCGGGCACTATGACCAATTCCCAGTATCACTTGTGATGTTTTGCGATATCCCGATGATGTCATGATACCCTGTACTTGACCGTCAAGAACATCGATTCCTTCAAGCCGACATTCAAACTGGAATTCTCCACCCATCGCTACAATCTTGCGACGAAGGTTGCGACAGATCATCGGAAGTTTATTGCTACCCAGGTGAGGACGATGTTCATAAAGAATGGAAGCCCGGGCTCCACATTCAACAAAGCGTTCCAAAACCCACTGCACGTCAGGGCCGCTTAGGCGACAGGTCAGTTTTCCATCACTGAAACAGCCAGCTCCGCCTTCACCAAACAGATAGTTATTTTCGTTTTGAAAAGCGTCACCTTTATCGAAACGTCTGATTTCAGGTACACGCTCCTTGACTGGAAATCCACGCTCAATGATGAGTGGGCGATATCCTTTTAACGCCAGAAGATAACCGGCTAATAATCCAGCAGGCCCCGAACCAACGATCACCGGTCGTTCATCCAATGGTTGATTGCCACTGACGGGGTCTATAAAAGGGGCCTCTGAATAAGTTTGTACGGACAACTCTTCACGAAGATTTCTCAGAATCCCTGAATCATCCGGCACATTGACTTCTGCTGAATAGACAAAGCGTAAATCCCGACGCGAACGCGCATCCAGGCTTTTTCTGATGATTCGATAGCTCTGAATTTCTTCCGGCTTGATCCCCAAATATTGCGCAATGTGAACTGCGAGTTCTTGTTCGGGAAGTTCGACGGGCAATCGAATATTGGTTACTTTAAGTGACATAGAGCCTCAACCGGAATCGAACAATCGCAGAAACAATACCTGCGATCATATCAAGCAACCCGTCATGTTATACCGCCAGGGTAACCGAATGCAATTTTTGTCACTTCTAAACAATGAGAAAAGTAGAAAAATTTTGGAATGCAGGCTGCGAAATAATTGTTCAAGCTGCTTTTTTAAATGAAACGATATCTTCAACCGTCTTATCTGAAATGAGATGTTTCAGTTCTCGCTCCAGGTCTTCCATCTTTTCTTGTACTAGTTCTGTGTAGTCATTTAGTTGTTCGCGAGAGAGATTTTCCGGGACTGATATGGGTTGTCCAACGAGATAATAGACTTTGGAAAATGGTTTCGGAATCCAGATACTTGTCCAGCTTCCCTGGAATTTCCAAAAGCTGGTTGCCGTATATGCTGTCGGAATCACTGGTCGACCGGAGTGCGACGCGAGAAAAACGATGCCCGATTTCATCTTATGATGCGGCCCGCGTGGCCCGTCAGGGGTAATGACGACGTGTTTTCCCTCTGCCAGATGGATTAACTTTTTGATCGCGCTGGCGCCACCTCGGCTGGTGGAGCCACGAATTGCCCCCATACCGGCGGCCTTCAGCATTGCCTCTATCGTATCCGCATCTCGATGCTGACTAATCAGTGCTACACCATTATGTTCTCTGCCGCAAAATAAAGGTGGAATGACAGAGTCATGCCAGACACTGTATAAATAGCGGTCTGTACCTGTATCAGCAAAAGGGCAACGGGTAATACTGTCTCCAACATACTCGAGGCGTGTCGTCTTAAAAATCAAACGAATTAAGATGACAACACAAGAATTGAGAACGCTCAGCAAAGCTCGACTCTTAATTTTCAACCGATTACTCCTGCGCGGCATAGGCAATGAATCATATAGAAGAGAGAATTGTAATGATGTTTCAATCTATGCAAATCCCAATTTTCATCGTGCAATTCAGCTCACGAGAAGTCGCTTTTCCCGGCCGCCATTATTCACAAACTACCTATTTTCAACTAAATTTTGGAAAAGAGGCTGAAAAGGAGGTGCTTAATCAAGACTGATTTTTAGCAATTCCATCCGTCGATAAAGTTTGGCTCTGGTTAACCCAAGCAGTTTGGCTGCTTCTGTTCGATTATTTTTTGATCGCTCTAATGCGAGAAGGATTTGTTCTTTCTCGATCTGGTACAGCGTTTCCTCCAGAGGTTTGACAGTGGCAGGCAAAGCAGGACCTAGCAAACGCGCATCAATGCCAGTCCTTAGTCGTAATGGTAGTGACTCCTGTGTAATCATCAGTTCAGACGTCGTTTGGAATGCCGCCTGAATGATTTTTTCCAGTTCATCCAAATTCGTGGGCCAAAAGTAATCCTGAAACAGTGAGAGAACGCCGGGAGCAAAACCGCTAATTTGTTTATCCTGATACCGATTTTCATTTTCTAGAAAATGTTGTGCTAGTAATTCCAAGTCTTCCCTTCGTTCTCTCAAGGGAGGCACTTTGATCTGCATGGTTGTGATCAGGTAGAAAAATTCCGGAAGAATTGATTCTTGTTCTAAGAGATCTGTCAAAGAAAAAGAACTGGCTGTGATTAGCCGGATGTTATTTTTGGAAGTAGCCGATTGATATTTTGATAATATTATTTCCTGGATATCACGTGAAAGGGATTCAATATGTGAAAGAAAGAGTACTCCCGGCTCGAGAGGCATTGGTTCGTCGAACTCTTTTTTCAGGATTTTTGATACTGTTTGCTTCAGTTCGCGTGGCGGCAAACTATCACAATCCAAGGGAATAAATATTTTCCTTCTCTGCTCACTTTCAAAATGCAGGACTCTTGCCAGGTGTTCTTTTCCGGTACCGGGTTCTCCCCAAAAATGGACTGGTTGCGTCGAATTGATCACTAATTCCAATTGCCGTAAGACACGCTGCATCTCATCGTTTTGCGCTATGATGGTAGAAAATCGAAACCGGTTTCTTAATGAAAGACGTAATGCCGCCAGTTCAGCATGCAATTGCTGAGGAGGGGAGGCGACCGGCAAATTATGAGTTGCTTCGATGGGGTCAATGATTCCCCAAACCAATTTAGTCTGGCGATGTTCATCAAGTAACGGGGTATAACGAATTACACAGGGTAATGTTTTTCCGCTGTGTGTAAGTAAATAACGGGGAACCTCAGAATGGTTTCCCTTAAACACTTCTGGCGGAGGGCACAATAAATTACAAATCGATTCACACTCGTCCGCATCGGTATGCACTGCATAATCACAGGTCTGGCCTAGAATTTCGTCCGCCGGCCATTCCAGCAGTTTTTCACAACCCTGATTAAAAAAAAGAACAGTCCGTGCTGCGTCGATCAAAAACAAAGGTGTATCGAGAGAACTCAAGCGGGTTTCCAGTCGGGTGCGGCGTCCTGATCCTCTCTTCATACTTACTCGCACCTCCGCTTTTAGCTTAACCCGTCAGATCGATCTCGTATCGTTTGGAGACCTGACTGGATTTCAGAGCAAACAACTGTCACTGGCTTCTATCTTTGTACACGACCGGATCCGCCACCAGACATCAATGACTCAATTTCTGAACGAGTTGAATAATTAAAATCTCCCTGAATACTATGCTTCAAACAACTGGCGGCTACCGCATAGCGAATGGCTGTCTCGAGGGAAGCAAGTTCGGGCGTATTCAATGCAAATATCAATGCTCCCGCAAAGGAATCTCCGGCACCGACCCGATCTACAATATTGCGAATTTGATAACTGGAGTAATTACCATCCGCATCGCTTGGTGCAAAACATGCCTGATCTTTACTCTGATCATACAACATGGCGCCCCAGTTGTTATGACTGGCTGAAATACTTTCGCGCAAGGTTATAGCGACTTGTTTTACATTGGGATATTGCTCGGTCATTTGTTTTGCAACGGAAATGTATCCTTGAATATTCAGATTTCCCGCTTCGACATCAGATTCGGGTGCTTTGATTCCCAATGACAAATCTGCATCTTCTTCATTGGCAATTACAAGATCTACATAAGTCATGAGAGACTGCATCGTTTCTCTGGCTAAGTCGATCGGTTTG